>NZ_JARWNC010000039.1:0-367387 GCF_029854675.1 Akkermansia sp. N21169 | reverse complement strand
CCCCTTTTTCGGAACCTTTTCCTTCGCTCTCACCCGGCCGGCCAGCCCTCCGTCCCTCTCGCTTTCTTCAAGCTCCGGGTCGTTGCGGGTCTGCCCTTTCGGCGTGATCCCCTCGGTTGGGGTGCCGCTCATAGTAACGGTCACATGGTTTTTGTCAATCAGTCTTTGTAATTATTTTTTGAAATGCTTCCCCAACATTTCCATAACATCATTACAATGAGATCTAAATGAGCAATTATTTTTTCTTCTCTTCCTGTTTTCCCTTGAGAAGAGGCCAATAGGTTCTCATGCTTTCATCGACGTTATTCGAACGAGCCCAGTTCTCATAACGTTTGGCTAAGTCTGCCACAACATCTTTATGGACAGAAGCAACATTTTTTAGTTCACAACGATCATCGCTGGCAAACAGAGACCATTGCCGTTCTCGGACATTTTTATGCAGCTTCCAATACAAAGAATGAACAGATCTTTTCTTTTCATGTTCAGTACATAAGATACGTTCAGGCAGGCCCGCGGCTACGGAATTTTTCCAAGGAGAAGGACTTCCAACCCGATTTTCCTGCCAATAGGGAAGCAGATTGATGCCATTCATTTCAGCAAGCGCCGGCACTCCGGCGCATTCCAACAAAGTCGGAGCAATGTCAATCATGTGCATCATACCATCAAAACGTTTACCGGCAGGTATTTTACCAGGGTATTTTACCAGACAAGGGATAGATTCCCCTCCTTCGTACGTCCCGGATTTGAACCCGAAATACGGAGTATTGGAAACGACTGCCCAGTTTTTGCCATACCCGGCGCGCGTCCACTTCTCTCCCGGATAAGGGCTGTAGACTCGAGCCGGATTTTCGTTCGTCGCCCCATTGTCGGAAAGAAACAAGACAATAGTCTTATCTTCCATTCCGTATTTTTTCAACCGATCAAGAATTTGTCCGATTCCTTCGTCCATGTCCGTGATCTGGGCGGCGTAAATAGCCATCCGCATATCTTCTTCGCGTGTTGTTGTATCAGGAAGTTTTCTATTTTCAGGTATTTGCGTGTCTGCCGGAATGATATGAAGAGACTTCTGTTTCTTAAACCGCTTGAGGCGGACGGCCTCAAAGCCTTCGGAATAGGTGCCTTTGTACGAATCAATTGTCCTCCTGCTTGCCTGCAACGGCGTATGGGGAGCCGTGTAGGCAACATACATGAAAAAAGGCATATCCGGATGTTTTGCAGCGTCATCCAAGTACGAGAGCGCTTTCCGTGTAATTGCCTCGGTCATGTAAAAATCTTCCGGCAAATCAGCCGCTTCGAGTATTTTGCCGTCTTCTGCCATCAGACGCCCCTTGTCAAGGGTCACATAAGAATTCGCGCCGCTCAAAAGCCCGAAGTAGCGTTGAAATCCACGTTCCCAAGGGCGTTCTCCGATTTTGCTACCCAAATGCCATTTGCCGGACATGTAGGTTCTGTAACCAGCCTTCTCACCGAGGATTTCCGGGAGAGTCCGACAGGAAGGGTCCAACCTCCCGCGGTATCCGGGCAACTCCAGATCATTATCCAAGTGTCCCATGCCCACGGATTGCGGATAACGCCCCGTCATCAATGCAGCCCGGGACGGCGAGCAGCGAGGAATCGTATAGCAACGGGTCGATAACATTCCCTCACGCGCCAAGGAATCAATGGCAGGAGTCCTGATTTCCGAACCATAACAGCCTGCATCCGACCAACCCATATCATCTGCCAGAATGACCAGGATATTAGGTTTTTCCCCAGCAACCCCTGCATAAGAGAACAAAGTTGCCCCTCCAATCATTACAATAGGAATAAGCACCCGTAAAAACTGGAGGACAGAAAAGAGGGACATGGAACAAACTTTAGTTTCCTTTATTATCCCAATTTCCGACGAAGATCAATCTTTTCCCGCATCCGAAGCAGAAGCTGGAGGGCTGGTACTTTTGGCCGGAGAATTTTGCTTCATGGTGTTCAAGAATTCCTTTTGCTGCCAAATGCGAGTGATGGCCGATGTAATCAGACCAGTAGGAATGGCGATCAGGGCAATCCCCAGGAACATGATGCACCCGGAAAAGAGCTTTCCCATAGGAGTCACCGGCACGATGTCTCCATAGCCGACGGTCGTCAATGTTTCAACACCGAACCAGAGTCCATCCAAAATAGAAGCGAAATGTTCAGGCTGTACTTCGCGCTCCGCCAGGTAAGTACCCATGCCTAGAAAATAGAGAAGAAAGCAAAAGACAACAACGAAAGCCACAAATTCGTTCCGGATCATTCCAAAGGCTTTCTTTAATGGATCCAGAGCCTTATTGAACCGGGCCAATTTGAAAATACACAGCAACTGAACCATGCGAAAAGAATAGTGAACTTCCTCCGGGTTCATTCCTTCCAAAATCAGGATCACGGGCAAGCATACCAGTAAATCAATGATTCCCATGAAGCTGAATAAATACTTCAAGCGATGCCGAGAAACTATCAGACGCGTGAAAAATTCCAGCAGGAAGAAAATCCTGATCACGAAGTCATACACATTCATCGCATATGACGCCTGAGGCGAATAGTTCTTAAATTCCGGAATTGCCATCAATGTAAAACAGAGCAGCCACAACAAAATCGCATACCTGAAGACGGTTTCCCATACTCCAAAATACGCCTGCCCCTTGCTATTTCTCCATCTCGCCAGCATATGCTACCATTGATGCACCACCATGTCCCGGAAGCAATGTCAAATTGCGTTCTTGTACATCATGCCAGACAGAGTATTTCTGAAACGTTATCCGTAAGGGAAAGGTTTTTTCTTCATTCTGTTGACAGATCTCCCCGATTGGAACGTACATACTAGTCAACTTCCTCTTTTCATGTTGTCCTCCCTTTTCCATCTCCTCAGTTTCCTGGCTGCCGTCCTGTGCTGTCTGGGTATGGGGAAGGATTCCTTCCGGGAGGCGACGGGTAACGGATATCTGGCACAGACGTCTCATTGCGCAACAGCAAACGCTTCGGAAATTGCCTCCATCTGGAACGAAGAAGAACACAGACTGCAACGCCAGCGACGCGTAAGTTCCGGATCCGGCAAATACGGAATGGATCGCTATGGCAGATTCAAAAGTATCAGAAAAAACAAGGAAGAGCTGCCTGGCGATTTCAACGATGATTCCACAGAAGAATCATTAGACAGAGTATCCCTCCTCCTTGCCGGATTCCCATATCAATTTTCTTACAAAGCAGGTGCCAGTAAATACCTAACAGACGTTACTGCCGGGTTCTCCAATTCCACAGTATCTTCCTTTCCCCCATCTCCCTTGTCGGAAATTGTAGCTTCGCTCCCGGACGGGGAAACTTTAGCCATACTTGAGGACATTCCTCCCTGTCTTTCCTATCAGGAAATCATTCCCTACGACAAGCTGCGGCCTCACTGATACCACGGCAGTCCCTTATTCTCGTTTGATTCCGTCTTATATTCCGACGGTCTACTGTGCCGTATGTAACAGGCACATTCCATTTACCCTCATCAGCGCCCGTACTATCCCCCGGGCCAAACACCTTCACCCCATTTTTTTATGTTCAATTTTATCTCCACAATTTTCAGCAGCAAAAACACGCGCGAAATCAACAAACTGAAGCCTATCGTCGCAAAAATCAACGAACTCGAACGCTCCTTGCAATCCAAAAAGGACGATGAACTGCAGGCCATGACAAAAGAATGGCAGTCCTGGCTCCACCGCTTCCTCCCTCTGGAACTTCCCAGAAAAAAAATGATCGACGAAGCCGATCCCGGTCAAATAGCTGCTTGGGCCAAGACTATCCAACAAAGGTTCGATGCACTGCGCCCCGACTTCCCTTCCCTTCCCAAACATGTGGAAGCAACTCCTGCCGGCCTAGACGCGGCCAAGATAAGTTTTGCCGCCATCTCCCCGCAATTCCCGAAAATGAGGGACAAATATCTGGATAAAATTCTGCCATCCGCCTTTGCCGTCGTCAAAAACGCAGCCCGTCGCCTCTGCGGCCATTCCACCAATGTCTGCGATCAGGAAATGGTATGGGATATGGTCCACTTCGATACTCAGCTCATGGGCGGCATTGCCCTCCACCGAGGCTACATTGCCGAAATGGCAACCGGAGAAGGCAAAACTCTCGTCTCCACTCTGCCCGTCTACCTGAACGCCCTCACTGGTCAGGGAGTCCACATGGTTACAGTGAACGATTATCTCGCCCGACGGGATAGCCAATGGATGGGATTCCTCTACAACTTTCTGGGACTAACCGTTGGATGTATTGAAAACCAAATGCCCGATGCCGAGCGCAAGAGCCAATATCTCTGTGATATCACTTACGGTACCAATTCCGAATTCGGTTTCGACTACCTCCGCGACAACGGCATTGCAACCAGTCTTGACGAACAGGTCCAGCGCGGTCACTACTTCGCCCTGATCGATGAAATCGACTCTATCCTGATCGATGAAGCCCGCACTCCCCTCATCATCTCCGGCCCTGCAACCTCCGGCGACGAAACTCAATTTGCAGCAGTCAAGCCCACCGTAGAACAGCTCTACAAAAAACAAACCCTTCTCTGCAACGAATTAGTTGCCGAAGCCCAGCGCCTTTACGAGTCCGGAGACGAAAAGGCTGCCGGAAGAATCCTCTTCAAAGTAAAACTAGGACAACCACGCAACCGCATGTTCATGCGATTGATGGAAAACCCCGATCTTCTCCTTCTAGTCGAGAAAACGGAAAACCGTTTCCATCGAGGTGCAAGTAAAAAACCCCTTATTGACCTCAAGGAAGAACTCTTTTTCGTCGTTGACCGCAAACGACGCGAAGCCGAACTCATGGAACGGGGACGTCAATTCCTGGCTCCCGGGGATCCGGCCGCATTCATCTTACCCGATATCAACAAAAAACTGGCTGAATCCCCTTACCCAGGAGAAACGCGCCAACAGCAAAAAGTCCGTGTCCAACAAGAATTGGCCGAGGCGGGAGCTTCCCTTCATGCCACCAACCAGATGCTCAAGGCATACTGCCTGTTTGAAAAAGATGTCGACTACGTGATCCGGGACGAAGAAGTCGTCATCGTTGATGAACATACGGGCCGCGAAATGCCGGGGCGCCGCTGGTCAGACGGTCTCCACCAAGCCGTTACTGCCAAAGAAGGGCTCAAACTGGAAAAGGACAATCTCACCTACGCCACGATCACAATTCAAAACTACTTCCGCATGTACAGCAAACTGGCAGGCATGACAGGCACTGCCGAAACGGAGGCTGCGGAATTCCACGACATCTACAAACTCGACGTCCTTCCTATTCCAACTCACAAACCATGCTGCCGGGTTGATCTGAATGCCCTGATTTTCAAGACTCGATACGATAAATACGTCGCATCCATTGCCCGTATTCGAGAAATCCACGCCAAAGGTCAGCCCATTCTCGTCGGTACAGCCAGTGTCGATGCCTCGGAAACGCTCTCCCGCATGATGAACAGACTTCACATCCCTCATGTCGTCCTCAACGCCAAGAACCATATGAGTGAAGCGGAAATCGTCGCCCTCGCTGGACAAAAAGGAGCCGTGACCATCTCCACCAACATGGCGGGACGCGGAACCGATATCAAACTTGGAGAGGGCGTTGCCGAACTGGGAGGCCTGTTTGTCTTAGGTACCGAGCACTATGAATCCAGACGCATCGACCGCCAGCTACGCGGACGCGCGGCACGTCAGGGAGACCCGGGCGTCACTCAGTTTTTCATTTCACTGGAAGACGACCTTCTACGCAATTTCGGCGATGTTCGGGAATCCAGCCGCATGATCGAAGATTCCCTGGACGAACCGGACTCCCGGCGCATCCCCACAAGCGCCACAGTAGAAAATGCCCAACGACAGATAGAGCAACGCAACTATTCATGGCGCAAGCATGTCCTCGACTTCGACGATGTCATGAACACTCAGCGCGAAGTCCTCTACAGCTTCCGCAACGAGGTCCTCAAAACCGAGCACCCGGAAGACATTTTCTTCGATCTCCTCCGGGATATGATCCCTCGGCAGGTTGCCGAGAACATCAAAAATGCCGAGGGAGACACGGATATCGATTCCCTTCTCGGATGGATGGGAGCTACCTATTCCATCTCCCTTCCTCAGGAAACCTCCGAACTCGAAGAGAAAACCCAGGAAGAAATCGCCGACATCATCATCGGAGAACTAACCAAAAGCTTCCATGAACAGGAACAGGTCCTTTCTCCCGAATATATGGATTATTCCCTCCGCTCCCTGATGCTCCAGATGATTGACAACAACTGGCAGGAACACCTCAGCAGCATGGAAGAATTGCGGGATGGAGTCAATCTCCGGGCTCAAGGACAAAAAAATCCGCTTACTGAATACAAAACGGATGCCTATGTCCTCTTCGAACAACTCATGACCGATATTCGCACCGGCATCATCATCAATGCCCTCAAGGCAACCCCGGCACTTCCCTCCAATTGGGAAGACTTTCTCAGCCTTCTGGAAGGCAGCCAGGAGGCAGGAGAAGAAAAACCGGAGCAAGAAGCTGCCGAAGTCAGTGTTTAACAACCGTATCGTCATGGAATCCGTTCCCGGAAACGCCTTGCGTGCAACCGGGAACGGAACTATTCCGTCTCCCCTATCAACTCTTTCAGGAAAGAGGCATATGCATCCCGCTTTGCCGAGTAGCTGATCATAGCCGCCGCAGGACTGGTGGAAGGAAGGCGGACGATCTCCCACACTTCGTTCCGAAACAACTCCGGATAAAATTTCTTCAACAGAGTATACGCCGCACCGCCATTGCAACCGATGCGCACAATCCCCGGGCAACGCCTCAACAAGGCAGGAATATCGTTCGGTTCCGCCTCCCGGATGTCCGAATCGAGGCTCCCTCTCCGGTATGCACGCGATACCACATCCCACAAGGCAATCCCCCTGAGCTTCAAAAAATTCAACCGAGCCTCATAGGGCAACTGCGGAAAAAATCCGAGCAACTCCCCCATAATCGGCCAAAAGGCATTGCGAGGATGACCGTAATATTCCGCCAGGGACAACGAAGCATCGCCCGGCAACGATCCGAGCAGCAAAACACGGGCCTTTTCATCCTCAACGGGAAGAAACGATTCTTTCATCGTCAAAACACTCCATCCTGTCATTCCATCATGCCTGGGACACCCCCAGACGGAAAGCATTCTTCAACTCTGCCGAACCGTAAAAATCGACTGTCGAAAGACGAATGTACTGACTGATCAGATCCTTGCTTGACTGGCCCGTTTTCAGATCAGTCAACTGGTTTTTCAACCGCAGGAGGTCGAGCATGGAAGGCTTGCCCGCATTGACAATTCCCTGGAGTACTTCCTCCAGAGAATGACGGTACATATAAACGCCGGACGCAGCAGAGTCGGCAGAAGCTTTATCCTGAACACCCTTGAGAATAGTCACCAAAGATTCGGTCCTCTGTACCTGGTCGGAAACCACCGACCCATAAAAGCCGGAGCAAGCACTCAAAGCTATACAACAAACAAGAAAAAATGGAAACAAAAGCAGCTTTTTCATGGAGAGATCAATGTCAAGATCATAACTGCCGTTCGACAAGCGGCAAGCCCTTTCATCCGAACCTACTTGTTTCATTCATCCAAGGCAATCATCCATCCCTGCCATTGGTTCATAAATTCCAACGTATTATCCGGGCTGGACAGAAGCCATTTTTCCATGGTCGAAACAGCAGATTCGCGTCCGCCCGCCAAAAACATAAAAACAAGGGCATCCCGATGGCGCCGTCTCTCCTCGGCGGGTTTGGCTCCAGACTGCGCCAGACACGCACGATGCAAGCGAATCATCGTATGAATCCCCAGGTCATGCGCCGGGCGCGAAACACGTCCACTTGGAGTCATCACGGTGATGAGATTCTTGCTCTTGTCATACCCCTGTAGCTGCACCGTCGTTCCATCCTGCAAGGCGAGCTGCCTTTTGGGCTGAGGCAGGCGAAGAGACTGTTCCAGAGTTTTCGCCATAAACCCATCCGCCAGAGAAGCCATTTCCAGATATGCCTGTACCCGGCCCTTCAACGAATCGTCATGAACGGCGAATTCTTCCACCTTGCGCAACTCCTCCATTGCCGAAGAGAAATTCCAGGACTTTTCCATCAATTCAACCGCCCTGACCACTCCCTTCTGGACAGTTTCTCGGTTCTTCTGCAGGGTTTGTTCCTGAAGCTTCAGTCGTTCAGCCTCCTGCTGCCGTTCCGCTTCCTGGGCACGGCGGATTTCTTCCTGCTCGCGATCACGCTGAATACGAGCCTGTTCATCTTCCTGAGGCTGGCCTTGATCTTCGGGATCCTTCTGCCGGGAAGAATCCTGCCCGGATGGCGAAAGATCGCCGTCATCCCTCGATCTTTCCTTCAAATCCAGGACATGGGCCTCCTGCTGCCTGACCAGACTTGCAAGAATTCTTTTGTACGCAGTCCCCGGACTTTGCTGATCGGGCGGATTCATCAAGCCGTCCAATTTGGTACGGGCTTGCGGTAATGTCTCGTCCGGCATAGACATCAACTTTTTCACAGAGGCAGCATCCTGAATATACGAAGATAAAAGATTATTCCAGGTTCTGCCGGATATCCCCTCCCCCTCTGTCTGAGATAATTCCTCCAACCTGGCAAACAAAGAAGCTGCCCGGGTAATGTTACCCTCCTTCCATGCTTTCAAGCCCGAACCGACAAGCCAATATAACAGCATCGGATCACCCGCTTCAAAATTCCGGACATTCTCCTCTTGGGAAGAAGCCAGCAATGCCTTCATTAACTCCATGACATCGACGGCACTCCCTTTCGCTTCGGCAGATTCTCCATTTTTTTCCACTCTGCCCACCATTTGCTGCATCAGAAAACGCCCGTGGTGGTCATCCCCGAGTATCCAGCAGGCATAGGCGGCATTCAATGCCGACCAGGCCGCCGTTGCAAGAGGGCAACGCTGTTCATCCAACAGGCGTTCAAACTGCCGGCGGGCATCATCCAGATAACCGGATTTCAGCGTTTCTTCGGCATGCAAATAGGCTTGCCCTATTTCCTCTCCGTTCATCATATGAACAACAGGGGCTTTCTCCTCCTCCTTGACAATGGGAGGAACATCCGTCTGAGAAACTTTTTGAAGGCTCGTTATCCAAAACACAATCCCTCCGGCCAAGAGTATCCCCCCAGCGCAAATCGCAGCAATCATGCGGAAACGATTCCTCTTGTACCTCCTGATAAGACTGGATCGCTTGACCCTCCAATCTCCGTCCTCCGAGGCAAGAAGCGCATGAGCCTGGATCAGATCATCCCGAAGTTCAGCATATGACTGATAGCGTTTTTCCTTGTCGAAGTTCATCAACTTATCGACAATATGACGGGTCATCGGAGACAATTCCGGAGCAACCCGCCGAACGGAAGGAATCTTCTTCTTGATATCCAGCAATGCATGAACGGAACTGGGAATCGTCTCAAAAGGAGTCTTTCCGGACAACATCTGGAACAGAGTCACACCCAGGGCATACATGTCGGATCGGGAATCTTCCAATTCACGCCGCAGGGCTTCCGGAGATGCATAATAAGGAGTTACCCAAATCTCTTCCGAATCATCCTTTTCCGATTGCAGCAAAGAAAGACCGAAATCGACGATTTTGCATGTCCCGGATGTATCCAAAAGAATATTAGCCGGTTTGACGTCACGGTGTACAAGACCGGCGTCATCAGCCGCCATCAGGCCCTCTACCGACTGAAGAGCAATTTCCAGAGCCTCCGGTTCCGGGATAGGTTCGCCACGCAGCTTCATGAGCGTCTCAAGATCACGCCCATTTACCAATTCCATCGCAATAAACACATGACCAAAAGCACGCCCGACCGTATAGACCTTGACAATGTTCTCATGGCGAACCTTGGCCATGATCTGAGCTTCCTGTTCGAACTTTTCTACGCGATCTTTCTGGGAAGAATAGTTTTCGTTCAGAATTTTTAACGCAATAATGCGACCGAGAATCGTATCTTCAGCCCGGAAAATTTCACTCATCCCTCCCCTGCCGACACAATCCAAAATCCGATACACCCCCAACTGGGTATGCACCCGGGTTCCCTGACCACAGGCCGGACAGTCGACTTTAGAAAATGGCCTCAATCCGGAAATATTCATCGGGTACCCACAATGCGGACACATCATCTGCTCATTCGGGGAATTGCTGGTAGGATCGTCACTCATAGTACATGCCGGAAGACCATTCGTTATATCAGAGAATGCGTCTGACAACTTCATACCATGAGCTCCGTCAACGGACGATATAAAAAATTCGCCTATGAACCTCTCCTGCATCAAATTCGAAAAAGCCTGTCCCGAATTACACAGAACAGGCTTTTTCATCATACGGTTCCCAGAGAGGAACCTCAGGGAATATCAATTAACCGATCTTGGGCAGTGAAGCAGCCGCAACGGCCTGCCCATGGCGCTTGGTTTTTTCGTCCGGCACGCAGAGATTGATCTTGAGTTCGGGGAACTCGGCGGCAAGGACTTCATTAGCCTTGTCGATGATGATTTGTCCTCCTTCACCGGAAGCAACGCGGCCCAGGAAGAGAAGGTTCCGGATTTCATAGAAGTCCGCATAGTGAGCGATGGCATAGCCGAAATGCACGCCGATCGTTTCATAGATCTTGCGGGCGCGGTCATCGCCTTCGGCCATGGCGGCCTGCACCTTCTTGAGTTGTTCCGGGTAAGGCATGCTGCCGAATTCGAACCCGGCACGAGGAGCCAGGCGGGCAACGGCCTGCTGGGAGAAGTACATGGCACCTACCCCCATGTCCTGGGACCATTCATCTACACCGCCTTCCGAGGAATAATCCACGGGAGCAAAAGCAAGCTCATTGAGCCAGGGCATAATATGTCCTTCAGGATCCACGTAGCCGGCGGCTTCGGAGGTACCCATGGCAACACCGAGAACGGCATTGTCATTCATTCCCATGGCTCCGGCAAGAGCAGTCACTTCGCCGTCGTTGACGACTTCAAAGGGAATATTGTTCCAGCGTTCCTTGAGAGTGAAGAACACGCGGCGGATGTGCTTTTCAAAGTCTTCCGGGCTAATTCCGCGGAACAGGGAAGCGGCACGCACTTCATTATTCACATAGACACCTGCGGAAGAACCACCAATGGCATCCACACGGGGAAGGTGAGCCGCAGCGCGCTTGAGAGAATCGTCAATGCCTTCGACATGGTAGTTCGGATCGGTCTGGTGGTAGGGATCCCATACAACTTCTTCGGAATAGACAACTTCACCGTTCACAACGGCGGCGCACTTGCGATCGGAACCACCGAGGTCGAAACCGATACGGTAACCATCCAGATTGCGACCGAGAGTGACGGAATCCGTCGTTTCCTTGGGAAGATCTTCAATGGAAACGGATTTCACCGTAATCGGTGCACCATAAATTTTGGTACCGATGAAATCGCAGTCGAATGCGCGTTCCCCGGTGGGGCTGTAGCAATCGGCCAGCATGGCGGCAATGGCATCGTCTCCGGCGACAAGAATAATGTTGCCACCCTTCTGCCAGAGGAGGAACTTGACGATACGTTCCACGTATGTCTTGTTCAGGGCAACATTGTCTCCGGTATGCGGGAGAATGCGGCCACTCCAGCGGAAGCAAGTGCCATCCTGACGAGTCAAAGCAATATCAAGCTGACGGGAACCTTCCGTTGCGGCAACCTTGGCTTCATAAGCGCGGTTCCACAGAACGGCGGGGACAAAGCCCGGGTCCAATACAGGTGTGATTTTAGGTTGAATATTCATAGCAGACGAAATGCGATGTAACAAAAAAAGAGAGTCAAGGAAAGCTTATTTCGATTCTCCGGGCAATTCCATTTGCAAAACGAGATTTTATTCTGGAAAACCCCGGCAAATAGACTAGGCTGACCCGCAAATGAGTGAAGAATCCTCCGTTCCATCATCGCACAAATCATCCAAAGGATTTTTGTCCGGCTGCCTGGTCTCCCTCGCCATTCTTACTTGTGTCGTAGCCCTGGCCATTATCTGTATTATTGCAATCTTCGGTGCTTTAGGCCGACAGATCAATTCTGAAGAATTCGCATCGACACTCAAAGAGAAAAACAATATTTCCGAGAGTCTCCTTTACGGTAATGAAGGGAGCCGGGAAACCATCGCCGTCATTGACGTCAACGGAGTCATCACCTCGGGGGATTCCTCGTCCGACACCGCTGGTTGCGACACGATCGTCCGCCTTCTGGAATATGCTGCCAATCGCCAGGATATTTCCTCCATCATCCTCCGGGTTGATTCCCCAGGAGGAGAAGTCACCGCTTCCGACATCATCTATGACGCGATCGAACGCGTCCGGGAAAAGGCCCGCAAACCCGTCGTTGTCATGATGGGTACTCTTGCCGCATCGGGAGGATACTACATCTCCAGCCATGCGGACTGGATTGTAGCCAATCCGACAACGTGGACCGGCAGCATCGGCGTCATCATCTCTGGGATTAACTTCGAAGAAGGCATGAACAGACTGGGAATCCGCAATCAGGTTTTCACCAGCGGAGCCTTCAAGGACATGCTCTCTCCGATGCGCCCGATGTCCACATCGGAAAAAGCCTACGTCCAGGAAATGGTCGATGCGACATATGCCCGCTTCGTCAACCTCGTTTCTACCGGACGTAAAATTGCCAAGGATAAACTCGAAGCCGATCACGCTATCGACGGACGTATCCTCACCGGTGCCGATGCAAAAAAACTGGGACTTGTCGACCAACTCGGATACTTCCGCGACGCCATTGCGAAAGCCGGCGATCTTGGAGGGACAACCGATCCCAAAGTCATCCTTTTGGAAGAAAAGAGGGGATTTGCCGAATTCCTCTCCCTGTTGTCTATGGAAGCCAAAACCAGTAAAAACATCTCCGTTAAAATCGGCAACGCCTCCCTACCCCAGCTTCGTCCAGGCGTTCCCTACATGCTGCCTCAACATTATGCGACAGGTTCTCTCGTCAGCGAACAATGAGCCCGTTTGAAGCCCAGTTCACTTCATGGATGGCGGCAATTCTTCTCCTCGCTATAGAAGGATTGCCCCTCCTTTTCAGCTGGCATCCGTCCTGGAGGCCGGCTCAATACGGCATCCCCGTCAAGCAATTTTCCTCCCGAGATATCCTGATCGTTACTCTGGTCATCCTCTTCTATGCCCTGACGCCGCTCAGTGCATTTAACATGCCTGGAGAAAAAGTAGGAACAATCGATATCGAGAGGATGATTATTTCGACCATTCCGCAGATTATCATCGCCATCGTCCTCTTCAAACGCCTCAGTTCAGCCCACATGTCCTCCATGGCCGGCTGGACCAAGTGGAAAACCATCCCTCAAATTTTCTACATTGCAGCAGTCATCATTCTCATGCAGTTGCTACTGGTCGCCTACCAAGATACCGGACTATCCGCATGGCTCGCCGGGAAACTGGAATCACCACTCGTCCAAACCACTGTCGATACTCTGAAAAACGGCCCCCTGCATATAAAGATTGCCATAGCCGTAAGTGCCGTCTTCATCGCTCCTGTCGTCGAGGAATTGTGTTTCCGAGGGTTCATCTACCCCTATTTGAAACGTTACACCGGGAGTATCATCGCCATAACCGCCACATCGCTGTTTTTCGGGATAATTCACCTGAACCTGGTTCAATCTCTTCCTCTGGCCTGTTTCAGCCTGCTACTCATCTTTCTTTACGAAAAGACCAAGACACTACTGGTTCCCATCGTCACACATTCCATCTTCAATTTCCTGACCGTTCTCCATATGTTCATCATCCCCTACTTCCAAAGCTGATGAAACCGGAAACACTGGCCCGACTGGGGGAAGAGGAAATTCTAGACCGACTTTTACCTTATCTGCCCGGCAATGACAGCCTTCTGGTCGGCCCCGGAGACGATTGCGCCGTCGTCACCCGCGACCACGAATTCGACACCCTGCTCAAAACCGACTGCATTGTCGAAGGTATCCACTTCACCCGGGAAACGTCTCCCGGCCTTATCGGAAGAAAAGCCCTCGCCCGGAACCTCTCCGACATCGCCGCCATGGGGGGCTCCCCCGAACATGCCCTCGTTACCGTCATGATCCATCCGGAACGGACTATGAAAACCCTGGAAGACATTTACGAGGGACTCACCCGACTCGCCTGCGAATGGAACGTCTCTGTCGCAGGAGGTGAAACGACATCCCTGCCAACGGACGGCCTTGCCCTCAGCATCGCCCTAACCGGAAAGGTTCCCAAAGGCCAAGCTATTTGCAGAAGTCACGCCTCTCCGGGAGACCTGATCGTCGTCACCGGAGAATTGGGAGACACCTTCCATTCCGGTCATCACTTAACATTCCCTCCGCGTATCCGGGAAGGCATCCTTCTCCGGGAAGCCGGCATCCCCTCGGCCATGATGGATATCTCCGATGGACTCGCCGCCGACCTGCCCCGCATGGCTCGGGCTTCAGGAACCGGATTCAGGATAGACGAAACCCTTCTCCCCTGCAGAAATGGTTGCTCACCCCGCCAGGCTGTCAGAGACGGTGAAGATTACGAACTCCTCTTTACCATTCCTCCCGGCAAATTGCCGCTGCTGGAACAAATCCGACGCAATCTCCCCCATACTCCTCTGACCATCATCGGCACCATGACGCCACCAGAACAAGGAGATACCATTGATGGAGGATGGATTCATTTCTCTTCCAGCCCAAAGGATTGAATCACAATACAAGATATACATCGTCAACGAGACGTGATTTGCCATTGCCTCTGCCGCATCTTCATATTACTATCCGGAAAGATAGATCATCCGCTTCATGGCTCATCATGTATCCCCACTCCCTATTCAATTCCTCCTGGAAGGGTACCGCATCTCGGCCCATCAGGAATCGACAGAGTTGTACCATTTATATCAAGCTGTTTCCCCGCAGGGTGAAACCGTATTGATTCGTGAATTCTGTCCACAGGAATATGCTCGCCGAGAAGAAAATTCCGGCAAGCTCGTCTTTTCTTCGGCCAATAGCCAAGCCATTTCTCAGGCTAAATCCGAATTTACGCTCAAATATGCCTCCGGTTCCATGGAGATCTCTGCTCTGGGAACCATTTTCTTTATCCAAACACCCCAGCAGACACCCGTCGTCGCTACCAGAAAAAGGGCATCAGCAGTACCCCAGGCAGCAGAAAACGCCCCCCTTCCAGCCGTACCTGTCGACTACAAGCCCAAACGAAGCAGTGTAGGATTCATGCCTGCCGTGATTCTCGGTCTGGCAGCTCTTATCGCCTATCTGGGGTATCAGATCATGAACATGGAACCGCCTCCTCCTGTGCCGGTCGTCCATAACACCCCTCCCCCCAAGCCCAAACCAAAACCTGTGGCGCCTCCCGTCGTCAAGGACGAGCCAGAACCCGAGCCGGAACCCGACGAACCTGAGCCGGAACCCGAGCCTGAGCCGGAACCCGTTTACAATCCATCCGACAGCCTTCAGCAGCTGGAAAGAAATGTCATCCTGGCTCTTGCCAAAAGCAAAGGAGCTATCAACGATGCCGTCCTCAATGCTTACTCCCAATACGCGGAACATTTCGTCCGGGAATATATCACCGTGCGAGGGGGAGCATTTTCGCCGGCTTTTGAAAAATGGATGAAGGAAACAAAGCACCAGAAGGAAATCTTCGCCAATTTCTATCCACCGGATCCCAGTGTCGCAACCAACGCAGACATCCTGATCAACGCCGTCGGTGAAAATGCCTTCAAGTACGACCAAATGGTCATTGCCTTCGCCGTCGGCAGACGCCATGTCGGCATGGGCAGCTTCGATATGGGCAAAGAGGGCAAATACCACCAATGGTACCTCAATGCGGCTTCCGGCTCCAGAGACTGGGCATCCCCTGCCGACCTCTTTATCGCGAAGAAGCCTCCCATCAACTTCTACGGCAGCAATCCAGCCAGCGTCGACGACAAAGCTTACGAAGCGCTTGCCGCCTACCTGACTGCCAAAAACATGACTGCCAAGCAGGCGTGGGTTTCCCAGGAAACTGTCGTCAAGGACCTTGCCGACAAAGGTGTCACAAAAAATAACATTGTCAGCCTCCTTCACGAACATCTCTACCGCAACAAACAGATTAAGCGCAAGAGGGACGCCTTCCCTCCTCCCGCTGAATTCTTCCAATACCTCGTCAACAAATACGAAGGCATCGGAAAAATGAGGGACGTCAAAAACCACCCGGTCGAATGGAAGGGAGTACCACTGGAATACACACCCTGGCTGGCCATGCTTCCTCTAAGCGAAACCCGCCCCATCCGCGAATGCGAATATGTATGGGACCGCTACCTCGGCAAATTCGGAGAACCCAGAATGTGGTTCTACGGTCCCTACCGCCGAGACGACGAACCGAATCCTCCTGTCCAGTTTTCCATGGATCCCAATCCCGACTGGAGCTACGATGCCTATCCTAGTTGCCTTCATGTCGGAGGCGTTTGCGGGACTATGTCGCTTATTGCCCGCGATGCGTCCATTGCACTCGGCATCCCGACACCACCCGCCGGACAACCCGGACACGGCAACTTGATGACATTCCATTACAATGCCAGCGGCAGCATCCTGACCGTTGATCAGTCCGTCGACACTCTCAAGGTAACGACCGGCCCCCTCTACCTGAGAGATACGACCACCAAACGTGCCGGCAACGGTGAATACCATGTCGGTATTGCTGCCAGCATGAATCTGGACGATGCAGACTGGATGAACAGCCGTCTGGCCATGAATGTTTACAAAATGGCCAAAGAAAAAGAAGTACCCGACCAAGTTTTGGATACCCTTCTTCAAGGCATTCTCAAGCTCAACCCGTTCTTCACCGATGCCTGGTACACAGTCTTCGAACGCCGGGGAGAAGACCTAGCTGCCGCCATGTCCTGCATTGACGATATCTACAAAGCCATCCCTGACAGCAGCCGTGTCGCCAACCTCTGGAAACGTAAAAAAACCAACTCCAAAATGGGAAGAGCCAGCAGAAATTACAAGGACAGGCTCAATAACCAGGCCTTCGAATATACGGACACACTCAGCTCCGCCATGATCGAACTGGCCATGAAAAAGCCTCTTCCCACATACGACAAGCGCGGATGGGAAAAAGTGCTTACATGGATGCGCTCCGCTGCCAAGAAGAGCATCTATCCTGATAAGGAACAAGGCTATCAGATAGCCCTCGCCAAAACGCAGGGTTACAAGCCCATTGTCAATAGCGTCGATCATGATTTCAAGGAAATCGTCCGCCACTTGAAGAGCAAATCCAAGAATCGCCGCCCTCCCAAGAAAAAGCCTGAAGAGATGATGACCCAGCTGACTCTGGAGATCAATGCTGCCGTCATGGTCCTTCCTCCGGAAGAATCCGTCCCATGGCTTCGGAAAATGATCGATGATTCCCCTCCCAATCTGCAATTCAAACGTAAAGACAACGGTGCCAAAATTACGGAATTCTATGATTGTCTCACTGCTCACTATATCAGACTGGCTGATTCCGGATCGGCCTCTGAAATAAGGGAACTCGTAAAAAAACAGGAAAAAGAATTTATTGAAAACATGAAAGGTAAGGACGAATAACACACTCCTCAACCATTCGCCTCACCTTCAGAAGGTTCCTTTGCCGGCTCACGGCGAGGAACCTTTTTTTGTCTTCGTCATGTACTCTCAGCGACCCATAGGATAGATGCATGTCGTTCTTCCTATGTCTCATGGCCTTTGTGACTTTTCCCATTGTCAGATGAAAAGTGGAATGATAAGTTTCCCGGTAGTTGTCTCCTCTCATGATGTCTTTCCCCGTCCCCCCCCTCGCACCGGATACTCTTCTGGAAGATTTCCAAATCGTCTCCGTTGTCGAATCAACGGAACTTTACCACCTCTACAGGGCAATCACCCCGCAAGGCATTCCCATGCTCATTCGGGAATTCTGTCCCCAGGACTGCACCAGACGCACCGATGACGGGATCAAGCTCGTTTTCAACAAAGCCATGGCACCACAATTGGCAGCCGCAAAAAAACTTTTCTTAACACATTACGGACAAGGAGCAACCGAACAACACTCCCACGGAACTATCCTGTATATCACCCACTCCCCTGACAATCTCCAGGAAGAAGCAAACGCGCCGTCTATCGCGCCAGCATCTCCACAGGTTCCCAGGAACAAGCCGACACTTCAACGCGGGCATATTGCAGGAACCCCGGCCCGGCCATTACAACCTGTTGCCTACAAACCGAAAAAATCCGGAGGCGGCGCTCTTGCGATCATTATTCTCCTCTGTCTGGGCATTGCGGGATTCTTCGGTTACAAAATGTTGAACCAGCCACAGGAAGCTCTGCCTGTCGTCCAAAATACCCCGGCTCCCACGCCGATCCCCAAACCTAAACCGCCGCCTGTCCCCGAGCCCGAACCAGAACCAGAACCGATTCCTGAACCAGAACCAATCCCAGAACCGGAGCCGCCTCCCGCCCCGGTTGTCGAGGAAGAACCGGAACCCGATCTCAGTCCATCGCCGGAGCTTCAGCAACTCAAGAAAAACGTTATGCTTGCCGTCGGTAAAAGCAAGGGAGCCATGACGGAGGCTATTCTTAATGCCTATACCACCTACGCAGAAAAATTCGTCCGAGAGTATTTGGAAAAACGCAAAGCCAAATTTTCTCCTACCTTCGAGAAATGGCTGGCAGACACCAAACATCAGAAGGAAATCTTTGCCAACTTCTACCCCCCCGATCCCAGCGTTGCCACCAATGCGGACATCCTCATCAACGCGGTCGGAGAAAAAAACGCCACCAAGTATGATCAGATGGTTATTGCATTCGCCATCGGCAGACGTTTTTGCGGTATGGGAGAAGTCTTCTATAACGTCCAATATAACATGGGGGAAGCGGGACTTAACCTGCGAAATACCCTGCCGACCTCTCCTCAATGGGCTTCGCCTGCTGATGTCTTCATCGCCGGCATGCCCCCCATCAACTACTACGGTCCCAATCCGGACTCGGGAAACTCAGAACAATTCGAAGCTGTCAAAAACTACCTTGCCTCCAAAAACATCACGGCAAAACAGGCGTGGATCAATAAGGAAACCACTGTCAAGGATTTGGCCGATAAAGGAGTCACCAAGGACAACATCCTCAGTGTTTTAAAATCCTACATGATCCTCTCGGGCCAAATAAAAAGCAAGAGGGACGGATTCCCCAGCCCGGCCGAATTCTTCAAATACCTCGTCTCCAAATACGAAGGTATCGGCAAAATGCGCGACGTTAAAAACCATTCCGTCGAATGGAACGGAGTCCCTCTGGACTGTACTCCGTGGCTCGCTATGCTTCCCCTGAGCGAAACCCGCCCCATCCGTGAATGCGAATACGTATGGGACCGTTACCTGGGCAAATACGGAGAGCCTCGTCTCTGGCGCTATGGCCCTTACCGTAAAGTCAGCGATCCGGAACCTCCCGCTCTGTTTTCCATGGATCCCAATCCGGATTGGAACTATATGTCCTACCCCGGTCTCATCCACATTGGCGGCATGTGCGGTACCATGTCCACCATCGCCCGCACGTCCCACATTGCCATGGGAAGCCCCGCCTCCCCGGCCGGACAACCAATCCACGCCAACCTGATGACCTACCATTACGGAGCAGGAGGCAGTATTCTGTCCATCGATCAATCCGTTGCTCCCCTCAAAAAAACATTTGGAGGACAATATCTTTGCGACAATGAAGGACCGCGAAACAACTGCGGAGAATACCATGTCGGTCTTGCCGCAAGCATGAACCTCAAAGACGGAGCATGGACAGATAGCAGGATCGCCATGAACATCTATAAAATGGCACTCGAAGAAAAAGCTCCGGAAGAAATCCAGAAAAATATGCTCGCGGAAGTCGTCAGAATCAATCCATTCTATACGGAAGCATGGTACTCGCGATTCGAAAAAGCTGGGGGAGACATGAAAGCCGCCATGGATTGCATCGATAACATCAATAAGGCAATCCCGCCCGGAGACCGCGTCGCCAGCCTCTGGCAACGCATGAAATCCAACCCAAGAATGGGAAAAGCCCCCAAAAACTATAAGCAGCGCCTTAACAATCAGGCCCATGAATACACGGATACGCTCGGGTCCGCTATGCTCGAACTGGCCTCCGACAAACCCCTGCCCAATTACACCAAGAGCGAATGGGGTAAAGTCATGGACTGGATGCGTTCCGAAGCTAAAAACAGTTCTTACCCGGACAAGGAGCAAGGATACCAGGTTGCTCTCGCCATGACACAGGGCTACAAACCCATCGTTAACAGCATCAACTACGGCTTCAAAGAAATAGTCCGCTTCTATAAAAACGCCTCGAAGAGTAAAAAGAAGAAAGAACTGAAAACAACTCCCGAACAATTGACTCTCGAAATCAACGCAGCCGCCATGGTCATGCCGCGTGCGGAACTAGTGCCATGGCTTAGAGAGATGATCGACAAGTGTCCAGAGGACCTTCTTTATACATTGAAGGACGACAAGGCAAAAATTACCGACTTTTACGACTGCCTCACCAGACATTACTTAAAACATGCCGATTCAACCGCAGCCAACGAAGTAAGGACGCTCATGAAGAAGCAGGCAGAAGACTTCCTCAAGGGAACCAAGGATAAAAAAGACTCCTGATTCCATCGCCAGCATGCATCTCTACGTTCATATCCCCTTTTGTCACCGGATCTGCCCCTACTGTTCCTTCTACAAGCATACACCGGCCTCCACGGACATGAATCTATTCGTCCGGGCTCTGCTTCGCGAAGTCGAATCACGCAAAGACGATTTGCAAAATTCCCCCGAACATGAACCCCGGACACTCTACTTCGGGGGAGGGACTCCGTCCATGCTATCCAATTCCCATCTCGGGAAAATCATCCAGGGCATCGACCATGTCGTCGATATTGCGTCGCTGGATGAATTCTCCTTTGAGTCCAATCCAACCACATTCACAATCAATAAAGTCCGAGCCTGGAAAGATATGGGAATCAATCGAGTTTCCCTCGGCATCCAATCCTGGGATCCGAGAATCCTGGCAGTATTGGGCAGAACGCATACCCCTGAAATCGCACTCCATTCCCTGGAAATGCTAAGAACAGCCGGCATCCCCGAGATCAACATCGACCTCATGTTTGCCATCCCGGGACAAACTCTCCAACTCTGGGAACAAACCCTCCTGCAAACAGTCGAAGCAAACCCGGAACATATTTCCGCCTACAACCTGACCTACGAAGAAGACACCGCCTTTTTTGAAAGCCTCGCCAAAGGGGAAATTAATCAGGATACGGAACACGATGCCGACTACTTCGAACTGGCTGACACCATTCTCACAGATGCCGGTTTCCGCCATTACGAAACTTCCAACTACGCCCGAAACAACCTCCTCTCCAAACACAACTTCGGCTATTGGCAGGGAGACGACTATATCGGCATTGGCCCCGGAGCCGTCAGTACCATCCGAGGCAGCCGCATCCAAAATACGATGGATACGAACGCCTACATCCGCTCCACACTGGAACATGGTGTGCCCGATTCCGAAACGGAAAGATTGAGAGAAGAGGACATTCTCCTGGAACGGGTAGCCCTGCTCCTCCGCACCGACACAGGGGTTCCCATGAAATGGGTCCCCCCTCGTACAGAAGCATTCATCACCAATCTGATAGATGAAAACATGGCCATCATTCTCCATTCAGCTTCAGAAGACAGCCTCGTTTTAAAAGGCAAAGGCCGACTCCTTGTCGACGAAATCGTCACAGACCTTTTTTCTATCAAATAACTTAATACCCTTCGATTTTTCGTGTGCAAAGTTGCATTCCATGACTAGTTCGTCTATAAAATACCAACAGTATTCAAAACTCCCTCATCATGAAATTAATCCCCGTTTCATTCTTTGCCATGATTTCTCTGGCGACCTTGGCAATGCCGCTCCACGCCTTAGTCCAATTCCCGGGAGAACAACCGGGACAAGCAAAGATCACATCCTCTTCCGGTCAATTCCTCCTCGGCAACAATATTCTCCAGGCCGAATTCTCCTACTCCGGAGGCAAACTCCAATTTAAAGGATTAAAAGCCGGCAAAACACCCATCGCAGCCCCGGGTGGAGAACTTTTCATCATTAAACTCAAGGATGGCACGACACTGTCCGCTTCTCAAATGACCCTGGTTGGTCGCCCGGTTCTCACCGACATCAAAGCCAACCCCAAGGCTCTCAATTTGGCAGGTCAAGAACCCGGAAAGGCACTCGCGGCAACCTTCACCTCGCCCGATAAAAACATCCGTGTCATTTGGAGGGCCATTCTGCGGAACGGTTCCCACTATTTGAGGCAGGAAATGGTCATTTCTTCCGCAAAAGATACGGAAATGGAAGAAATCGTCGGAATGCAATACAACATCCTGCCTGATGCGGAATCGGGAGAAGGCATCTCCATCAGCGGCAATACGCGAGGACCGCTTCTGGTCGGCCCCAAAATCTTTGCTGCATTGGAAACCCCGATGGCCCTCAACACTATTGAACCTGCTGTAAACGCTCCCGACGACGTCAAAGACAAGGCTCAGATGGCCCAGGGTAAATGGATCCGCCAGGCAACCCTGCACAAAGGAAGCGTCTGGGAGGTATCCTCCGTCATCGGACTCCTTGCCCCGGAACAGGAAAGGCGTTCATTCCTCGCCTATCTCGAACGTGAAAAAGCCGTATCGTATCGTCCGTTCATCCATTACAACTCCTGGTATGAACTGAACATCAACAGTAATGACAATCCCGATCCATTAAAGCGCATGACCGAGCAGCAATGTATCGATGTCGTGAACGCATGGAACGAAAAACTCTATAAAAAACGCGGCGTCAACATTGATGCCTTTGTCTGGGACGATGGCTGGGATGATTTCAACAGCTTGTGGGGATTCCACAAGGGCTTCCCAAACGGTTTTAAAAAACTGAACGCCATGGCCGTCTCCCAAAAAGCCGGAGTCGGAGCCTGGCTCGGTCCGGTCGGCGGTTACGGAGCCTCCAAGCAACTCAGGCTTGATCACTGGAACAAAACTCACCCCAGCAACAAAATTAACAATTTTCAGCTAGCCGATCCGGAATATTATAATGCCTTCCTCGGCAGGTGCTCCCAAATGGTGCACGATTACGACATGCGTTACTTCAAGTTTGACGGCATCAGTACTATGGCACATGCCACCGGGCCGAATACCTCGCGTCTAGAAGATGCGGAAGGAATTCTCACCCTCGTCAAGGACCTTCGGAAACAGCGCGGAGATCTTTTCATCAACTGTACTGTCGGCACTTGGGCATCCCCCTTCTGGTTCCGGTTTGCCGACTCCATCTGGAGACAAAAGGGAGACTGGGGGAATACAGGCAAAGGCGATAGCCGTGAAAAATGGATTACCTACCGCGATGCCACCGTCCACGAAGTCTTCGTCGAAGGAGCTCCCTTCTGCCCGATCAATTCCATGATGACCCATGGTCTTATGATCACCAAGAATGGAGCACCGGGCTCCATGCCCAAAGACGTCGAAGGAATCAAACGCGAAATGCGCTGTGCATTTGCATGCGGCTCAGCTATTCAGGAACTCTACATTGATCATGATCTCATGGATTCTCTGGGGGAAAACGAAATCCTTTGGGACGAACTCGTCAAATGCATCAAATGGTTCCGTTCCAATGCCGATGTCCTTGATGACACCCACTGGGTCGGCGGGAATCCATGGAATGAACAAACGAAGCAGGCAGAAATCTACGGTTGGGCTTCATGGTCGCCGCAGAAAGCCGTCTTTGCTCTCCGCAATCCAGACGACAAGGAACAAACAATCAAAACGACGTTGAGAAAAATCCTCGATCTTCCTCCTCATGTGAAAACACAGTTCCAAATCAAAAATGCTTATGATGACCAGAGGGAACTGTCCGGATTCACCAACAAAACCATTGATCCCGACAAAGAAATCGAATTAAAACTCAATCCATTTGAAGTCTTTGTCTTCAATCTGAAGCCAACGCATTAGCCCTCCTCCCCCATCCCATGGGCAAGTCCTCTACACCCCAATCACGACTGACAGGCAGCATACTTCTGGCATCTCCCTCCATGGGAGATGCCATCTTCGAGCACAGCGTCATTCTGCTGGTGGATTATTCCGCTAAACAAGGTGCTTTGGGCTTCATCCTCAATCGCCCGTTCGGAAAAACAGTCGGACAGATCGCAGGCTCCTCCTCTCCCATACCTAGAGAACTTTACCACGTCGATGTCTTCGTCGGCGGACCGGTAATGACGAAAAACCTCACCTTCGCCGCCTTGACCGCCCATGACGGGCAACTCTTCTACCGGATGCAAATTTCTGCGGAAGAAGCCCTTGAACATGCCCAAACGCCGGGGACCCTCATCCGTGCCTTTATCGGAAGCTCCGGCTGGAGTCCCGGCCAACTTGAAAAAGAACTGGAACTCATGGCCTGGATACAAATCCCCTGCCCCCCCGACTTGCTCAGCTATATCCATGACGAAACCCTATGGAATACCATCCTCCGAGGGCTTTCCCCCTACCATGCACTTATTTCAACAGCGCCCAGACTATCCTTCCTCAACTGATTGCTTTCCATTATGAGTATCGGCCATAATCTGAAACATATCGAACAACTCATCCGCCAGGCGGAATCACGTTACGGTCGCCTCCCCGGATCCGTCAAGCTCATCGCCGTCAGTAAAACATTCCCCGTCGAAGACGCCATGGAATGCTACCAATGCGGACAGCGACTCTTCGGTGAAAACAAAGTCCAGGAAGCACTTTCCAAAATTCCCGTCCTTCCCAGCGATGCGCAGTGGCATCTCATCGGTCCGCTTCAGCGCAATAAAGTCCGCAAAATCATCGGCAAGGCCGCCATGATTCATACGGTAGATTCTCTTAAACTCGCAGAATACATGGATTCCGTTGCCCGGGAGCTTTCCATTGTTCAAGATGTACTCCTTGAAGTCCATGTAGGTGGAGAAGAATCCAAATTCGGATTTCACCCCGATGAATTGGAAACATCCTGGCCCGCCCTATGCAACTTGGAACACCTCAACATCCGCGGGCTTATGTGCATCCCACCACCGGTAGACAATGTGGAAGACGCTCGCCCCTACTTCCGCCAGCTCAGAGAACTTAAAGAACGTCTCAACGCCTCGGGCTCCCGACAAATCCAGGAATTATCCATGGGAATGAGCCATGATTTCGAAGCAGCCATCGCAGAAGGAGCTACTTTTGTCCGCGTTGGAACGGCTATTTTCGGAGCCAGAGACTATTCACATTAAAAAATCATTTTCTTTAAAAAAATATCTTGCACTCCGGAAAGACTTCGTGTTTAATCTGCGCACGCACTCAACGACCAGTTCGTCTAGCGGTCTAGGACTCTCGCCTTTCACGCGAGCAACACGGGTTCGATTCCCGTACTGGTTGCCAATTTTCAAGGGGCTGTTCCACATCGGAGCAGCCCTTTTTCATTGTCTGAAATAAATGAATCAACAGGAGGAAACAGACAGATGAAGTCCAATCCGAGTCAACGCAGAACCTTAGAGTCCTTAGAAGTCAAACCTGCAAGAAACGTCGGATCGGCTCTGCGTAGAGTTCCGGTTCCAAAAGAAAGGAATCATGCCCTTTGTCGGAGTGGATCGTGTGAAATTCCGTCGGAACCCCGGCCTCTTTCAATAAACGGACAAACTCTTTCTGCTCATCCGGACGGAAACAGTAATCCGTATCAATAGAAAACACCAGGAAAGGGATTTCTTCCCTGGCACAGGGGGCCAGTGCCTTCGTAAAATCATCCGTCCCCATTTGCTCGCAAATATCGAATTCCCCCCACATATCCGCAATGCGGATATAAGAATTGGCATCAAACCGCAAGGCAAACTTTGTCCCCTGATGCAGCATGTAGCTTTGGGTACTGCGCGTCGGCTTCAGCCAGGAGAGCATGCCACAGTCACTGCCCACCTCACGGCGAGCCCGGGCTTCCAAACCTTCCTGATAGACAAATGCCTTGTGTCCTATGATACGGGCAAAAGCCAGCCCACGCAAAGGTGCTGGACCATCATAATAATCCCCTCCGTTAAAATCGGGGTCCAGTTCAATAGCCAGAATCTGTTCAAATACCGACAACCTCTGTTCAATACTGCACCGATAGCCCGATCCCACTGAAATCAGACACTTCACTCTCTGCGGAAACTGAACGGCAAAGCTCAACGCCACCAGTCCTCCGATCGACGGACCAACCAGGGAGACCCGGTCAATTTCCATCGTATCCAGCAGGTATGCCAGCAAACGGGCCTGATCGCGCACCGTCACATGGGGAAAACGCGAACCCCAAGGCTTGCCGTCCAGCGGATGAGGAGATGCAGGACCGGTCGAACCATAACAACTGCCCAAGTAATTCGCGCAAATGATGTAATACTTGTCCGTATCCAGAGGCTTGCCGGAACCAATGATGGAATTCCACCATCCCTCGTAATTCTCCGGTTGCCACAATGTACCGATATCCGGGACACAATCGTTCCAGCCATACGCATGCTGGCTGCCTGTCAGTGCATGAAATAGCAAAATCACATTGTCTCCATCCGGAGCCAGAGTCCCGTAGGCTTCATAAGCAAGCTGCACCTGGGGAATCACTTCTCCGTTCTCCAACGCAAAGGGAGCGGACAAAGTCATGAAACTTGTTTCGACTCGTTCTTCGGTCATGGTACAAAAGATGGAAACAACAAAAAGAGACCGGGGTCACAGGACACCGGCCTCTTTTGAAAAGAATGTTAATGGGCAGAAGGGTGAATTTTACTTCACGCCCTTCTTGCTCAGACGGGTGCCTGCCGTTGCGCCCTGACGAGCTTTGAATTTCGGATTGCTTTTGCAAATTACGTACAGCGTGCCTTTGCGCTTCACGATTTGGCAGTCAGCGTGTCGGCGCTTCATAGAGGCGAGGGAAGAAAGGACTTTCATCGTATATAACTCCTGTAGTTAGGGTTGACTTCGGGAGGCAGAAGATACCGTCTCACGCCATTTTGTAAAGACCTTTTTTGTTTCTTCCTCAAAATTCTCATCCTCAATCCGGGAAGAAACTCTTCGTAATCGATTCTATTTCCCAATGAAAAGCTGATACAGCCAGTAGAGAAGAAAAACGAGCAGGAGCACAAAAACGGCTCCCTTGATGAGCATATGGGACATGATCACCCCCATCCCTACTTCCTGGGAAGCCTCATCGTATTGGTGAAACGGCCTCTCCACGGAAGACTCGTACTTCCACTCCTTGCGGATAAAGGAAAAATCCTGACCGTCGGCAAACCGCATCATCAAACCTTTGACCTCTTCAAGCCCGGGATCCCCGGGACAGGAATAAATCGCATTCCTTCCGCCACCTTCGTCGATAGCCGCCTCCAAATAGTAACCGCTGTCATCAAATGCAGCCTGGATAAATCCGTATCCAACCTCATGATTGCCAACCGTACATATCAAAAAACCTTCGCGTCCCGTTTCAAGATGGGCAAACGCCTCGGCCGCTCCCGGACAAGGGGTACCCGGTATGTTCCATTCCCAGCAAACTTCAAATCCCATGATTGGTATCCTAAAGCACGAATAAGAGCCTGTCAACCGGGCATTCCGGGCATATCCCATCGTACACCTTGATCTGCAATCATCAACAACACCAAACAGTCACGTATTCTCTGTCAGGAAAAAGAGCGTCAAGTAGATGAAATTCAAGAGGGAAGTATGTTGTACCCGGTGATTGACCTTGATGGACATGACTGGTAGTCTTTTGCGCCATGAGCGCGCCTGAGAAAAACTATAAGGACACCATTCTTCTCCCCAATACGACGTTCCCTATGCGGGGCGATCTGACACTCAACGAACCCAAACGCCTCGAAAAATGGGAAAAGGCCGGACTCTACTCCGACATTATCAAGCGACGCCAGGAACAGAACGCCCCGACGTTCATTCTTCATGACGGCCCTCCCTTCGCCAATGGCGACGTCCATATGGGCACAGCCCTCAACAAAATTCTCAAGGACATGGTCATCAAATCCAAGACCATGGCCGGATACCTTGCCCCCTACATCCCCGGCTGGGACTGCCATGGCCTGCCGATCGAATTTAAAGTCGTCCAAAAAGCCCGGGATCTCGACCCGGCGGAAATCCGCCGCCGTTGTACGGAGTTTGCCAAAGGATTTATCGATATCCAGCGCAACTCCTTCCGCCGTCTGGGGGTCTTTGGCGATTGGGATCATCCCTATCTGACGATGGATCCTGCCTACGAAGCTACCATCCTGCGCGTTTTTGCCAAACTCGTTGACATGGGAGCCGTTTATCAAAGCCGCAAACCAGTTCAATGGTCTTACGGAGCTTACACCGCCCTGGCCGAAGCCGAAGTGGAATACAAGGAAATCACCAGCACATCCATCTTTGTCGCATTCCCTATCCTCGGTGGCAAATTCGGTCTCAAAAATGCTTCCATCGTCATCTGGACAACCACCCCGTGGACACTCCCCTCCAACGTCGCCATCGCCCTGCATCCCCGCTTCACTTACGTCGCCGGTAAATTCATCAAGGAAGACAAGGTACAAACTCTGATCCTCCTGAAGGAAGCCATTGAAACGTTCACCCTCAAAACTGGCTGGGCACTGGCGGAAACCATCTGCGAATTCAAAGGGGCCGAACTGGAGGGAGAAGAGGCTTCCCACCCATTCCTTCCTCGTACGTCCAAAATCGTCATGGCGGAATTCGTCACCACGGACACCGGTACGGGTGCCGTCCACATCGCTCCGGGTCACGGAACCGATGACTATATTGTCGGTCGCCAGAACGGGCTTCCCGTACTTTCCCCCGTAGACGACGACGGGAAATACACTGATGAAGTCGGAATCCCCTCCCTTGTCGGCAAACATGTCTTCTCCGTGGAAGACGATATTATCACCATGCTCAACGGTCACATGCTGGGCAAGGAAAGCTATTCCCACCAGTACCCCCATTGCTGGCGTTCCAAAACGCCTATCATCTTCCGAGCCGTCGAACAATTCTTCATCTCGATGGACAAACTCAAACCGACCGCCCTCGAAGAAATCGACAAAGTCCAGTGGCTTCCGGCCTGGGGGCGCAACCGCATCTACGGCACCGTCGAAGCCCGGCCCGACTGGTGCATCTCCCGCCAGCGTACCTGGGGCATCCCTCTGCCCGTCTTCTTCGATGAAAACGGCCAGGCACATCTCTCAGGCGAAATCGTACGTCGGGTAGCCGACCTCGTAGAAGAAAAAGGCTCCAATATCTGGTTCGAACTCTCCGACGAGGAACTTTGCTCCCGCCTCGGGCTCGGTACCGGCCTTCGCAAAGGCCGCGACACGCTGGACGTCTGGATCGACTCCGGCTGTTCGCACGTCGCCGTTCTCGAAGGACGCCCGGAACTGCATGCTCCGTGCGACCTCTATCTTGAAGCCACTGACCAACATCGTGGCTGGTTCCAAAGCTCGCTCATGCTCTCCGTCGCCTGGCGCGGCACCGCCCCATACAAGACCGTCATGACCCATGCCTTTGTCGTCGACAAGGATACCGGTAAAAAAACATCCAAATCCGATGCCAAGACCTCCGGCAAACCTACTGACGCCAAGTATTTCTACGACAAATACGGTGCTGACATCGTCCGTCTCTGGGCCTCCTCCGTGGACTGGCAAAACGAAGTTCCTTTCGGAGAAGACCTCTTCAAACAGGTCACGGAACCTTACCGCCGCCTCCGTAACACCCTTCGCATCCTCCTGGGCAACATCTCCGACTTCGACCCGGCCACCGACGCTGTCGATCCCGGACAAATGCCCATCCTCGACCGCTGGATCATGGAACGCCTCAACAGCGTCATTGAGGAATCCCGCAAAGCCTATGAAGCGTTTGAATTCCGAAAGGTTTTCAACACGGTCAACCAGTTCTGTACCAGCGACCTCTCCGCCTTGTACGTCGATATCACCAAGGACAGGATGTACTGCGATGCCGCTACCTCCATCCGTCGGAAATCCACTCAGACGGTCATGTTCCATGTCTTCAGCTCCCTTTGCCGCCTGTTAGCCCCTATCCTCGTCTATACGGCAGACGAAGCCTGGGAACACGCCGGGTACGAAAGCAGCGTCCACCTGCAGGACTTCCCGGAAACCTTCTCCGCATTTGCCGCAAGGGAAGCCTCCGGCACCATCGCCCGACTTCAGGACATCAAAGCCGTCATCCAGATCGCCATCGAAGAACAGATCAAAGCCAAGACGTTCACCAAAAACAATGAAGCGGACATCCTGCTCACTGTCCCCGCCAATGAAAGCGAAGATGTCGTCAGCCTTCTAGAAGACCGCATCTTCTCCACGGAATTCTTCATCATCGCCGACCTGAAGGTCAGCACTGGAGAAAACCTGGCGGCTACAGCGTCCAAAACAGTGCATGCCATGTGCCCGCGCTGCCGCCGTTATGAACCCCTCGGCAAATCCGGCCTGTGTGACCGTTGCGCCGAAGTCATGGCATAACCGCAACAGAGCTTCCACCACATTCCGGAACCATGACCAGCTCCAAAACAGCCGCCGGCCACCTCTCCAAGGGTTTGCTTGCCTTGATGATCGGATGCTTCATCCTTGACCAAGTCACCAAGCTCATCATCGTCTACAACTTCGATCTTCCGACTCCGCGCATCACTGACGCCGGATTCATGATCGCTTCGGATACAGTACCCATCATCGACGGCATATTCAACATCGTCCGCGTTCACAACACGGGGGTAGCATTTGGTCTTGGCAACGGTACGGCATGGTCCTCCTACGTCTTCATGGCAATTCCTATCGCCGCCATAAGCATTCTGGTCTGTGCCTTTCGCAGAGGCTTCTTCAACACTCCTCTCCTCAGGATTGCATGGGCGCTCCTTCTTGCAGGAGTCGCCGGCAACCTGACGGATCGCCTCATTCAAGGCTTCATCCTCAACCAGCAGCACCTGCAAGGGGCCAATTCCTTCTGGGATTGCCTGACAGGAGGCTACGTCGTGGATTTTGTAGACATCACCATCCCATGGATCAACTACACATGGCCGGCCTTCAACGTAGCCGATTCCTGCATCTGTATCGCCGCCGTCCTCTTCATCATCAGCTCCTTCCTCATTGAAAGCGGCAAAAAAAGCCCCAATCGGGGAGAAGCCCCTTCATCCTGAGCAGTCTCACACGCGCCTTTCCTCACAATGAAACTCCTTCCCCTCATTCTCCCGACCCTCTTCCTAGTGACCTCCTCCATGGCCATAGCCGGAGAACTCGCATTTGAACGGACGGAACAAACCATCTCCGCCAAGTCTGACGAAGAAACAGTCTCATTCGCTTTTCCGTTTAAAAACACATCGGATGCTCCGGTTAAGCTGGAATCGATCAAAGCCAATTGCGAATGCACGGAAGCCGGATTCGCCGGCAATAAAAAAGTGCTCGCTCCCGGTGAAAGCTGCGTCGTCTCCGCCACTATGAAGATAGGCATGTTCTCCGGTTCCGATGCAAAAAAATTAACCGTCATTGCCGATGGGAAAACCTACGACTTGACACTCCGTGTCCGCGTTCCGGAAATCGTCCACCTCTCAACGCGCCAGCTGAACTGGCCCCAAGGTTCCCCCGCTGCCCCCCAGACCATCACCGTCACAGTTGACCCGGCCTCCGGCGTCAAACTAACGGAATTCAGCCTCGCCGGCAAAGACTTCAAGTACGAACCGGTAACCGTCCGTAAAGGAGAAGTGTACAAAATCATCATCACGCCTCTCCAAACGGCTACCCCACTCTGCAATACATTCTGGGTCCTTACGGACAGTAAAATTCCCCGCTACTCCCGCTACGTCGGCATGCTTACCATTACGCCTCCCTCCCGGGACAAATGAACAAGTATAAAGAAACCATCTACCAGGCGCTCCGCCTGATCTTCGGTGCCCTCGTCCTGGCGGCCCTCCTCGCTTATGCCGACTACCGCTGGATGGAGCCCAACCGAACCCCTCCCTGCGACCCGAGTAAACTGTCCGAAGGGCATATCTGCCTGACAACCGTCCTCAAACAATGGGGATACTCTAAAATCGTCTGGATCGATGCAAGAAATCAGGATGCCTTTGAACGCGGAACCGTCAAAAACGGTCAGGTTCTTTCCATCCGCAACGATGAAAAAGCAGCGGACCTTCTGGCCAAAGCCCTGCCAGTCCTCCACCAGGCGGGCATTGATGACAAATGCATCGTTGTCTTCTGCGACCGCAGTTGCAATGCTGCATCGGAAATCGCCGAAATGTTAAAAGGCTTCCAGCTTCAAGCCCCCATCTACATCCTCGAAGGAGGATGGGATGAAATCCGCAAAAACCCTTCCCTCGCCTCCTAGCCATGCTTGACCTATCCCATATCAGATCCCAGTTCCCGATTCTGGACACCATCGTCCATGGCAAGCAGCTGATCTATCTGGACAACGCCGCCACAACTCAAAAACCCTTGGCCGTCCTCGATGCTTCCCGAAAATACTACGAGCTTTACAACTCCAACATCCATCGTGGAGCCCACCACCTTAGCCAAATCGCTACGGAAGCCCACGAACAGGCCCGCATCGTCACGGCAAACTTCATCGGAGCCAGCCGCCCTGAAGAAGTCCTCTTCACTTCGGGTTGTACCATGGGCATCAACCTCGCCGCATCCGTCATCGGCTTCTCCGGTAGAATCGGCAAGGGGGATGAAATCATCCTATCCGCCTCGGAGCACCACTCCAACATCGTCCCATGGCAAATGATGGCCGAACGCACGGGAGCCATCATCAAAGTCATCCCCATCACCGACTCCCAAACATGGGATCTTCAGGCCTATGAACGCCTCCTGACACCGAAGACGAAAATCGTTTCAGTCGCCCATATTTCCAATGCCATCGGCATAATCAACCCCATTCGCCAAGTCATCGCCATGGCCAAGGCCAACAATCCGGACACCATCGTGCTCATTGATGCCGCCCAGTCCGTCAGCCACCACGCCATCGACGTTCAAGAACTCGGATGCGACCTACTCGCCTTCTCCGGTCACAAACTCTATGCCCCCACTGGTATTGGCGCACTTTGGGGCAAATACGACCTCCTTGACAGTCTCCCCCCCTGGATGGGCGGCGGTGAAATGATCCGCGAAGTCACTTTCGGCGGTACTACCTACAACACTCTCCCCTTCAAATACGAGGCAGGCACTCCCAATATCGAAGGCGCCATTGCCATGGCCGAAGCCATCCGCTTCGTCCAAAACATCGGACTGGACGCCATCGCCGAACACGAGCAACACCTCGTCAATACCATGCTGAGCGGCCTTCGGACCATCCCCGGCATCCGCATTCTGGGTGAAAACGGCAAGCACGGAGCCGTCATCTCCATCATCGCCGACAACATCCATCACTACGATATCGGCACCCTTCTGGATCAGATGGGGATTGCCGTCCGTACCGGCCACCACTGCTGCCAGCCCCTGATGGCATGCATCGGAGCCACCGGCACCACGCGATTCTCATTCTCCGTTTACAACACCGAGACTGAAATTTGCACCGCTCTGACGGCAGTTGAGAAAGCAGTATCCATGCTATCCTGAGCCCAGCCAAGCCCGTACAACTGCAACACCGCCGGAGTCATGAAACACCTCTTATCCATCGTCCTTCTTGCCTCCACCCTTCTGCCCCTTTCATGTTCTCCTCCGTATGCACCGGATACAAGAGAAATCTACAACTCCAGAGAACCCTCCGACATTGACCAGGTAGCCCTTGCCAAAAAGGCATGGGACATCCTCGGAAATCCCTCCAGGAAGAAGGAATGGCCCGGTGCCCTCAATCAATACAACCATGCGGTATTCACCCTTCTGGAACGCGGGCGTAAACTCAATGAGCACTCCGGAGACCGAATCCAAGCCCCTTCCGGAGCTTTCGCCGTCGAAACCTCCGCCCTTGGCAACGACCGCGACTACCGCACCTACGAAGACGTCATTCCCTGTTCTAAAATCCAGACCAGCTTCCACTTGGAAGAACGCGTTACCGTTGAAGGTCTGGGCATCCCACTGGCCGGCATCGTCAAAAGAAATAAAAATGCCGTCAAAAGACAAAACGAGTCTCTAAAAGACAGCGGCAACATCCACACCCTGACGGCAATCCTGGACTTCGACCACCCTGTCAACGGCAAACCCGCCATGCGGTTCATCCCCCGTCTTCTTGAAGACTCCGTCAACGTCGGATCAACTCAACAAGCCCTGGCAGCCGACTTCTCCGCCCCTATCTCCCTGTTCTGGGATCGTGAAGACATTTCCAACGCCGGTATCCTCGGTGCCTTCCGCCCTAAAAAAGCGGTCAACTACATGGGCCTTTATTTCTCCGAGCCTTATTCTCCGAAAAAAATCCCCGTCCTCTTCACCCACGGACTCATGTCCTCCCCGGCTACATTCGCCAACATCACCAATCGCCTCCTGGCCGATCCCGTTATCCGCCACAACTACCAATTCTGGTTCTTCGGCTACCCATCCGGCATTCCCTGGGCCAAATCCGCACAAGCCCAGCGCGACGCCCTTCAATACATTTTTGACGAATACGGTACTCCTGATCGTAACAGCCCCATCAACAAAATGGTCATGATCGGTCACTCCATGGGCGGCCTTATCACCAGAATGAACAACTCGGAACACCCCTGGGGAATGCTGGAAAAACTCATCAAAGGCATGAATAATGCCAGATCCCTGACGTACGACCAGGTTACAGCACGGCTTGAAGAACTGCTGCCTTCGTCCCAAGCCGACCTCGAACACGACAAAAAACTCCGGGAATCCTTCATCTTCAATCCTCCCCAACAGACATCCCGCATCGTCTTCATGGCAACTCCTCACCGGGGTTCCCGCTTTGCCGACTCATGGGTAGGACGGATTGGACAAAAACTTATCACTCTCCCGGAAGCCATCCTGTTGGAAGTAGTCCGTACAGGAACGCTCAGTAACAATATGCTCCTCCTCAATCCCATGAAAATTGAAGAGGAACTTACCAGCATCCGCCAGCTCTCCCCTTCCTCGCCATTTATCACGGGCATCCAGGAAATACGCCCCTCCGATAGAATCCCCGTCCACTCCATCATCGGAGACCGGGGACGAAACAACACCCCCAACTCTTCCGATGGCATCGTAGCCTACTACTCATCCCACCTCGACTGGGCCCAATCGGAAAAAATCGTTCCTGCCGGCCACAGCGTCCAGGAGTGTATCCCGGCCGCCCTGGAACTTCGCCGCATCCTCAGACTGCATCTTCAAGACAACAACATCCCGTTCACACGTCAGGACTTCACCGCCAAACCTGTTCTCTGGCAGTCAAATCCTCCTATGAAACTCCCCCGGACAGTCACCCACTAAACTGTCCGTGTACATTTGTTTTGCCTGTACAACCAAATCTGTTATCTTTAATAAGCATCGTCCCATTATTCTCCATGGAAACAACCGTACCTTCTGCAGAAATCCTGCAACAGTCCTTTCCGCAGTTCATCGTCACGGGGCTTATCTCCTCAGCCTCCCTGCCGGCCACCTATCAGGTCACCACTGCAAGCGGACAGAGGCAGCTCATCCTTTACATCGTCCCCACATCTCTGGCCGCCACCGTCGGATGGAGCGAATCCTTCATGATGGATGTTGCGGAAACAGTCAAATTCCAACATCCCAATCTCGTCGGGATCTCAGAAACAGGTACCTCAGCAGACGGACAATACCTCTACATTGCTGCTGAAGAAGAGCCTGCCCCCAGCCTGATTCAAATCCGCCTGGGAGAAGGCATCAAACCTAAAGATGCTCTGATCTACACCCGCGGCCTCGCCCTCGGCCTCTCCCTGGCCCACAACAAAGGCATCTACCATGGACGCATCACTCCGGCTCTCATTTCCATGGTTGGAGGCAAAATTCCCAAAATCATCCCCTTCAACATCTCCCCCCTGCTGACGGATAAAACCCAACTCGAATTCTTCGCGCCGGAATCATTGACCGCCGGGGCCCGTAAAACGTCCAAATCCGACATCTACTCTCTCGGCCTCCTCCTCTACTTCATGCTCACCGGCAAAACTCCCTCCGGAACCGGCTTTGAAATGCCCTCCAACCACTGCAAATGCAGCGAAGAAGTAGACCTCCTGACAGCCAAAGCAATCAACCCCAATCCGGACGCACGTTTTGCTTCCTGCCTGGAACTCGTCTCCGAACTGGAAAACATCCTGCCCGGATGCGACACCAAAACCGTCAGGAAACCCCGCAAATCCGCCCTTCCCAACGTAACCGCCCTCAGCAAAGAAGCCGCCAAGCGTAAGGGAGCCCCCATCCTGTACTTCTACCTCATCCCCGCTCTCATCATCGGCATAGCCTTGGCTGCCATCTCTGTTTCTTACAGGCTGGACATGCTGGATACCAGCAAGGAAATCAAAGCCCTCCAAGCTGAAAAAGCCAAAGTAGAACGCCAGAATGGCTGGATCCGCGAAGCGCAAACACGAGAAGCCAGGAAGCAGGCAGCCACCCCGGCAGCCTCTCCCGCCCCTGTTACAGCACCTACGCCAACTCCTTCTCCAGCCCCCGTTACTCCGGCCGCCGTCCAACCCGCTCCGGTTGACGTTTCCCCCACCGATACAAAAGGACTCACCAACTGGTGCCGCGAAAGCAACGTCAAAGTACGCTCCAACGAACCCTTCAAACACCTCTCCGCTTACGAAGCGGAAAAACTCATTGACGGAGATAAGGAAAGTATCGCCGCCACCAACCCGGATCCAGACAAACCCTCATGGTTCGCCGTCGACTTCGGCAAAGACAACGAACGTCCCGTCAGCCGCATCGTCATCCACGCCCCCGTTGATAACGCCCAGCTTGGTTCCATGACCAAATTCTCCATCAAATTGGCCAACGCCAACAAAGAAATCGTCGCTGAAAAAGAATTTCACTCTGACGGAACTCCCGTTCCCGGTACTGAAATATGGGAACTCCCCGAACCCGTCCAGGCACGAGGACTCCGGATCGAATCCCTGGGTACCGACCAGCCCCTCATTATCGGAGAACTGGAAGTATTCGGCAAACCGTAATAATATTCTATACAACAATTGGATTCATCATTCCCCATGGGCCTTCGGCTCATGGGGTCTTATTTTATATATAAACATAGGAAAACATTATTTTATCTAAAAATGAATAAAGTCCAACCATCATGATAAGCTTCCAAAAATATTTCATCTTAACAACTACATCAATACTATTCCTCCTGTTGTTCGAACATCAACAAAAAGAAGCAAACCATCAATTGTTGCAGTTCTCCGACAAGAGCCACTGTCCAAATAGACGGGCTCAATGCAGGAACTACACTCCTGTATCATTGAAGTTGAACGAACCACATGACCGACAAAGAAGGTTACAAGCCCTTCACCCCAAGAGACATCCGGGTGGGATTGAGGAAACCCGGTGTTTGAAATATTCTGCCTGCCGGGATAGAGAATTAATTACGGAAACTCTTCCGGGTATATCCTGAAACCAGAATTTCTCAATGCAGTACTTTTCCAATCTTCCAAAGGAGGAAGACAGGCAAAATAAAAGAGTCCGTTCTACCTTTCGCTTCATCGTCCTTGCCCAATCCCATATTCCTGAATCAGAGCGCATTCACGTTCCAGGTTCTCCCGTTCGCGCGCGATGGTTTCCTTCTTTAATTCCAGAGATGCATCGTACAGGCTTTTGACGCTTTCAGGGTCCAATGCCCCATGCTTCCGTCGGAAAGCATCATATTCTTCCATCGCAGACTTCCACTCCCGATACATATCCCAGCTCTTAACCAGCAAAGCCGTCTTTTCCTTAAATTCAAACATTTTTTGTCGAAGCAACCGGACCAGCAATTCATGTGAAGCCTTCGCCTCCTTCAGATCCCTCCACACATCAAGGCGAGTATCCAATTGTAAATAAAAATTCATATTAATCCGCACGTCATTGCCTCCTCCCATAAATCCCGTATCATTACCGCCGCTCATACTAAACAATCTGGGACTATAAAAATCCACCTGAACCGTTGGCCAATACCGCAACTGAACCCCGATTTTTTTTAGTCTTGAAGCCTCCAACTCCATTGCCATCATTATTTGCGTTAAATCTCCGGGAGCTGTAACCAGTTTCCTGTACTGATTCCACGACACCGCCGGTACCGTCGCACCAACAGGATGCCATCTTGCCGAATAATCATTGATCAGCATACATAACTGTCCCCATTTTTTGCGCATTTCAAGTTCATGTTGTCTCTGTTGCTCCTTCCTTAGAATCTCATCGTACACGTATACATCTCCGGCTAACGCATTCTCTCTCGCATCAAGATCATATTCCCGAAATATCTGGTAAAGTTTCGCCACCAGTTCCCTCTTCTTCAATTCACAATTCTTGAGCGCTTTGAATGCAATCAAAGAACTCGTGTAATGATCAATCGGGATTTGAGTCAGCGCCGGAATATTGAATATAATATTCATATTATAATTTTTTTCATCCCCGTATCCCATTCCTCCCTGATTCAATAAAGCAGTATTGTAATAATAACCGAGATTGACCAATGGGATCAGATCACGATAAACCTTGTTCTCCTTACTTTTCGCATCACGCCATTCCTTAAGTGCCTGATTATATTCAAGATTGTTCTTCTCCAGCATCGCCAAAGCATCGTTCCAGCTCAATCGGCGCTCCAGCAAAAAATCATAATTAGGAATACTGGCGTATTGTTCCATCAATTCTGTACGAGCGCGCTCGAGACGTTGTTCAGGAGAACACCCCGCCTCTATCAAAACACACAAAACAACAAGAACTCTGATAAAAGAAATCATTGCAGAAACACTATTTTAAAACCCTCCCGATCGGCCTATAAATTGAACACGCAATGGGAATACAAGAGACAAGAATACAGATGCCAAACGACAGACAAAATGTCCGTATATCGTCCGACAATTCCCACCATTCAATTGTCAAACCAGGTGATTTATACAGATCCGATGAAATAAACCTCCTCACTCCCCACAAGCACCCCAGAGACGCAGCAAAACCACCAGAAACCAAAAGTGTATTCTCCACTAAAAACGAACCAAACAACATCATCCGGCTCACCCCAAAACTCCCCATCAACGCATATACATATTCATTCTGTCGAAATTCAAGAGAAGAAATCGACGTAAGCAACAGACAAATGATTGCTGAAATACCAATGGAAACCCACACGCGAAACAAATATTGCGACGAACGCAACTGCGCCAGCTCTCCCAGAAGAGAACGGCTGCTGACAAGACCCATGCTTTTTTTATCCAGCCGAATAAGCTGATTGATCGTATCCTCCAAAATCCCTACATGCACTTCGTCCGCACATTTTACCCTCAAAACATACTTCCTTGTGAATCCAGTATTCCAAATTCCATGAAGTGTCCCATATGGGAAAAAAACTGCTCCCCCCTGATAAATCCTTCGAAGCATAGGATAGGAGGAATCAGGTAAAGTAACAGCGTGGACTAAATGATCGTCCACAGTACAATCCATGGGAGAAATAGTCTCACAAGGCTCCTTGGGAAGGATACAAATTCCATTCCCGCATCCAAGTACATTTTCAAACAATCTAGTAGAAATAGGCATATACTCAACAAGAGGATAAAACTGTTCTCCAATCATAGCAGATAGAAACGGCTCATGAAATAAATGGAGTTCATATTCGTCAGACTGAGACGGAATAATTGTATAACCGGAAGCGTGGACACAAGATGTCCCCGACACAAATTCCGTAACAACAATCAAATCCGCTCCGCTGCTCTGGATACGTTCCTCCAATGCCTTAATGGAAATAATGTAGCTACTTAGGAAAACAAATGCACAAAAACAGAGAAAGAGAACCACGAGAAAACGCGATAAAGGACAGGAAATTCTCATTAACCATCGGTAAAACATGTCCTTGATCAAATAGAGGACAATGAGAAGAGTCGATTTCATGGAACCTGTTTTTTGCGGAGGCACAAATGAGTTTCCCCTACAAAAACAATACAGTAACCGGGCCTCAGTATTTCAACTAGTTTTTCCCATGTTTCGAAAGGAACGTTTTTAGCTTCGCGAGCCAATGTAAATTTCGCCTCGTAGAGGCAAGTATCGTCACCACGGTAGCATAACCGAACCACGGTATTAGAACCGAGAAGTCCCCAAGCTTTGTCTGAATCATTGTTTCCCACCTTGAAGAAATACACTAAAACTTCCTCTTGCCCGGATTTTTCTATCTTCTTGTGATCCCAGATAGCATGTAAGTTTTCACCACCACCCAATTCCAGATGGACAGATAGAAGGGTTGGATCAAGCTTGGCCAATCCTGGATCCGTTATACCAACAACAATGAAAAACGCAGAATCATCGACTGCCGTTACAATGGGAGTCGACGCCTGGACAAAAACCTTCTCTTCTTTGTGTTCCGGTAAAGAAACTTGATATTGCACACGACCATCAAAAGGCATGCATATCGTCTTCAATGCTTTTTTCTTGTGAAAAATAGTCAGAATTTTTTCATTAGCCAACTTCGTTCTATCCTGGAGAAGTCTGATTTTTTCGTTAAGTAATTTGATAGCTCGCTGGTCAATAGGAGTGTCGATCTTTTTCCCGATAAAAATTCTTTTCTCAGACGGCAATCCAGCTATGAATTCTAGTTCCTCCTTCTGACGTTTTAATTGTAAAAGGGTAGTTTCAGAATCAAGATTGTTTTGCCGAACCTGTTGCCGAATTTCTTCTTCCTCCAAGGCCAATGCATCGGCATTGACCTTGGCAAGAAGAGTTCCTCTCCTGACCCGGTTCTCTTTCGGAGGAAATAGTTCCACCTCTCCCGCCTCATCGGCAATGCCGATCTCAATGCGGTTAGGTACTATTTTAGCCTGCTGTCGGGAGATGTAATACTCATGAGCCGAGGCAACTTCTAAAAGTAAAAAAATTAAAATAAAAACATTAATCATGTTTTACCGTAAAAGAAAACGACACATTAGCAGTTTGTTTTTTTACTCCTGTCGAAGATTTTGTTTCAGTTGTATGTGACGCAGTATAAATAGCACGATCTTCTGCTGTAAATACAATAGTTCCATCAAATGAATGTTTAATGTACGTATAAGTAGGATATTGGGTCATTACAAAAGTAAGATCACTAAATTTAAGTCTTGCCTTGTTTTTTGTTGATGTATCCTTTACATAAAGACCATTACCATTATAAGATTGTCCAGCAACAGACCATCTCGCAGAATTACCAAAGAAATAAAAAATATCTCCAGCTACATTTTTTAATTCTGCATTAATTAAATTTTCTGGGGCATAATCAATCTCGACAATAGGATTTTTCTGATCTTCTTTAGTTTCATCCTTAGAAGTATCCTTCTCCTCTGTTTTTTCAGTATTGTTAGATTTGTTCCCACCTCCACCTTTGCTTTTATGGCAAGAAGTATCAAACATAACAACGGATAAGCTACAAATAGCTATTAATGCGATTTTTGTTATTTTCATGGTTGTTTTTAGATTAATTTGTTGGGAAAGAAAGAGAAAAGAGGCCGTTCAGACAACCATACGATTATGCTGAGGATGGAGCCTTTTCCGACACACTTCCTCCTTCCTGCCCCTATTATACGAATTCAGAATTCGCACTATTATTTCATTATATGTTCACTATGAATAAGAAACACCATTCCAATCTGCAATATGGCATCATAATTACGTTTCTCCTGTAAAATTTTCAATCATCAACAAGCTAACAGAAAATAAAATCAATTCCCACATTTTAGACTTGATGCCGAATTCTGAATTCGTAGGCACAATGTAAGGCTGATGAGCACTTCCATTACCAACGACATAACATTCCGTGAAATTACCCGGGAATTGAACATTTCCATCGCAGAAGCAATCATGCTCCTGACCGAATTAATCACTGCCTCCAAAGGACGGGGCAAATCGGTTTCACGAGCAATGGAGTGTATCCGGTTGGGAAGCGAAGCGCTCAAAAATAAAGAGAAAAGTGTCCGATTCATTGACTGCGTTCATGCTTCGCTGGAAGAACGCATCCATTTAAGAACAAGGACACAATCCGACATCCGGTACATTGCCAATCGATTCATCAAATATTGCCCGGGGCTATCGAATCGTCAAATACGTAGCATTTCCTCGGAAGATTGTCGTAAATACATTGATCAAACTTTTTCTACACCCAGGCAACGTCAGAAAGGAAGGCTCATTCTCAGTGGAATCTTTTCGACTGGAATCCGCAAGGGATGGTGTTCAAGCAATCCTATTTCCCAGGTCAGAAGTCCCCTTATCAAGGAAACCCGCATTCGCACCCTGACTACGGGAGAAAGTAAGATACTTTTGCAAACGGCAGCCCGATTATTTAACGGGGAATGTCTTCCTGCTATTGCCATAATGCTGTACGCCGGCATTCGTCCACATGAAATCCAAAGACTGACTTGGCAAGAAGTCGATCTGCAAAACAATGCTATCTATATCCCACCTCAGCACAGTAAAACAGGAGGAGCCCGTCAAGTAACCATCCAACCTGTTCTCAAAAAACTATTGAAGCCAAAAGACAATGCACAACCGAATAATCACAAAATCTGCCCCAGGAACTGGTCGCTCAAATGGAAAAGAATCCGCCAAAATGCCGGTTGGGGAACAGAGCAACCCTGGATCCAAGATATTCTAAGACATACGTTCGCCAGTTACTACAGCGCTTATTACAAGAATTGGAATACTCTCCAATTGGAAATGGGGCATTCCGATACACACTTGCTCCGAACTCGCTATCTCAACCTGGACGGTATCACCCACACACAAGCAAAGAGATTCTGGAAAGGAGTCTAATTATCTTCTCCGTTCTTCGTCAAAATGAGCGGAGATGAAACCAACTCGCCGTTCTTGCAAACAATCCACCTCCGATCAAAAAAAGAGCTCTTGTCCCCACAATGAGTTGGTATGCAAGACTAGAAACAGGTCTTTTTTTCCACGCCACGGTATTGCCGTGCCCCCTCCGACAAAAGCCCGTGAAATCAGAACTCTCAGCTCAGTCATGGCAGAAATGGGCGAACGTCATGGCAGGATTCTCACGGACAGCTATCAGGAAGATATCGAGGTCCCTTTCGGAACAATTCATTGCATTCCCACCCCGTATTTTCTGATGGAACGGGAATTACCTTCATCCTGATACTCAACACTGTATCGTTCAAAAGAAAAACAGGTATGGTCGTTTGCCAAGCTTTCGTGCTGTTTCCTTTTTCCCTCATTCCGGGCTTCATTTAAGTCATGTTTTATACAATTCCTGAATTGATCGAAGTCGGGAATTGAAAATTCTTTTTCGTCAACCTGAATATCAGCACACACCCCAAACACAAAAAAGGCACCCTAAGAAAGGATGCCTTTTTGAAACTGATGGCAGCCCCACCAGGACTCGAACCTAGAAATACTGAACCAAAATCAGGTGTGTTACCAATTACACTATGGGGCTTTTGACTGGGCTTGAGGTACAAGCGCGGGGAGAACAAATCATATTTACATGTGAATGGCAAGAAAATTCCGTTCTCTTTTGACGTTTTGTCTTCACGTTAGTTTCAAAGTACCTTAGTATGGGGGACGCTCCAATGTGGCGGTTCCCGATATGGATTATTCTTCTCTCATCGAAAAGCGGCAGCAGAGGCTGGAGGAATTGGAAACGATTATTTCCCAGCCGGACTTTTTCAACGACCAGAAGCAGGCGTCGGAAACGATGCGCGAACACGCCCATCTGAAAAAGATGATGGAAACGTGGAACGATCTCAAGAATTCCGAACGGGAATTGGCGGACAATCGTGAACTAGCCAAAGAAGAAGACCCGGAAATCGCCGAACTTGCCGAATTGGAAATTCCCGCTCTCGAGAAGAAAATCGACCACCTGACTACGGAGATTCAATATAGCCTCCTCCCTCGTGATACCACGGAAGACCGCGATGCGATCGTGGAAATACGCGCCGGAACCGGAGGAGACGAAGCATCCCTGTTCGCAGGAGATCTCCTGCGCCTGTACGAACGCTATGCCGAGCAACGCGGCTGGAAGTTCGAGCATATGGAAAGTAGCCCGTCTGATGTCGGCGGCTTCAAGGAAGTCGTTTGCCGCATTGCCGGCAGCGAAGTGTTCCGTTTCATGAAGTACGAGAGTGGCGTCCACCGCGTCCAGCGCGTGCCCGAGACGGAAACCCAAGGACGCATTCACACATCGACGGCGACGGTGGCCGTCCTGCCGGAAGCAGAAGAAGTGGATATCGAAATCCGTCCGGAGGATCTGCGCATTGAAACCTGCCGTTCCGGCGGAGCTGGCGGACAGCATGTGAACCGGACGGAATCCGCCGTACAAATTTTTCACCTTCCTTCGGGCTTGATGGTACGTTGCGAAGAAGAACGCAGCCAAATGAAAAACCGGGATAAGGGGATGAAAATCCTACGCGCCAAATTGTTTGAAATGAAGCAAAGAGCGGAACACGAAAAATACTCCGCCCAGCGCAGAAGCCTGATCGGTTCCGGCGGACGCGAAGAAAAAATACGTACCTATAACTTCCCTCAAAACCGCATGACCGACCATCGCATCGGCTACACGTCGTACAATCTGGAAGGCATCATGATGGGAGAACTCCAGGAAGTCATCGAACGCCTCCAGCACGCAGAAATGCAGGAACGCTTGGTCGAAGCCGGACTGGAACAGTAAAGAATGCCATGAAAACTCTCCTCGAAGTCCTCAATAGCGGTACCGAGTATCTGACAAAACAGGGCTGTCCGGAGGCCCGTTCCGTCATGCAGCATTTGATGGCACATGTCTTGCAATGCAACAGAACGTACCTCTATTCCCATTTTGACCGCCCTCTCAGCGAAGGCGAGCTCCTCCCCCTGCGGGAACTTTTAAAGAAAAAAGCCCAAGGCATCCCTCTCCAGCATCTGCTCGGGACGACGGAATTCTACAGACGGGAGTTCCTGACGGATTCTCGTGCTCTGATTCCACGGCCCGAAACCGAGGAACTTGTCGAATTTGTGCTGAAATACGCCACAGGTTCCGGCCTCCGTGTATTGGACATGGGAACGGGCTCCGGCATCATCGGCATCACCCTCGCCTTAGAGCTTGGCTCCCGGTTGCAAGACGTCACACTAGCGGACATATCCCGCCAAGCTCTCGACCTAGCCCTGGAAAATGCCATGAGACTAGGCGTCAAGGCAGCGACGGTTCAGACCGATCTTTTTGAAGCATTTGATCAGGAAGATCCTTCGGCGGCAAACACGGTCAAAATCGGAGAGCAAGAATCGGAAACATCCGGCATCAGGGAAGAGCACTCATTCTCTCCTCCGCAGAAGTTCGATATCATTGTGGCCAATCTTCCCTACATCGCCGATCATGAACCCCTGGACCGCGAAGTAACCTTCGACCCCGCCAGCGCCCTTTACGGAGGCCCCCAGGGATGGGAAATCATCGAGAGATTCCTGTCCGAAGCCCCTGCCTACCTCACTCCGGACGGCATGGTGGCTCTGGAAATAGGCTACGACCAGGACCGGAAGGTGGAAGAAATCATGCTCTCCCTTGGCTACCGCAGTATCGCAATTCTAAGGGATCTCAACGGTATTCCCCGCTTTCCCATGGGCAAAAGACCGACAGAATCAGACCTAAACGTCCGCACATGACACAAGCCGTACGAGTCCTGGTAGACGGGGCGTCCGACCTCGTTCTCGACTACGCCATCCCGGAAGGAATCACTACCCTCCAGCCCGGATGCCGTGTCCAGGTACCTTTGCGCAACCGCCCGGCTAACGGTACTGTCCTGCTTGTTCATGAATCTCCGGAGGAATGGAGGGACCGCCTGAAGCCCTTGCTCCGCCTGATCGACCCGGAGCCCCTCATTTCCTCCCCTCTGATGGAACTGGCCCGCTGGGCTGCCGACTACTACGTCGTCCCCCTGGAACAAATGATCCGCTGCCTCCTCCCGGAAACCGTCCGGCAGGAACGAACCGCCGAAAAGACGCGGAAAGTCCTCCGCCTTCTCAAACATCCGTCTGACGACGACATCTCCACCCTGTTTGCCAAAGCTCCCAAACAGGGATCCATCCTCGATGCCCTTGCCGGAGCTGGAGAAGAAGGTCTCCCCCTGCAGGAAATCGGCGGCACTTCCTTTCTGGAACCAGCCCGGGCTCTTGTCCGTAAAGGCTGGATCAGTCTCGAAGAAGAGTCTGTCCACCGGGATCCCTGTGCGGACGAACAGTTCGTCGAAAGCAGCCCTCTTCCACTTAATCCCTGCCAACAAGCCGCTCTAAGAGGCATTCTGGATAACCACAGCTCCCCCGGACAAAAACCTATCCTCCTGCAAGGTGTCACCGGATCCGGCAAAACGGAGGTCTATCTTCAAGCCGTCGAGCACATCGTCAATCAGGGACAATCCGCACTCATTCTCGTGCCGGAAATTTCACTGACACCCCAAACTCTCCAGAGATTCAAATCGCGGTTCGCCTCCCTCCCCGGTTCCGTCGCCGTTCTTCACAGCCTTTTGTCCGCCGGGGAACGCTTCGACGAATGGCATGCCATTCGCCAAGGTAAAGCCCGGATCGTCATCGGGCCGCGTTCCGCCGTGTTCGCCCCGGTACAAAACCTCGGCATTATCATCGTCGATGAAGAACACGACGGTTCCTATAAACAGGAAAACTCCCCTCGCTACCATGGCAGGGATCTCGCCGTCCTCCGTGCCCATCTGGAACACGCGTCCATCATTCTCGGTTCCGCAACTCCATCCATGGAAAGCACGCAAAACGCCATCTCCGGCAAATATGCCATGCTCCGCCTGGATGAACGCGCCGACGGGCAGAAACTACCTCTTATCCGCGTTCTGGACATGAAAACGGAAGGCCGCAACAAGCAAGGGCCGTCCATCATTTCGGAACGTCTCCGCATGGCGGTTGATTCCCGCCTTTCCAAAGGAGAGCAAGTCATCCTGCTTCTCAACAGAAGAGGATTTGCCCGCTCCCTGCAATGCCCGGAGTGCGGCTTGGTCATGACCTGCCCCCACTGTGCTCTTCCCCTTACCTACCACAAAACCGAAAACCGCCTCGTCTGCCATATGTGCGGATTCCAGGCTATCACTCCGAGAGTCTGTCCGGATTGCAAGTCAGGCAACATCCTGCTGCAGGGATACGGTACGGAAAAAGTCGAGGAAGTCCTTAGGAAAACCTTCCCATCCGCACGAATCGCACGCATCGATGCCGATATATCCAAACGGAAAAACGCCGTTCGCGACATCTTGAACCGTTTCCGGGCCAACAAAATCGATATCCTGCTCGGTACCCAGATGATCGCCAAGGGGCTGGATTTCCCAAACGTCACTCTCGTCGGAGTCCTCAATGCCGACATTAGCCTCTATATCCCCGATCTCCGAGCTGGAGAACGCACCTTCCAACTGATGACCCAGGTCGCGGGACGAGCCGGGCGCGGAGATCTGGACGGAGAAGTCATCATCCAGACATTCACGCCCCAATCTCCGGCCATCCAATATGCACGGCACCATGATTGCGACGGCTTTGCCGAGCAGGAACTTGAATTGCGCCAAGCCTTCGATCTCCCACCTTTCTCCCACATCGCCCTGCTCACGGTCCGGTCGGCCCACGACAATCTGGCTTCATTCGCGACAAAAACACTCTACCGGAAAATCAACGAAGCCGCTCCTCCCGGCATGTCTGTCACAGAACCGATGCCGGCTCCCATCCCCAAAGCCCACGGTCAATTCCGGTACCAGATCACGATGAAAGCTCCCCGTGCCCGTCTCATCTCGAAGACCGTCAGAACTGTTTTAGACAATCTCCCTCTGGGCGAAGATGTCACTGCTGTTCTCGATATTGACGCACACACATTCATGTAACGTCTCTAGCTTGACGTCAGGATGTTCCGAGAGCATGATGACATTCGCAGCGCATCCATTTCCTTTACACCGATATGCTTCTACACTTCTATAAAATGACCGGAGCCGGCAATGATTTCATCATGGTCGACAACCGGGATCTTTCTCTGACTTCCGCCCTTGATCAAGAAACCATCGAAGCACTTTGCGATCGCCGTTTCGGCATCGGCGCCGATGGACTCATCGCCGTAGAATCTCCGCTGAGCCAGGAAGCATCCTGCCGGATGCGCTACTACAATGCCGATGGAGGAGAAGCCGAAATGTGCGGTAACGGGGCACGTTGCTTCGCTGCCTTTGCCTCTGCCCTGACAGACGATGAAGCCGATACCCTTTGCTTCGATACACAGGCCGGCCTCATCCGGGCACGTTTTGAGAAAGAAGGCAACATCACAATCAGCCTTCCCACGCCCCACTCGTTGGAACTGGACAAAATCGGAGCAGACAAAGTAATTCCTGCTCCCGTCCATTCCCTGAATACGGGCGTTCCCCATGCAGTCGTCTTTCTGGATGACATCTTAAACATCGACATCGCTTCCATGGGGCCATACCTTCGTTACCACGAAGCCTTTGCCCCTGCAGGAACCAATGTTAATTTTGTCCAAGTTCTTGCACCCGACCACATCGCCATCCGTACCTACGAACGCGGCGTCGAGGACGAAACCCTTGCCTGCGGCACCGGCATGACTGCATCAGCCCTCATCCATGCGGCCAAAACAGGAGCTCCTTCTCCTATCTCCGTAGACGTTGCCGGGGGAGATACCCTCCAGGTCAGCTTCCAGCGGAACGGAGATTCATTTACCAAGGTGCACTTGACCGGGCCGGCCGACTTTGTCTTCGAAGGAGACGTAGAAATCTAAGTCTCATTTTTTCTCCTCCGTTATTTTATTCAAAAGTCACATTCATATCCTTCCGTATGACCCAATCCCCACCACACAACCCTCACGTCTCCACAGACTGCGTTCTATTTGGTTTCGATGGATCGCGCCTCCATGTCATCCTGATTGAAAAAACCAATCTACCGACCGGAATCACCGTCACCAGAAAGCATAAACTTCCAGGTCGATTGATTTTCACAGGCGAGGACCCGGACAATGCTGCCAGTGATATCCTTGAATCCTACACGGGCATTACCCGCCAAAAGCTCAAACAATTCCATACTTTCGGTTCTCCGTCCCGCATGGCCAACGAAGAAGATCTCAAATGGATCCGCTATGATTCGGGTATGGATATAGACATGGTCATCACCGTTGCCTACATGGCAACGATCCGCATTTCCACCAAATTGCGCCAGCTTTCATCGACCTATCTTGCCAAATGGTATCCCATCGACGAACTGCCCGAACTGGCATTCGACAACGGCCTGATCATCACCACGGCCCTGGGGACTTTGAGGGAACAGCTCACAAGCGCTCCGGACAACCTCTTCAAACTCCTGTCTCCCAAATTCACCATTCAGGAACTGCGTTGCCTCCACGAAACTATCCTTGGGAAAAAGCTCGATATCCGCAACTTCCACAAAAAAGTCATGAGTACGCCCTACATCGTCCCTCTGGACGAATGGGAAACCAATGTCACCCACAGGGCTGCGCGCTACTACCACTTCGACAAGCGGAAATATAACTCCTGTTTCAGATAAAAGAACGAATAGGATTGCGCTCAAACGCACCCTCTGAAATCTTGCTCCTCCCCTCAAATCCCCTTGGCGCCATAAAATCGCCAGGGGGATTTTCATTGCCTTGTCGCAGCATTCCCAAGAAGTAAGAGTACCCCAGGGTTCCTATTCGTCTCCCGTCACTATAAAAAAACCTGTCCCGACTGTGGCCGGGACAGGTTTTACAAAACGCGTATCGAGGTTCTTTAGAGAACTTCGGGGGCAAGGGATACGATCTTCATGAACTGCTTTTCGCGGAGTTCACGAGCGACCGGTCCAAAAATACGGGTACCGCGCGGGTTGTTGTCCTTATCAATGATAACGATCGCGTTACCATCAAAGCGAAGCACGGAACCGTCGTCACGACGGATCGGGGCTGCAGTGCGGACGACGACGGCACGTACAACGGAACCCTTCTTCACGGCAGCCGTGGGAATGGATTCGCGGATGTGAGCCGTAATAATGTCTCCGATGCGGGCCTGGCGGGTACGCTTGCCGAGAACGCCAATCATTTTGGCGGAACGGGCGCCCGTGTTATCGGCCACCTGAAGAACTGTTTCCATCTGGATCATTGTATCAAGTCTCCTTCTAGTTAATGGTTATTCGTCCAATCAGGGCTTAGTGCGTGATGATGTCCACGAGCTGCCAGCGCTTCAGCTTGGAAAGCGGGCGAGTCTCAATGATACGCACCTTATCGCCAACCTTGGCTTTACTATCTTCGTCGTGAGCATAGAACTTCTTGCTCTTCTTGACGATCTTCTTGAACTTGGGATGGGGAACGCGGGCGACGTATTCCACAACGATGGTCTTGTCCATCTTGGTGGAAATGACAACACCGACGCGCGTCTTGCGAAGTCCGGGCTTTTTAGCCGTTTCAGTTTGTTCGCTCATATTGCTATCTCAAATGTTTATGTGTTAAACGACCGTGACCTTACTGAGCGGCGGATTCACCCTGAATGGTGAGGGCACGAGCAAGTTCCTTGCGGACGGCGCGGATTCTCTGGTTGTTTTCCAGCTGACCAGTGGAGAGCTGGATGCGGAGATTGAAGGATTCTTCACGAAGGCTGCGGATGTGAGCGGAAAGCTCCTGGGCAGACATGGCGCGAAGGTCTTTGGCAGAATTCTTGTCAGACATTGTATTAGATATGTTCCGTGTTGAATTTTAGCCGATGTGGGTACCCGGACGAGTGACGAAGCGGGTTCTGACTCCAAGCTTGTTGGAAGCCAAACGAATAGCTTCACGGGCCTGGGACTCGGAAACGCCACCTACTTCAAACAGGATGTTGCCGGGGCGGACAACGGCCACCCAGCCTTCAACGGCACCCTTACCTTTACCCATACGGGTATCCGGGGGACGGGACGTAAAGGACTTCTGCGGAAAAATGCGGATGAAAACTTTACCTTTACGCTTGAGATAACGGTTGATGGCAATACGGCAGGCTTCAATCTGGTTGTTGGTGATCCAGCCACGGTCAAGTGTTTGAAGACCGAAATCACCGAAAGCAACCGTCGTACCGCTCGTGGCGTTACCGGAACGGCTACCGCGATGCATTTTGCGGTGCTTCACTCTTTTGGGCATTAAGGGCATGTCTTATTCCTCCTAGTATATATTGTTTAAGCTTGTTGTGGGGGACGGACTCCTCAGGAGCGGGGGGCGCGACGCGGACCACGGGGGCCTTGCGGGCGATTGCTCTGCGACTGTTGTCCCTGTTCTTCCGGGCGCTTGTTGACCCAGCATTTCACACCGATCTTACCGTACACCGTATTGGCTTCGGCGAAACCATAGTCGATCGGCACACGAAGCGTCTGAAGCGGCACTTTGCCTTCGCGGTACCATTCGGCACGGGCGATATCGGCGCCACCGAGACGACCTGCGCAACGGATACGGATACCATCGGCTCCGCGTTCCATAGCGATCTGAACGGCACGCTTCATGGCGCGGCGGAAAGAGACGCGGCGTTCAAGTTGAACGGCAACGTTTTCTGCGACGAGCTGAGCGTCTGTTTCAGGCGTACGGATTTCGACGATGTCGATGTTGACCTGGGTGGTCGTACCACAGATGGTCTGGAGATCCTGACGCATCTTTTCGATTTCTTCACCCTTGCGGCCAATGACAAGACCGGGGCGTGCGGTGTGGACGGTGATGCGGACGCTGTTCCATGCACGTTCGATCACGATGCTGGAAACGGCGGCGGTCATGAGGCGATTCTTGATGTAATCGCGCATCTTAAGGTCTTCGTGGAGCTTCTTGGCAAAGTCCTGCCCGGTAGCATACCACTTGGAGCGCCAGTCCTTATTCACGGCGAGACGGAACCCGATCGGATTTACTTTCTGTCCCATGATATTAGTTGAGCTGAATAGTGTGTAATGAGTTGAGAATGTCTTAGTCCTTTGTGCTGGCAAGGACGACGGTGATGTGGGACATGCGCTTCTGGATCATATTGGCGGATCCTCGGGCGCGGGGCATGGTGCGACGCATCATGGGGCCTTCATCGACAGTGACGGACTTGATAACGAGTTCGTCAGCGGAGAGTTCGTTGTTGTTTTCCGCGTTGGCAACGGCGGACTTCAACGTCTTGTTCAGGAGATAAGCTCCCTTCTTGGGGGTGTAGGTAAGAATGTCAGTAGCCTGAGAAACGCTCAAGCCCTGGATTTCGCGAGCCACATCACGCATTTTTTTTGCGGAGATGCGTGCGTATTTATAAACAGCTTTCACTTCCATGGGTTTTTCCTCGTGGTCGGGGGTTGGTTGAGAGAAGGTATGATTTAGTTGATAGTCTTTACTGAGGCAGAATCTCCCACGCGCACGGTTTCCGCGGGCGTCTGGAGTTTCTGGATTAGCGCGCCGCAGACTTCCTTGCGGACGTCGGTAACGACGGCTTCTCCGATGATTTGAGCTCCACGCGATACCACCAACGGCATCCCGATTCGCATTCCGGCGGCTCGGCCCGCATTGAGTACCAGCAAACCGGAGTCGCTGTCAATGCTCAAAACCTGGGCTTCCGCCAAATTACCCGCGCCATCCCGCACGGGCGCCTGCCTGAATCCAAGGACGGAATCCAGTTCGCGGAGGGAACTTTCCACCGCAAGCCTGGTAGCCGATTCCTCGGAAATGGCTTGTTTCATATAAGCGATAACAGCACCGGAGAGCTTGACGGCAACCTGTTCCAAATCCTGCACTTTTTTGTTGAGGATTTCCAGGTCCGAGACAGCTTGCACCAGTCGTTCTTCGCTGTTACCGAGCGCTGCGCCTCCCAGGGCTTCCAAGCGGGAGCGTATTTCCACCAGCTTGGCAGTCGCATCGTCAGCGTCCTTGCGAGCCTGGGCATATGATACCCGGAGCGTTGCATTCTGCTTTTCGAGGCGCTCGATTCTGCGCGTCAGTTCTGCCGTTGTCTCATCCTCTGCATGGGCAAGGCACCCCGTTGCCGCCACGGAGACGGCAAGGAATGTCTTGTATATGCTGGAGGATGAAATCGACATTGTGAATGATTAACTTAATGATTACTTCTTGCCGATACCGCCGTGCGCCTTGAAGATACGCGTGGGGGCAAATTCACCAAGCTTGTGGCCGACCATGTTTTCCGTGACGTACACGGTGGCAAATGATTTGCCGGCGTGGACGAGGAAGGTGAGGCCGACGAAGTCAGGCGTAATCATGGATGCGCGGCTCCACGTCTTGATGGGCTTGCGGTCGCCGCTTTCGATCTGAGCGTCAATCTTGGCAAGAAGCTTCTGACTGACGAAGGGGCCTTTTTTAAGAGAACGTCCCATTGTAGTTGATCCTTTATATTAGTTGAAATTACTTGGCATTGCGGCGCTGAACGATGGAAACATCGCTTGGCTTGCGCAGGCGGCGGGTTTTCTGGCCCTTGACATGTCCCCACGGGGACTTGAGGTGCTGACGGCCACCACCGGACTTGGACTTACCTTCACCACCACCGTTCGGGTGGTCGACAGGGTTCATACACATGCCGCGGACGGTCGGACGAACGCCGAGCCAGCGGGTACGGCCGGCTTTACCGGACATTTCATTCATGTGCTGGGTATTGCCGACCTGGCCGATCGTGCAGTAGCAGTCATCGTTGAAACGACGGATTTCTCCGGAGGGCATCTTGACCAGGGCATAACCGGCTTCACGGTTGGAGACGATAGCCTGCTGACCGGCAGCACGAGCCACCTTGCCGCCCGTTCCCGGACGAACTTCGATGTTGTGCACCGCGGTACCCAGGGGTACGTTTTTCAGGGGCATGGCGTTGCCGACCTTGGGGGCGACAGTCTTACCGCTCTGAACCGTAGCGCCAACTTGCAGACCGACCGGAGCCAGAATGTAGGACTTGACACCGTCGGTGTACTGAATGAGGGCGATTCGGCAGGAACGATTCGGATCATATTCGATCGCGAGCACCGTTGCAGGAACGTCGCACTTGCTGCGCTTGAAGTCGACAAGGCGATACTTGCGCTTGTGGCCGCCACCAATGTGACGGGTTGTGATACGGCCATTGTTGTTACGACCGCCGGACTTTTTCAGGGGCGTGCAAAGGCTCTTTTCAGGAGTGGTCTTCGTAATCTCATCGAAGGAGGACCAAACCTTGTATCGGTTGGAGGGGGTGACAGGCTTGAATGACTTGAGGGACATGATAACTCTTTCCTTCCTGGATTCAGGGGTTACACGAGATCAAGGGTTTCACCATCGGCAAGGCTCACATAGGCCTTTTTCCAATTGGCGGTCTTACCGGCATCGGAGCGGCGCTTGCGCTTCAACTTGCCATCGTAGTTGGCGGTGCGAACGGAAGCAACTTTCTTGCCGAAAGCCTTTTCCACAGCCTGCTTGATTTCGATCTTGGTGGCGTCGCACTGGACTTCAAGGACGATTTCGCCGGCAGCTTCGTGCAGCATGGTCGCCTTTTCGCTGATGCGGACCTTCTTAATGATTTGATAAATGTCTTTCATGGCCTTAGGCGGTGCGGCTTGCGAGGGTTTCCAAAGCGCTTTCAACAAAGATGACAGCCTTGGCGTTCATGAGTTGTTCGATATTGACTTCGGCGGCCGTCATGAGGAGGACTTCCTGCACGTTACGACCGGCAAGGTAGGTTTTTTCATCGAATGAAGCGGCGACGATAAGAACCTTGTCGGAATCCGTCAAAGCCTTGACGGCGGAAACAAAGCTCTTGGTTTTGCCATCTTCAATGGAGAAGGAGGGCACCACGCTCACAGCGCCGGCGGAGATAATGTCGCCGAGGACGCGGCGAAGAGCCAGACGACGGGTCGTCTTGTTGACCTTCTTGGTGTAGTCGCAGGGGCGGGGGCCGAAGACCACACCACCACCAACCATGATGGGGGCGCGCTTGTCGCCGTGACGGGCATTACCTGTGCCCTTCTGGCGGAAGATCTTCTTGTTGCTGCCGCTCACTTCACCGCGGGTTTTGGTGTTGGCGGAACCCGTACGGCGGTTGGCCTGGTAGGCAACGATCAGATCGTGCACGGCCTGGGAGCCTTTGTCGCTACCGACAACTTGAATGTTGGCGGCGGCGGCGGCTTCGAGTGTAAAAGTATTGGCTGACATGGAATCTATTTCCTCTGGTTAAGCTTTACTTAGCCTGCTTTTTCTTGGCCGGACGGATGACGAGGTAGGAACCGCGTGCACCGGGTACGGCACCGGAAACGAGAATGACGTTGTCTTCCGGACGAATCTGGACGACTTTCAAATTCTGAACGGTACGACGGAAATTGCCGTGCTGTCCGGGCATCTTCTGTCCCTTCCAAACGCGGCCGGGAGTGGAGCAACCACCCACGCCACCTGTACGACGGTGCATCATGGAACCGTGCGTCATCGGGGAACCGTGGAAGTTGTGACGGCGCATAACGCCCTGGAAGCCTTTACCCTTGGAGGTACCAACCACGTCGACCCACTGGCCGTCCGTGAAGAGATTCACTCCGGGGTGTTCAGCGCCTTCTTCCGGAAGTTCGGAAGTTTCAACGCGGAATTCCTTGAGAAGCTTCGAAGGCTGGATGCCGAGCTTCTTGTAATGTCCGGCAACGGGGCGGGAAAGGCGGCTTTCTTTTTGGGCGGAGAAGGCAACCTGAATGGCGGTGTAGCCATCGTTGTCTTCCGTCTTGCGCTGGGCAAAGGTATTGCCGGCCACATCGATCACGGTCACGGGAACCATGGCGCCCGTTTCCTGGTCGAAGAGGCGGGTCATACCGACCTTTTTACCGATAAGTCCTAGAGCCATTGTATTGTGTCTTTCTTTTTCTTGAATTAACCTATCCTGGAGCTCACACCTGATCAGATGCGGATCGTGATGTCGACACCGGCCGGGAGATTGAGCTTCTTGAGCTCATCCACCGTACGTGCCGTAGGATCGACGATGTCGAGGAGGCGCTTGTGGGTACGGATTTCGAACTGTTCGGCCGACTTCTTGTTGACGTGAACGGAACGGTTCACGGAGAACTTCTCGATGCGGGTCGGAAGCGGAATCGGGCCGGCTACCTTGGCTCCCGTGCGCTTGGCGGTTTCGACGATTTCCTGGGCGGAACGGTCGATAGCGCGGGAATCAAAAGCGCGGAGTCTAATGCGGATTTTAGGACTTTGCATGACGTGCAGTGCTTTAAATTACTTTGTAAACTTGATGATTACTTGCCGCGTTCGTTGACGATCTGGTCAACAAGGTTCTGCGGCACTTGCTCGAAATGGGACGGTTCCATGGAGTAGGAAGCACGGCCACTGGAGAGCGTACGGACAACGGTGGAATAACCGAACATTTCGGCGAGGGGAACCATGGCCTTAAGGATGCAAACCGTACCCTTGGTTTCCATGGAGCTGATCTGGCCGCGGCGACGGTTAAGGTCACCCATGACGTCTCCCTGGTAATCGGTGGGAGTCGTCACTTCAACGGACATGATCGGTTCGAGCATGAAGGGCTTAGCCTTCTTGAAGGCATCCTTCATGGCGAAGATGGCAGCCATCTTGAACGCGTTTTCGTTGGAGTCGACTTCATGGTAGGAGCCGTCGACCACATCGACATGAACGTCAACGACGGGATAGCCGGCAACGACACCAGTCGTCATGGCTTCGTTCAGCCCGGCATAAACGGCGTTCATGTATTCCTTCGGAATAGCGCCGCCGACAATCTTGTTGGCGATGGTAAGGCCTTTACCGCGTTCGTTGGGGGCGACATCGATCACAACGTGACCGTACTGGCCGCGGCCACCCGACTGCTTGACGAGCTTGCCGTCACCGTGAGCGGGATTGGCGATACTTTCGCGATAGGCGATCTGGGGCTTGCCGACATTGGCTTCCACCTTGAATTCGCGCATCAGGCGGTCAATGATGATTTCGAGGTGAAGTTCACCCATACCGGCAATGATGGTCTGTCCGGTTTCTTCGTCCGTCTTGACCTGGAAGGTCGGGTCTTCTTCAGACAGGCGGGCAAGAGCATTGGACATCTTTTCCTGGTCGGCCTTGGTCTTGGGTTCCACGGCCATGGCGATAACCGGTTCCGGGAAGGTCGGAGGCTCGAGAACGTAGTCGTTATCGTCGCAGGTGACAGTGTCACCCGTGGTCACATTACGGAGGCCGACGATAGCGGCGATGTCACCGGAATAAACGGCATCGATGTCGTTGTGGGTATCGGCCTGCATCTGGATGAGGCGACCCACGCGTTCCGTTTTACGGGTACGGGGATTGTAGACGGTATCACCCTTCTTGATCACGCCGGAGTACACGCGAATGAAGATCAGCTTACCGACAAACTTGTCAGCCCAAAGTTTGAATGCAAGAGCAACGGGCTTTTCATTATCGCTAACGCAGAGATTTTTCTTCTCTTCGGGATCAATAGTGCTTTCAACTTCGATGGCTTTCGTTTCAAGCGGCGAGGGCAAATAGTCGATCACGGCGTCCATAAGGTACTGTACGCCCTTGTTCTTGAAAGCGGAACCACCGGCAACGGCAATAAACTCGTTGGCGATCGTGGCACGACGGATAGCCTTCTTGAGGTCTTCCGTCGAGATCGGTTCTTCCATGAGGAACTTTTCACCAAGTTCTTCATCAACATCGGCCACGCGGGAAACAAGATCTTCATAGGCTTCTTCGGCCTCGCTCTTGAGTTCTTCGGGGATATCGACAACAGTGTAGGTGGAACCGAGACGATCGTCATCACTGTACATAATGGCTTTCTGGTTGACGACGTCGATCTGACCGCGAAGCGTGTCTTCGGAACCGATCGGAATCAGAATGGCAGCGGCATTGGCGCCGAGCTTGTTCTGAATGTCGGCAAGGACATTGGCAAAGTTGGCGCCGACGCGGTCCATCTTGTTGACGAAGCAAATACGGGGAACGCTGTACTTGGAAGCCTGACGCCAGACGGTTTCAGTCTGAGGCTGCACACCGGCAACACCGCAGAACACGACGATAGCACCGTCGAGCACGCGCAGGGAACGTTCCACTTCAGCTGTGAAGTCAACGTGTCCGGGCGTGTCAATGATGTTGATCTGGAACTGCTCGTTTTCGAAAACCTTGTAAACTCCATCATCATGGAGCTGCTTCCAGTTGGCACTCACAGCGGCGGACGTAATGGTGATGCCGCGTTCGCGTTCCTGCTCCATCCAGTCAGTCGTGGTGGAACCGTCGTGCGTTTCACCAATCTTGTGAATCATACCCGTGTAAAACAGGATACGTTCGGAAAGGGTCGTCTTGCCGGCGTCAATGTGTGCGGAGATACCGATGTTGCGGTAACGCTGCAACGGGCACTTGCGGTTGGGGCTGTTGATATTGTCGGACATTTCTAAGCTAAAGTGGAATGTTCTTGTTAAGGTGGTGTGTTACACACCGGTCATTTACCAGCGGAAGTGGGCGAAAGCACGGTTGGCCTGGGCCATCTTGTGCACATCGTCACGCTTGCGAACGGAGGAACCCTGGTTGTTGGCGGCTTCCTTGATTTCATTGGCAAGAGCCTTATGCATCGGCACACCACGACGGCTGCGGGCATAATTGACAACCCAGCGCATAGCCAGTGATTCGGAACGGGCAGGATCCACTTCCAGAGGCACCTGGTACGTGGCACCACCTACACGACGACTCTTCACTTCAACGCGCGGCTTGGCATTTTCAATGGCACGGGTGAGAACTTCCAGAGGATCAACCGTATCCGTACCTTCATTGGCAAGATCGATTGCAGAATAAACAATACGTTCCGCAAGTGAGCGCTTGCCGCTCAACATTACCTTGCTGATCAGTTTACCAACAAGGACACTGTCGTAACGGGGGTCACGACGTTCGATTTTCTTATAGACGCGCTTACGACGGGCCATGATATCAGATTTTGAGGATTAATTGGTTGTTAAGGCTTTACTTGGCAGCAACCTTCGGGCGTTTGGCACCGTACTTGGAGCGACCCTGACGACGCTTGTCAACACCGAGGCAGTCAAGAGCACCACGAACGATGTGATAACGGACACCGGGAAGGTCCTTGACACGACCACCGCGGACAAGAACGATGGAGTGTTCCTGAAGGTTATGTCCTTCACCGCCGATGTAGGCGATCACTTCTTCACCATTGGTCAAACGGACCTTGGCGACCTTACGAAGAGCGGAGTTAGGCTTCTTCGGCGTACGAGTCATCACCTGGAGACAAACACCACGACGCTGCGGGCAGCTGTGGAGGGCACGAGACTTGGACTTCTCTTCCGGAGTAATGCGTCCTTTGCGGACGAGCTGATTGATTGTCGGCATGTTTCCTGCTTGGTTTTAGTTCGTCGGAGTGCTTTTTCCGGTATCAAAACGAACGATCCTTGCTGAGCAGGAACCGGCCTTTTTTCCGGAGGCACCCCCGATAGAAAACTTATTTTCCTGCACCCTGCGGTGCCGTGTGGGGCAACAAATATACCGATTAATCATTCTATGACAAGACTTTTATTAGGAATTTTCAATCATTCTTTAACACAAACACAACATACTATTAATCAGCAACTTAATGGTTATTTTATGTTTGTTTCCGCCCTTTTCCTCCGCTTTTTACCCTGCCCTTTCGTCATCGGGGACGATCCCATGGGGCATTTGCCACCAAGTATCGCCTTCCACACCATGGCACAAAAAATCAACCGCTTCATCTCCGAGACAGAGATGAAGCGGTTGAAAACGGACAGAGGACAACGGAAAATTACTTCCGTTCCACCAGACTCTTTCCGGACATTTCAGCCGGTTGGGCAATGCCGAGCAACCCGAGAATAGTCGGTGCGATATCGGCCAGGATGCCATCCTTAAGAACCACATCATCCTTGTCGGCGCCTACATAGATCAGATCCACCAGATTAGTCGTATGAGCCGTATTCGGAGAACCGTCTTCATTGCGCATGTGTTCGCAATTGCCGTGGTCGGCAGTGATCAGAACCTTTCCACCCAGTTCCAGAACCTTGGAGACAACCTGTTTCAATCCCTTGTCCACAGCTTCGCAGGCCTTGATGCCGGCTTCCACGAAACCCGTGTGCCCCACCATGTCCGGATTGGCAAAATTGAGGATCGCCACATCGTAATTACCGATGGCTTCCACAAACTTGTCAGCCACGCCCTCGGCGCTCATCTGCGGTTTCAAATCGTATGTAGCCACTTCGCGAGGGGAGGGGACAAGAATACGGTCTTCCCCTTCGAACTGGGTTTCCACCCCGCCGTTGAAGAAGAAGGTAACATGCGCGTACTTTTCCGTTTCGGCGATACGAAGCTGCTTGAGTCCGGCGGAAGAAATCACCTCACCCAGAATATTGTCGAGTTCTTCCGCAGCAAATACGATCGGAGAAGGATATTTCGCATCATACTCGGTCATCGTCACGAAATGCACTTTCGGCATCACTTCACGGTCAAAGCCGTCAAACTCGGGGTAGAGGAACGCGTCCGACATCTGACGGGCACGGTCGGCTCGGAAGTTGAAGAAGAAAACAACATCGTTGTCCCGGATGCGCTGTTCGTCGCCATAGGCAAAGATGCCGGGCTTGAGGAACTCGTCCGTTTCCTTCTCGTCATAACGCTGTTCGATATACTCATGGGGAGTGCAGGAACACTGTTCACCACGGCCAAGGACAATGGCATCCCAGGCCAGCTTGTTGCGGTCCCAGCGCTTGTCGCGGTCCATGGCATAGAAGCGGCCGATCACCGTAGCGATTTTGGCACCGTACGGAGCCACGGCTTCTTCCAATTGCTTCAGGTAGCCGGCACCGCTCGTCGGGGAACAGTCTCGGCCATCTGTGATAGCATGGATGCAAATGTCGCGCACACCCGCTTCATAAGCCAGGCGCACCAAGCCAATCAAATGGTCGATATGGCTGTGGACACCGCCATCGCTCACCAGCCCCATCAAGTGCAGGCGAGACGTCTTGGCTTTTTCATAGGCTTCCACCAAAACGGGGTTCGCCGCAAGAGATCCATCCTGAATAGCATTCGCAATGCGGCAGAGATCTTGGAAAACCACTCGCCCGGCCCCCAGATTCAAGTGCCCCACTTCCGAGTTACCCATCTGCCCGTCAGGAAGTCCTACATCACTACCGGAAGCCCCGATCATGCAATGAGGGCAGGTTTCCAGCAGAGAATCGGTAAAGGGAGTTTCAGCAAGAACGGTGGCGTCACCATATTGTTCGGCAACGGAGGGGCCTAGGGGATTGCGACCCCAACCATCCCGGATAATCAGTACGACTGGCTTTTTTGACATGCCCCTCTTTATCCCTGACTCCTCCGTTTGAAAAGCCGGAATTGCGACTATTCGCATTTTATCGTGTTGACTCATGAATCAACACGGTCCTAAAACGAAAGCCTCCTAGCTTGCATGATATCAAGATCTACAAGATATAGAAGGGAAAATGCCGATCGCCATGCTTCGTCCCTCTTCCCTCCCTCCACCTGCCAATCGCTTCCTGGTATGGAGCATTGCCATTCCGCATATCCTTGCCTATATCTATAAAGGAATATCAGACAGCATCCGAGCCCATAAAGACCCAGCCTCTCCAGAATCCACCGCCCCCTATGAACATCATCCAACTCATCATTGCAGGCATTACAGTAGCAGCATGCAGTTCATGCGCCATTCAAAAAGGCTTCGAATTTCGCGCCTTCCTCCCGTCGGATTCTCGGCAGGAATTTCAACCGGAATCCGCCAGAATATCGCACATATCCCCCTTATTCTCTCGCGGTATGCCTCCTGATTCCAAGCCTCGTCATCCTGTATATCCCCCGGCCCTTTTTCCATTCATAGCTGATGACGAACCGGCCTTACCAGAACCTTCTTCTCTCCGGCTATAAACTCATCCCTGCAAACCTCACCGTATCGGCATGCGGTTCACAGACTTTCCAAGAGCTGACGCTCGCCATCCGTAAACGGATTTTTGCGGTCGTTCAGCATGCGCACTACCGTATACGAGGCATTCATGATTACCACATCACCCTTCGTCACGGTGAACGACCAAGTCAAAGCCGACTCACCGATGTGAGACGGAACGGCCTGTACATCCACCAAGTCCCCCGCATACGCCGGGGACTTGTAATCCACCTCCACATGCACGCGCGGCCAAGAGTGCCCCGGAGCATACATCGGAAACCCCAACCCGCGCATGCAGACATGCTCTGCCTCTTCCAAAATGCACAACAACCGTGCAAAATGGCCTACTCCGCCTGCATCCGTATCGGCAAAACTCACCTCGCGACGGTAGTGAAACCCCGCCCCGTTTCCAAGACTTTCCTCCTGATTCATAGTTCCACACTAGGATACCTCGCCAGCTCTCGTCCAGAAACATCTGCGCCTCCGCAACATTTCTTTCCAGACTCTGATCCACCGATTTGAGCATCTAGGAATTTCTATCTATTGATCAAACAAAAACGCTACGGATTCATGTTCCAGGACGATACAAAAGAAGCCTCAGCTTTGTAATCTATCCCGTTGATACTATCATCACGGATAAATAGTGACAATTTGTCACAGCTCTTCTTGATTTACCGGAGGGATTTATGCTATAAACACGTATCTTCCCACCTCCTCCGTCCATGAAAAAGGAAACCGTTGAAAAGCTCATTGACCGTATTGGTCACTTGGAGAACAAGGAATTGCAAGCATTCCTGCTGAAGCTTTCCGAACAAAAAGGATTCTTCCAGCAGGTATTCGAAGTATTGCAGGAAGGCATCATCCTGCTGGATACGGGGGGCCATGTCGTGTACGTCAACAAGGCTGCCGCCAAAATTCTCAATAAGGAAGTGCGCGACGTCACGACGGACGACCTCGGCATCCTCTTCGGGCGCAATAACGCCTGGGGAGAAGTTGCCAAGGAAGGAGGGGCTGTCTCCCACGACACGGAAATCCACTACCCGGAACACCGCTACCTCAATCTTTACATCGCCCCCATCGGCGAGGAAACCACAACCGGCTATCTCATCCTCATCCGCGACGAAACAGCCCGTTATCTGCACACGGAAGAGATTCTCGAAGCAGAGCAACTCAACTCCCTGACTCTGCTCTCCGCCGGAGTCGCCCACGAAATCGGAAATCCTCTTAATTCCATCGGTCTTCATCTCCAGTTGCTGGACCGTAAAACGCGACAACTCCAATCTCCGGAAGCCGAACAACTGAGAGAACTCGTCCAAACTTCCCGCTCGGAAGTCAAACGCCTCGATGCCATCCTCCGTCAATTCCTCCAAGCCGTCCGCCCGACCAAGCCCAACCGGGAAAGATTGGAAATCAATGCTCTCATCGAAGAAATCATCCAATTCCTCCGTCCGGAAATCGAAGAACGCAACATCCACATCGTCCTTGATCTCTGTTCTCCCATGCCTGTCATGGACATGGATCCCGTCCAGATTAAACAAGTCTTCTACAATCTCGTCAAAAACGCCTATCAGGCCATTCCTTCCGGGGGTGGTTCCATCCTCATCAAAACGGAGTGCAATGCTTACGAAGTCCGCGTTACCGTTTCCGACACCGGCAGCGGCATTTCCCACGAAGTCATGGGCAGCATCTACGAACCCTTCCTGACGACCAAATCGGAAGGGACAGGACTGGGGCTCCTCATTGTCCGCCGCATCGTCAAAGATCACGGAGGCAACCTCACCATCGCCAGCCATGCCGGAGAAGGTACCACGATCACCATGTTCTTCCCCCGGACGGATTCCGCAGCCAGACTCCTTCAATAGTAAATGACCTTCCCTTCGCCAACAATCCATGAGCCAGCCGATCCTGTTAATTGTCGATGACGAAAAGCCCACGCGCGATGCCCTCCGCATGGCGCTGGAAGACATCTACGACGTATACACGGCTTCCAACCTGACACAAGCCGCCAACATTCTGGACGCCGAACCCGTCGACTTGATTCTTACCGACCTCCGCCTCGGTGGAGAAAACGGCATGGACCTCCTCGACTCCGCCTCCGCCCGAGAACACCCGCCCGTCTGCATCGTCATGACAGCTTACGGCTCCGTTGATACCGCCGTGGAAGCCATGAAGCGAGGGGCCTACCATTTCGTCACCAAACCCCTGAACCTTGACGAAGTAGAACTCCTCCTCAAACGTGCCCAGCGCACGCGTTCCCTGGAATCTGCCAACCGCGAACTGGAGGCTACCCTCCATCCCCACAAGGGACTCGACAGGCTTCTCGGCAAATCCGAAGCCATGGAAAAAGTCTTTCGCATCATTCGTCAGGTGGCACCAGGCAAAACCACTGTCCTGATTGAGGGAGAAAGCGGTACCGGCAAAGAACTTGTCGCCCATGCCATCCACGCCCTCTCCCCCCGTGCTTCCAAGCCATTCGTCGTCGTCAACTGCGCCGCTCTTTCCCCACAACTGTTGGAAAGCGAACTTTTCGGTCATGAGAAAGGCGCCTTCACCGGAGCCGTCCAGAAAAGAATCGGCCGTTTTGAAGAAGCTAACGGAGGTTCCATTTTCCTTGATGAAATCGGAGAAATCGATCCTGCCACCCAGGTTCGTCTCTTACGCGTCCTCTCGGAACGTACCATTGAACGCGTCGGTTCCAACACCCCGGTCCCCATCGATGTACGCGTTATTGCCGCCACCAACAAATCTCTCAAAAAACTCGTCGAAGAAGGCACCTTCCGGGAAGACCTCTTCTTCCGCCTCAATGTCGTCAAAATCGATATGCCTCCTTTGCGCGAGCGCCAAGAGGATATCATTCTCCTTTCCAACGCCTTCCTCAAAGAATTTGCCGGAGAAAACGGAAAAACCGTCAAACCGCTCTCCGATCAGGCAACCCGGGCTCTACTCTCCTATCCATGGCCCGGCAATGTCCGGGAACTGCGTACAGCCATCGAACACGGTGTCGTCATGAGTAATGGAAGCACCGTAGATCTCACCCATCTCCCCGCCCAGCTGCGGACAACACAACAGGAACAACCGGAAAGTCCTCCCCCGGATCAGCCTTCTCAGCCCATAACGCATATTCAGCTTGTCCATCCAGGCAGTTTGAACCTATTATCCCTTGAAAAGGAAGCCATCCGCCAGGCTCTCCGGATCACCGGAGACAATCGGACGGCGGCAGCCAAACTCCTGGGTATCAGCCGGAGAACACTCCAAAGGAAAATCGCCGAAGACTTCGACCCAACCAAGACCTCGGAATCGGATACCCGCGGGATCCAGGCAAACCAATAGCCTCCTACCTTTTCATCACATCCATGGCATCAAAATCATCCAAGGAAACACCCACCTTCGAGCAATCCATCGCCCGGCTGGAGGAAATCGTCCAATTGACGGACGCTCCCGTCACCGAATTGGAATCCATGATCTCACTCGTCGAAGAAGGTACCAAAATCATCCGCCACTGCCGTTCCATCCTGAAAAAGGCGGAGCTCCGCATAGAAGCCCTGGAAAATCCCGAATCCCCGACAACCACTTTGGACGCTCCCCAGGAACAGACGCCCGATGAACCAGACACCTTCTCCCTCTCCTGAGCTTCCGGAACTTTTGGCCTCCATCTTTTCTCCGGAGGATGTCAAAAGCATGCCGCCGGACAAACTGCCCATTCTCGCTCAAGAGATTCGGGACCTGCTCATCAATACCCTCTCTGTCACCGGAGGCCATCTCGGCCCCAACCTGGGTGTCGTCGAGCTCACTATTGCGCTGCATTATGTCTTCAATACGCCGAAGGACAAAATCCTCTTCGATGTTTCCCATCAGGGTTACATCCACAAAATCCTGACGGGCCGGGCCAACCGCATGTCCACCATCCGCCAGTTCGGAGGCCTTTCCGGTTTTCTCAAACGTTCCGAATCGGATCACGACGCTTTCGGAGCGGGCCATGCCGGTACAGCGCTCTCAGCAGCTTTAGGCATTTGTGCCGCACGCGACCGCAAGCACGACGACTTCAATGTCGTCGCCGTCGCCGGTGATGCCGCCTTTACCTGCGGTACCACGCTGGAAGCCCTCAACAACATCGCCCAGACGACCAAGCGTTTCATCGCCATCCTTAATGACAACGAGTGGGCCATCGATAAAAACGTCGGTTCCCTGGCCAACTACTTCAACTCCCTTCAAACGTCGGATACCTATGCATGGGTCCGCAAAAAAACAGCCGAATTTGTAGAACGCCTGGGCGGTCAGCAGGCCAAATCCTTCGCCAATAAAATAGAATCATCCGCAAAAGGCCTCATCCTCCCCTCCGTTCTGTTTGACAAATTCGGGCTCCGCTACTTCGGTCCGATCGATGGTCACGATATTCCCTTGCTCATCAAGACACTTGAGCACATCAAAAACCTCAACGAACCCGTCATTCTCCACATCGTCACGGAAAAAGGCCGCGGATACCAGCCCGCCCTCGACAACCCGACTAAATTCCACGGACTCGGTTCCTACTGTATTGACAACGGCAACACGGACTCTCCACCCTCTCCAACATACTCGGAAATCTTCGGACGCACCATTGCCGACCTGGCGGACCATGATGAATCCGTCGTAGCCGTCACAGCAGCCATGCCCAGTGGAACCAAGCTTGATCTCTTCAAAGAACGCCACCCTTCCCGGTTCTTCGACGTCGGGATCGCAGAAGAACACGCCGCCCTTTTTGCCTGCGGCATGGCTGCCGAAGGCCTCAAGCCCTATGTCGCTATCTATTCCACCTTCATGCAACGCTGTGTCGACATGATCCAGCACGATGCAGCTCTTCAAAAACTGCCTGTTAAATTCTGCATGGATCGGGCCGGGCTGTCTCCCGACGACGGTCCCACTCATCACGGCCTCTTTGATATTGCCATGCTCCGCTGCCTTCCCGACCTCGTCATGATGCAGCCAAAGGACGAAACCGAATTCGTCAATATGCTGTACACAATGAATGAAATCGACGACCGGGCATCTTCCATCCGCTACCCCCGGGGATGCGGCATCGGCGCCCCCATCCCGGAGATTCCTCAGCTCCTCCCCATTGGCAAGGCGGAAATCGAACGCGACGGCACGGACATCGTCTTTGTCACTCTGGGAGACATGATCGTCCTTGCACGCAATATCGCTGACCAACTGGAACGGGAAGGCTACTCCGTCGCCATCATCAATGCCCGCTTCATCAAGCCACTGGATGAAGAATGCATCCTGAAATACGCCCGCCGGGCAAAACTCGTCTGTACGATCGAAGATCACTCGATCAAAGGCGGTTTCGGCTCAACCGTCCTCGAATGTCTCAGTTCCGGAAACGTTACAACGCCCGTGGAAATTGTCGGCTGGCCCGACCGTTTCATCGAACACGGCTGTCTGAAATCGCTCCGGGAAAAATACGGTCTGACGGAACCCGACATCCTGGACAGGCTTCATGCTCGCCTGGGTGCTGCCACCTCCCATCCCGACAACGGTTGCGGTGAATGAAAGCCTTGCCACTCTCCTGAAAACCTACCCTCTGGGAGAAACCGGTCTGATCGTCGTCTGGTTCACGGAAAGCCACGGCATCATCCGCACTGCTGCCAAGGGAGCTCTTCGCCCGCAAAGCCGCTACATCGGGCAGCTTGATCTCTTCTTTCACAGCCTCATCCAGTGGAAAGAAGCCCGAACCGGAGATCTGCATACACTTTCGTCCGCCACGCTTGCCCATCCACGTTTCAACATCCGCCGGGAATACCCCAAGCTCTCGCTGGCTTCCTACTTTGCCCGCCTTATCCTGCTCGTTGTTGAAGCAGGAACCCCCGCACCGGAATTCTACGATCTTTTGGACCGCGCCCTCAATTATCTGGAGCAGGAACAGCCCTCACGCAAAGCCTTACTCCACTTCGAAAGGGAAATTATCCGGCTCCATGGCCTTCAGGGAAGCAATCTGCCCGCCCATGTCGCTATCAGACACCACTTCGGCAAAATCCCCATCCGCCAAAGGGAATCTCTTCTGGAAATACTGGGATAAATCTACCACCGAAACACCCACTTCGAGTGGGTAACCACGGAATCACGACTATCCATAAAGCGGCATTATTTGCCGGCAGCCTGGGAAATCTTCTCCACCAATTCCTTAGGAGTAATGCCCTTATGATAGCCGCCATCGCCAATCACCTTGCCATCCTTATTCAAAATCACATAGTGGGGAACCCCTTTGATTTTGAATTGCTGAGCTTTCTTCTTCCCTTCAGGCGTATAGCCTCCGGGAGTCGGACATTCATATTTGACAGCCAGCATTTTTCCGCCTGCCAATCTCTTGAATTCCGATTTGGAAAGCACTTCATTTTCAAGTTTAACGCAATACGGACACCAGCTTGTTCCTGTAAACAACACCATCACAGGAAGATCGTATTCCTTGGCATCTTTCAGTGCCGCATCAAGCTTCTTGGACCATTTGAACGACAACTTGGCTCTCTCTTCAGCCACAGCTTCAGATTTGGCCGTCTCCTGCTCCTGTTTGACAAAGTCCTGATCCTCCTGGCTCAACGAAGCCAGAGGAAGTTTGACAATTTTACCGGAAGTCAACTTCACAGAAACATCCTTATCCGTTGCACGCAAATATTCTCCCTCAATCGTTTTACCGGCACTATTCGTCCATGTCCGGGATTCGGCAAATGAATTGCAGCAGAAGCATGCCAGGCATGTAAGTAAAAGAAAGGCAATTCTCATAATCGAAAATAAACCACATCCTGCAATCAAAAGGCAACAAAAAAGTATCCTAATATCTTCTTTCGCGAACGGTAAACACAGGATCCGGAAAGATTCACATGACAGAATCCCGTATATTTGGGCAAGACTTTGCCAGGTAGTCAGTGTAATAGACACACATGTTTAAAAGACTTGTTTCATCCATTTTGCTGGCAACAGTCCTTACCACCTATGCCACAGCGGATACTTCTCCAGAAGAACTCACGAAACGCCAGTGCAGTTCCGTCCATCTGAGACACGCCCCCATCCAGCGTAATTCGCAGGCCATCTATCTCCAGGCGGAAGCCCTGCAATCCGCACCGGGCACCTACTTCTGCGCGGCCAACATGGATAATTGCTACATTGGCTTCCAGGAAATCTCACCGGACAGAAAAGTCCTCATCTTTTCCATTTGGGATCCCATCCCCCATGGAGACAACCCCAATGACGTTCCCGAAAATGAAAAAGTCCAATGTATCGGACAACATCAAAATGCGGAAATCTCCCGCTTCGGAGGCGAAGGTACAGGCGGTAAAAGCTTCCTTGCCTACCCCTGGAAAATCGGAGAAAAGATGCAATTCCTCATTGTCAACAAACCCCTCGGCGACAATCTCAAGGAAATCTACGGCTACTTTTTCAACAACCACACGAAAAAATGGGAATTGATTTCCGCATGGAAAACCCACAGCAAAGAAGGCGAGCTCTCCTATGCCGTCTCCTTCGTCGAAGACTTCCGGCGCAACTACGACTCCACCAAACACATTCGGTCTGCCAAATACGGTCCCAACTTTAGCTGGACAAAAGACAAGGGGTGGGTTCCTGCCACCACCGGTACCTTCACCAAAGATCCGACACCCTCGGAACATATTGCCGCACAGGTTATCCCCGCTGAACAGAGATTCCTCATCCAAACAGGCGGAGACACCAAAATGGGTAAATTCAAAGTCTGGGAAAAGCGAGAACTTCCTGCCGACTCAATCAAAATGACTGCCCCTTCCAAGGAAGTGCAGGACATCGTTGAAAAAACGTTGAAGAAATAATACGCGAAACATCTCTTCAAAAAACAGATGCGCCCCGCCCAATACAGGGAGGGGCGCATCTTATTTGTACTATATGAAGATGACATACATCAATGATTCTCATGATAGGATAAAGTTCCCTTTTCCGTATCTTATGTATTATCCTTCCTTCTGACCCCCATGAAAAAATACACATCCCACATACTGACAGCCCTGGCAGTATCTTCCTTCTGCCTCACTCTGGCAGCACATACTGTTTCCATCGCTTCAGCCGAACCGCCCTCTACCGTCGCGAACGCTCCCGAAGCCGCCTTCCATAAACAGTTCAGAAAGCAAATCTACGAAGCTTATCCTCCGGTATCGGCAACGGCAAAAGAACTGAAAACCAGCGGATACAACCAGTTTGAAAATCCCACCGGCATCGTTTTTGAAGAAGGAGATACCATCATTGTCAAGGCAAGCGGTATCCCCTCCAATGTCACACCGGAACTGCGCATTACCAACTTCGGTTCCGAAGATTGGAAAGACTCACGCTATCCCCTCAAAAACGGAGTCAACAAGATTAAGGCTCTCAACAAAGGCCACGGTTACATCAGCTACTATACCGACCATTACAAAACGGCGCCCAAACTTAAAATTTCTATCGAAGGCGGTAAGGCCAACGGTTATTTCGATTCCGCCATCCACAATAATGACACATGGAAGCGCCTCCTGGCAGGAGCCGTCTCCAACATCATGGACATCAAAGGCAAACGTGTCCAACTTGCCTATCCCGTCCAGGCCCTCAAGGAACAATGTCCGGAAAACGGATTCGGCCTCATCGGACTCTACGACAGAATCATCACGTTCGAACATGAAATCATGGGATTGGACAAATACAACCGGGTTCCGAAAAACCGCATGTTCGGTCGTGTCATCTGGAAGGGTTTCATGCATGCCGACGGTATCGGAGCCGCCTTCCACAATGATACCATGAAGGAATTGGCCAACATCGAAAAACTCATGAAAGGCCCCTGGGGCGTCGCTCACGAATTCGGTCATGTCAACCAGGTTCGTCCCGGCATGAAATGGGTTTCTACCACGGAAGTCACCAACAACATCTATTCCATCTGGATCCAGTTCAAACTGAATCCATCCTACATCAATCTGGAACAAGAACACCACAACGACGGCGACGGAAACCACGTCACTGGCGGCAGATTCAACAGTTTCCTCCAGGCGGCCCTCATCAACGGAGAACAATGGCTTTGCCAAAAGGGGCCGGACAAACTCACCGACTACCAGAACGGTGGCGACCATTTCGTCAAACTCTGTCCCCTCTGGCAACTCCAGCTTTACTGCAATGTTGCAGGCAAGGGTAATCCGGACACCTATCCGGACATCTTCGAAATTGTCCGCAAGCAAAACGATGCCGGTATTTCCAACGGACAGCATCAACTCAATTTCATGAAGAACGTCTGCGACGTCAACAAGCAGGACTTCACCGATTTCTTCAAAGCAGTCGGCATGCTCAAACCCATTGACAAAGACATGGACGATTACTCCCGCGCCCAGTTGACCATTACCCAGGAACAATGCGACGCTCTGGTAGACTATGCTAAAAAGTATCCCAAGCCAGAGTCTCCCGTCGTTTACTACATTACCTCCGGTTCGGTCGATGCCTATCGCGACAAGCTGCCTGTCACCGGCACATATAATCAAGGCGTCACGGAAGAAGGAAAGACGCGCAAAATCGACCACAATGTCTGGAAAAACGTCACTGTTTTCGAAACCTACGCAGGCGATAAGATGACCAACATCGCCATCTGGGGAACAGGAGCTCCCGACAAGTCCAGCACTCTCGTCCAATATCCCGAAGGTTCCACCCGCATCGAAGCCGTCGCTTGGGACGGACAAAGGACTCTCGTTACAGGCAAGAGATAACCGAAGTAAACCCTACACAACTTCCTCAGAGCCATTCTGTTTTCGACGGAATGGCTCTTTTTTGTTCATCTCTCCACATAACATGATAGATTTTAACCACACTTAACGTACATTGTACGTAATAAATCATCATGAATGCTCTGTCTCTTTCTCTTATCGCATTCTCCTTCTGCACCTTATGTTTTGCAGAACCGGGAGTTTCCACCAATCTATCCGGCAGATCTCCGGCAATGGCATCCGCAACGCCGGAAGACGCTTTCCATAAAAACTTCAGGACTCAAGTCTATGAAGCATACCAGCCTTTGAAATCCCTGGCTTCGCAACTCAAAACAGGAACCTACAACCAGTACGAAAATCCCACCGGCATCTACTTCCAGGCAGGCGATACAATTATCGTCAATGTTGCCACAGACATAGGGGAAGAATCTCCCAGGCTCCTCATCATGGATTTCGGGCCGGACGGAAAAGGAAAAAAAGACTATCCTCTCAAAACAGGCGAAAATAAAATCACGGCCGAGGTGCCGGGGCTCGGTTATATCTCGTACTATTCTGACCATTACAAAACGGCGCCCAAACTCAAAATAACCATTCAGGGAGGCAAAGCCAACGGATATTTCGACCCGGTCAAACACTCGAATCGGGAATGGAAAAAACTCCTTGCCGAAGCCGTATCCCCCATCCTCGACATCAAGGGGCGGAAAATCCAACTTGCCTTCCCTGTCCAGGCCCTCAAGAAACAATGTCCGGACAACGGTCTGGAGCTTATTGGACTCTATGATCGCATCGTCGCACTCGAACACAACTTCATGGGACTCGGCAAATACAAGCGCACCCCGAAGAACCGCATGTTCGCCCGCGTCATTTGGAAGGGCTACATGTATGCCGACGGCATCGGAGCCGCTTTCAACAACAACACCATGCGGAAAGTAGCCAATGTAGACAACATAAAAGCCAATTCATGGGGAATCGCCCATGAATTGGGTCATGTCAACCAGGTTCGCCCCGGATTCAAATGGGTATGTACCACGGAAACCACCAATAATCTCTACTCCCTTTGGATTTCCTACAACTTCGCCAAAGGCAAGATCAACCAGGAAGCACGGAAAGCTAAAGACTGGGACGGAAACAAACTCATCGGCGGCGGTATCAATTGCTACCTCCATGCGGCCCTAATTGCCGGTGAACAATGGCTCTGTCAACGCGGACCGGACCGCCAGGCCAATTACGAATTCGATGGTGACCATGGTTCCAAACTTCTTCCCCTCTGGCAGCTCCATCAATACTTCAACATCGCAGCCATGGGTAACAGAGACTTCTATGGAGACATCCTCGAACGTATCCGTACATCTAATGACAAAGGCCTCTCCGACGGGGACCACCAACTCAATTTCATGAAGTACGCCTGCGACGTTTCCAAGAAAAATCTCACGCCATTCTTCAAAGCAGTCGGCATGCTCAAACCCATTGACAAACGCCTGATCGACTATCGCAAAGCCCAGTTGACCATCACTCAGGAGCAGTGCGATGCCATCGAAGCATACGCCAAACGCTATCCCCTTCCGGCATCCCCCGTTATCTATTACATCTCTTCCGGCACCACGGATTTCTATAAAAAACGCCTCGCTGTCAAAGGTCTCTTCAATCAGGGAATCACGGAACAGGGTCGTACCAGAACCATCAACCACGACATTTGGAAAAACGCCGTTGCATTTGAAACATACGCCGGAGAAGAACTGACCCATATTGCTGTCTGGGGAACAAACTCCGAAGACAAATCCAGCACCCTCGTCCAGTATCCCGAAGGCTCCACACGCATCGAAGCCGTCTCATGGGACGGGAAGCGCACGCTTGTCACCGGAACCAGGCCGACCCAAAGCAAGAGAGCTCCTGCCGCCACGGCCTCCCTTTAAACATCCTTCATGGTAAACTCGCCTCTTGCAATCATTCCTCGTACAAGGCATTCTTGCCATTGATATGACGACTGAAGGCTGGATCACCATGATCTTCTCCATAGGCGGGGTGCTCACCCTGGCTACGTGGTGCTTTTCCAAAGTCCTTTCCCAGCCCAAGCCGGAAGACGACCTAAGCCGTATCGAACTCCAAACTCCCGATATGGACAACGACTCCGATTCCCGCAACAACGCAGGAAACTACGAAATCTAACCGGCACATGGAAGGGAGAGCAATCCTCCCGCCTTCTATGGAGACAAGAGCTTCCCGACGGCAGCCTCAGCGGATCTGAGGCCGTCCATCGCAGCAGACACGATTCCTCCCGCATATCCGGCTCCTTCCCCGCAAGGGAAAAGTCCAGAAAGATACGGATGTTCCAGCGAGCCAGCAAGCCTCGGTACCCTCACCGGGGAACTCGTCCTCGTCTCGCATCCGATCAATTGCGCAACCTCGCCGGCATAGCCGCGCATCTTGTGGTCGAACAGGAGCAAACCGTCTCGCATACGCCACATTACCTCGCCGGGAAGCAATTCATGCAGAGGCCATGCCGTAAGACCGGGAAAATAACTCGTCTCCAAAAGAGACTTCGAGACCTTCCCTTTCAAAAAATCCTTCACACGCTGTGCCGGAGCCTTTTGAAGCCCGCCTCCTGCCGCCGAAGTAGCTTGTTCCAGGCGTTTCTGATAGGCAATGCCGGACAGCACACCGTGTTCCTTCTCGAATTCGTTCGTATCCTCCGGCTCCACCGTCACCACGAATCCGGAATTGGCAAAAGGAGAATCCCGGCGCGACAACGACATTCCATTGACCACCACCTCGTCATTCTCCGTTGCAGCCGGGACAATGAAACCTCCCGGGCACATGCAAAATGAATGGACGCCCCTCCCCGCGATTTTCGTCGAAAGATTATACCTCGCCGCAGGAAGGAGGGGGGATCTTTCTTCACCAGCTCTCAAATGGTACTGGTGTCCGTCGATAAACGACTGAGGATGCTCGATGCGTACACCGACAGCAAATGGCTTCCGCTCCATAAGTATCCCTTCCCTCTGCAGCAGGCGATACACATCGCGGGCGCTGTGCCCCGTTGCTAGAATCACGGCTCCGGACTCGAAGACTCTTCCGTCGGCACATACCACGCCACGCAGAGATCTCCCGTCCTTTCCCCGGATCAATCCCGATACCTTCGCCTGGAAATGAATTTCTCCACCGGCTGCCAACACCGAACACCGAATCGCCTTCACAACGTTCGGCAACAAATTGGAACCGATATGCGGATGGGCATCCGTCAAAATCTCCGCCGGAGCACCATGGGCGACAAAAGTCTCGTAAATTTCACGAACAGGCCCCCGTTTCGTCGCACGGGTAAACAACTTGCCGTCGGAAAACGTTCCCGCCCCCCCTTCGCCGAAACAATAGTTCGACTCTTCATTCACCACCCCCTGCCTCATGATCGGAGCCAGATCGAACCGTCTGGAAGATACATCCTTCCCGCGTTCCAACACCACAGGTCTCGCCCCCAGTTCCAGACAGCGCAACGCGGCAAACATCCCCGCCGGACCAAAGCCTACAATAAGCACTACAGGCGCACCCTCCTTCACATGCGGATAGGAACGCACCGGAAGAGACTCCTCCGGCAGTTCAACATCCACCCCAACCTCCAGCCTTAACTGGACGCGAACCGGCCGATGCCGGGCATCCAGGGATTCCTTGCGGAGGCGTACTCCCATAATCCTCCCCGGCTCCACACCGAGCTTTTCGGCGGCAGCTCTCCTGCGGGCAAGATCGTCCCCCGCCTGTTCCAAGGGCAGGACGACATCGACATACAATGGTTCCCGGTCATCATTCATCGGCTTATGGAAACTGCAGGTTGCTGCTGGGTTATACAATGGATAGCTCCCCCCTCCACAACAAGCAGGCGGGCATCTACACCGCATACCTTCTTGCCGGGAAACGCCTCCCGCAGAATCCCCAGGGCACGGTCGTCATTACGTTCCTGCATGAAGATAGGCACAATCACGGCATCGTTTACAATCAGGAAATTGGCATAACTGGCAGGCAACTGTTCCAATCTCCAGTCCTGCACGAGGATCGGATCCGGCATTGGCAGGGGAATAACCTCCACCCGGCTTCCTGCAACAGTGCGCATGTCACCCAGCCGTTCATTGTTCTCAGCCAAAACGCGGTAATGCGGCGACCTCAGGTTCTCTTCCACAATAGATACCACGGCATCTTCCTTCACGAAACGCACCATATCGTCGATATGTCCATCCGTATCGTCCCCCTCAATCCCGGAACCCAGCCAGAATACGGACTCGATGCCCAGCTTCGATTTCAATTCATTCTCAATCTCTTCCCGGTTCCATTCCTTATTCCTGTTGGGATTCAGCAAAACCGCCTCCGTCGTCAACAAAAGCCCGGCGCCATTACCTTCGATCGCGCCGCCTTCCAAAATCATCGGAGATTCGACACGAGGCACTCCCAGGGCCTCCGCCATCCGACGCGGAATCCCGTTATCCAAATCCCAGGGTGGAAACTTGCCCCCCCATGCATTAAACTGCCAATCTACCGCTACCAGGCCATCCGCAGCCTCATCCTTCACAAAAATCGCGCCATGGTCACGGCACCATACATCATTGGTCGGGTGATCGTACAGGGAGAACGATTCTTCCCCCACCCCGAGGCCAGCCAACACGGAACGGATCCCGTCATGCAAATCGCAAGAGGCATTCACGCACACCCGGGCATGCGGTACAATTGCCGCAGCAACACGACCAAACGTCTGCTGCAAGCGGTCAAGGCCGCCCTGCCACAAATCCCTGCGATGCGGCCAGGAAAGCCATACCGCATCCTGCTGTTCCCATTCGGCGGGCCATCTGAAATTCTTTTCACTCATGATCCAGAAAATTACGGTGTAGGTCGATACGGTTGCTCCAAGGCATTCTTCAAGTTCATCACGCCATCGAAATCATCAATGGAATCGGAATCCTCCTTGCTGAATATCTCGGCGTCTATCAAATTAAAAACAATGCGACCAATATCAATTCCCGCCTTGATATTCCACTGTTCCAGCACCGTGTACGCCATCGGGCCATACTCCTGCAACGCATAATCGCGGATGCCTTCCAGCAATTCCCTTCCCTTCACATGGCGGCCCAGCCCTCCCTCTGCGCGGATCACACGTTCCAGCGTGAAATCCAATGCTTCGCGTAGAAAATGGTAAGCCTCCGGCGCATACCGGGGATCCCGATGGACAATCTGCATAATGGCTTGGTCAAACGGAGAGGAATTCATACTCAACAAACAAGAACGACCATAATGGCAAATCCGCCCCTCCGCAAGAGCATACCTCCGCCCCGCTCCATCCGGCCGCGTCATCCCCGGATGCACATAAAAACAAAAAGCCCCATCCAGATCCTTGCATAGCCGTGAGCCATTTGCTAATGTCCGTTGATTCCATGATTCGGCTTTTCCCAGCAGTTTTGGGTGCAATGCTCTGCATCTCATGTTCTCAGCATGTTCCGGTCCCTCCGGGAGCCCCTCCCATTGATGCCATCAACCCTGTTGACGGTACTCCGATGGCCATCGCCTGGTATGAAGACACCCCTCTGAAAATGGGCGTCGATACAGGGGCAACGCAAGAAGCCATCCTCTTCTCACCAGCCGTCACCGAACTCGGAAAAAGAATCCGCGGGAAGGGAACCATGCAATCTGCCAATGTCTCCGTTTCCCTCACCGAACGTGGTCCCCACCTCGCGGAAACCGTTGATGTTTCCATCGTCAAAACAGCGCCCTACGACGGCCTCCTCGGCTGGGCGACAATCAACAAATACGTCTGGAACCTCGATATTCCGAAAGGACACCATCAATTCAGCGAGACTCTTCCCGCCCGCGTCAAACGCTGGGACCATCTCAAGCTCGTTCCCAAGTCCGACTATGCACAAATCAGGGATCCCAAAGGGCGGACCATCATCATCGACACTGGAGCTCCCTACGCCATTTACATCGCCCGCAAAGACTGGAAAGCCTTCAAACTGGACTATCCCGATGCCCCCGTCTCCGTGTACAGCGGCTTCTCCCCCGCAGCCGGAGGTTACTATGCCTATGAATCGACCTTGATCTCCTCGTACAAAATCGGAGATCTGGAACTACGTAATGTCGTCGCCTGCGAAAGCTTCGCCGACAAAGGTGTCATGAACACCGACAAGGACATCGACATCATGCTCGGGATCGAAGCCTTTTACCGCCGGGAAGCCTGGCTTGACGGCCCGGGCAACACTCTTTATTTCAGTTCCCCGAGAACATCCCAGTACATCCGGTCCTCGTTCAACCTCGTCGGAGCCACCTTCATCCCCGATAAAAATGGCAATCCGCCCTGCAAGGCATTCGTCGCGGAATGGTCTCCGGCCTGGAATGCCGGACTCCGCACCGGAGACATACTCGTCTCCATGAACGGACGCAAACATCTTGACTACTCCGTCCTCGACTACATCACCATGCAGGAAGGAGCCGAAGCCACCGTCACCGTCCAACGCAAAAACAAGCTCATCACCGTCGAATGGACTGTCCCCCCTCGCCCCGAACCGGGAGACTACCATCCCACCCCCGAAGCTGTCACCCCCGAAGACTACGAACGCCTCCAGGCCATTCACGAATTCATTGATTCCGTCAACAAAACAGTTCCCGATCAACAGCCTCCTTCCGACAATGACTCCTCCCCCCACCCCGAACGACTTCCGTAAGCAAACATGCTGGAACGCTCTCACCGGCGTCTCCCTTGCCGTTATTCTGGCACTTGCCGTCGGAGCCATCCTGCTCATCTCCCATATCCTCGGCTTCCTTGAACCCGTACTCCTGCCCGTCATCGTTGCGGCAGTCATCGCCTATCTTCTTGAGCCCCTTGTCAACTGGCTGGTCCGACGAAAAATTTCCCGTCCCCTTGCCGTTTCCGGAGTAATGGGCGCCTGTGCACTCGCTATCGTCATCTTCCTCCTGGGGATCGTTCCCCCGCTCGTCCACCAAACGAATGAACTCGTCGACAACCGGGCTCAAATCTGGCAATCCGCCTCCAATGCCGTCTTCACTGCCATGGAAAAACCCATGGTCGCCGGCGCCATCGACAAATTCTACCGCAAAAGCCTGCGGGATATGGACTCCGACGCCTACTCCCCGGAAGAACTTCAGCAAATGCGTTCTGCCACCACGCCTCAGCAGCAACTTACCATTTGCATGGATCTCAACGCTTCCCGATTCTTCACCAAGATAACCTCCTGGCTCACCTCCGGTAGCGAAGCTGTCTTCGGCTGGATCGGCATCGCGATCGGACTCGTCATGACTCCCATCTTCCTCTTCTACTTCCTCACGGAAAGCAGTTCCATCAAGGAACACTGGCACGATGTTCTCCCCATCAAAGAGTCCCGATTCAAGGAAGAAGTCGTCTCCACCGTCCAGGAAATCAACGGCTATATCATCTCCTTCCTCCGAGGCCAAATGCTCGTCAGCCTCATTGATGGCGCCCTCACCGCGGTCATCCTCTACTTCATCGGGCTGCCCTACGCCTTTACCATCGGAGCAGCCGTCGCCATCCTCGGCATCATTCCTTACCTCGGCACCATCATCACCGTCGTTCCCGCTACTCTCATTGCATGGTTCGTCTGGCATGACTGGCAGCATATCCTTCTGGTCATCGGCATCTTCACTGCCGTCAACCAATTCGACGGCTGGGTCATCCAGCCCAAAATCGTAGGTAATTCCGTCGGTCTCCACCCTCTGACAGTCATGTTCTCCGTCCTCTTCTGGACACTCGTTCTAGGAGGCATTTTAGGAGCCCTTCTTGCCGTTCCACTCACGGCAGCCCTCAAAGTCATCTTCAGGCGATACATCTGGCAATCCATGAAAGATTCATCTTCCACCACAAGTATTTAATAACAACATGAATAAAAGCAATTCCCTCCTCTTCTCCGGTTTGCTTCTGGCTACTGCAGCCATACCAGCATTCGCCCAAGCCGGAACAGAAATAAGCAAAACCCCCAAGCTTCCCAAAGCTGTCGTCGTCATCTTTGCCGATGATCTCGGGTACGGCGATGTCGGATGCTACGGCGCAGACCCAAAAAAAATTCCGACGCCAGCCATCGACAAACTCTGCAAGCAAGGAATCAAGTTCACCGACGCCTACTCCACCACCTCCGTCTGTACCCCGTCGCGGTACGCCTTCCTCACAGGCCAGTATCCCTGGCGAAAGGAAGGAACCGGAATCCTCCCCGGGGATGCAGCCATGATCATCGATACCGACCAGCCGACTCTCCCCAAAATTATGCAGAAGTACGGTTACAAAACAGCTGTCTTCGGCAAGTGGCACCTTGGCCTCGGTAAAGGGAAAATCGACTGGAACCATTCCATCTCCCCTGGTCCCAACGACATCGGTTTCGATGAAAGCTGCATCTTCGCCGCCACCGGAGACCGTGTCCCATGCGTCATCCTCCGTAACGACAAAGTCGAAAACCTCGACCCCAACGATCCCATCGAAGTTTCCTACAAGCATAACTTCCCCGGCCTCCCCAATGGGAAAGACAATAAAGACCTCCTGAAACTCATGTGGAGCCATGGCCACAACAATGCCATCATCAACGGCATCGGACGCATCGGCTTCATGAAAGGCGGGAAAGCCGCCCTCTGGGACGACGAAAAAAACGCCGACTTCATCACCAATGAAGCCATCCAATTCATCAAACGCAATGCCCAGGCCAAACAGCCTTTCTTCGTCTACTTCGCCACGCACGATATACACGTTCCACGTACCCCCGACAAACGATTCGTCGGTAAAAGCAAGTGCGGGGTCCGTGGAGACGTCACCGTCCAGCTCGACGACTGCGTCGGACGCCTCATGAAGACTCTTGACGAATGCGGCCTCTCCAACGATACCCTCGTCATCTTCACCAGCGATAATGGCCCCGTCCTTGATGACGGTTATGCCGACAACGCCGTTAAAGACAATGTGGGGCACAGTCCTTCCGGCCCCTTCCGTGCCGGCAAATACAGTATCCTTGAGGGAGGTTCCCGCGTCCCCTTCATCGTCCGCTGGCCCGGAGTCGTCAAGCCCGGCATGGAAAGCAAGGCTCTCATCAACCAGATGGACCTCGGCGCCACTCTGCTTGCCCTCCTTGATCCCAAAGCCAAATCACCCTTCCCCGACAGTGAAAATCACCTCCTGGCGCTGGAAGGAAAAGACAGCAAAGGTCGCGACTATCACATCGTCAACTCCTCTGCCAAGATGGTCGGTATCCGCTCCGGCAAATGGAAATACCTCCCCGCCGGCACCCCCATCCGCGATGGGATTAACGGTCTCGGAGCCAAAATGTCACGTGCCCCCGAAGGCGGCCTCCTCATCGACCTGGAAAAGGATCCCAAGGAACTCAACAACCTTGCCTCCAAGCATCCCGACATCGTCAAACACCTCCACAACAAACTCGAAGAAATCAAAAAGTCCCCCGTCAACAAGGAAAACCTGCGGGAATACGCCCTGCTGGACGACTAATCTCCCACCCTATCCTTCAACCATTCATTCAGGAGTCCGGTTTCCAACCGGACTCCTTTTTTATTATCTGGAGACAACACCGACAAATCGGAGGCAACATGTGTGTGCATCATCAAGCCCACCACACCATCCTCCACGTCAACGCTAATCGCAGGCACAAGGGAATTGCCAACCGCTGAACTGGAATCTTAATCCTTAATCCCGTAATCATGCTCCATCCGGGCATACGCCTCGGCATCCTCCTTCGCCCTCCGGCGCGACTCCCTCCAGGCCAGTAGAATACACACCTCATACAGAACATACATCGGCACGGCCATCAACATCATCGTCGGAATATCGGGAGTCGGCGTAATAAAAGCCGCCAAGACAATAATTGCTACAATCGCATAGCGCCTCGTGGACTTCATCAACTCGTAGCTCAGGAGCCCCATCTTCACGAATGGCATCACGACCACCGGCAGTTCAAACCCGATGCCGAACATCAGCACCAACTGCGTCGCAAATGAAATGTAATATCCGATACGCCACTCGTTCGCGATCCCGAAATCCAACGAATACATATAGAAAAACGTCAGTACGCGAGGAAGCACAACCCAGTAGCAGAATCCGACACCCGTTAAAAACAGTCCGAATCCGATAAACAGGCTCTTATACAAAAGCTTCCGTTCATTCTCCAGCAGTCCTGGCACAATAAATTGGAGCAGAAAATACATCAGGAACGGGAACGAAATCACCAGTCCCGCGTAAAATGCCAGCTTGATGGAAAGCATGAACGGCTCGCCCGGCTGGAAGGCACCCATCAACTTTAAAGCCCCGCGCCCGGTACCTTCCGTAATCACCGCCCCCGTCCTCTCCAATTCCATGGACAAGCGAGCAATGCCCTCATTCGAAGAAGCTTCCTTGAAAAAAGCCTCCCTCTCAGCCTCCGGCAACTGTCTCGCAGCACGCAACAGCAAAGCACTCTCCGCCAGCTTCCATTTCTCTCCAGGAACCTTCTTCTCAATAGCCAGACGAGCCTTCTCCGGCAAGCCCGGCAGTACATACGCAAGGGTCTTTGCCTCTCCCCATTCTTCAGTCGTGATCCCAGCCGGCAAATGAGCATTCTCATATGTCGTCCAAACCTCATCAGCCGGTTTGCGGATAATATCCATCAAATCCGTAGCAAACTCAAAACTCACCACCGTTGTAATCACCAGGCATATCGCCATCCGCAAAATCATCGTCCTCAGATCCTCCAAGTGGTCGAGGAAAGGCTTTTCCTCGTCCGCCCCGGTAATCTGCATCCGTTCGCGAAGATGAAATATATGTTTTAGAAAAAACACGTCGAGACAGTCAATCCATTCTCGCGCCTCTTGGCAAGCGGCAAGCTCGCCAAACCACGTCATCCATACCTCATCAACCCCGATTTTCACATTTCCCGCACTTCTAGTGCTTGACCTCGCGCCATGCACGTCTAACCTCATCTTCCATGAACGACAAGGTCCGCACCCGTTTCGCCCCCTCTCCCACCGGTTACCTCCATATCGGCGGCGCACGCACAGCCCTCTTCAACTGGCTCTTCGCCCGCAAGATGAAAGGTACTTTCATCCTCCGTATCGAAGACACCGACAAGGAACGCGACTCCGAGGAAGCCACCCAGGCCATATTCGACGGCCTCCGCTGGCTCGGCATGGACTGGGACGAAGGCCCCATGGCCGGAGGAAACTGCGGTCCCTACTTCCAAAGCCAGCGCAATCATATCTACGACGCCTACTTCCAGAAACTCGTCGACGCCGGACGCGTTTACGAAAGCGACGGCGCCTGGCGATTCCGTTTCGACCGCACCAAGCCAGTCACCTTCAACGATATCATCTGCGGTTCCATCTCCATCGACTACCGGGATGCATCCAATACCCCCGACATGGTCATCAAACGCTCCGACGGCAGCTATGTCTTTCACTTCGTCAATGTCGTCGACGACATTGAAATGCGCATGACCCACGTCATCCGCGGAGAGGACCATATCATGAATACGCCCAAGCACATCCAGATTTTCGAAGCATTGGGCGTTACTCCTCCGGCCTACGGTCATATTCCGCTTATCCTCAACCCCGACGGTTCCAAAATGTCCAAACGCGACACCGGAGCCGCCCTCGGAGCCTACCCCGCACTCGGTTTCCTCCCAGAGTCCGTCGTCAACTTCCTCGCCCTCCTCGGGTGGTCCCCCAAGGACGACACGGAAATCTTCTCACCCGCCCAGCTCATCGACCGCTTCTCCCTCGAAGCCATCAACCGCTCCGCCGCCAAATTCGACATCACCAAATGCACCTGGGTCAACCAACAGCATATCTCCGCCCTCATTTCGGAAGACTTTGTCGCCCGGGCTCTCCCCTTCTGCATCGAAGCCGGGCTTCCGCAAGATTCCCCCATCCTCAAGCCCGCCATCGCCACTGTCCAGCATAAGGTTAAAACCCTCTTGGACGTTCCGGCATTCATTTCTTTCTTCTTCAATCTCGTCATGGACGAAGAAACCCTCGCCAAACTCCAGCCCGGCGCCGGAGCTCTCATGGCAGTCCTTGCCGATATCTTGGAGGGCCTCTCCCAATGGGACGGTCACGAAATCGTCGATATCCTCAAATCCACCGCCAAAGCCCAGGGCTATAAAAAACCGGGAGCCATCATGTTCCCCGCCCGCGTTGCCCTGACAGGCGTTCACGGCGGCCCCGATCTCTCGGACATCTTCCAGCTTCTCGGCAGACAGGAATCCCTCCTCCGTCTCCGTAACGCTGCTGCAGCCTGGGCATAACCCCGGCTTTGCAAAACCCGCCAGCCTTCATTCAAGCCGCCTCCACATTCACTGGGGGCGGCTTGTGCCATTTAGTCCCTCAGACTTGACGGACGGAGCTTGATCCACAAACCCAGTACCCAGGTCTGAATCATGGTGAATATAATTCCTGCTGCAACCGATTCCAGGCCAAACACAGCAAATCCCGCCAGGATCACAGCAACATTGATGGTGCGCATCGCAACGGCGATACGTACCCGGGGATTTTTCCGGTTCAAAATCAGAGCCACCACATCGAACCCCATGGAACTTCCTCGCGCATCCATACACAAATAATATCCCGTTCCCACACTCACGGCAGCCAATACCACCCCCAGAGGCAATGGCCAATCCAATGACCACTCCATCGCCAGAAATAAAGAAAAGCTCCACGCGTAGAACACGCAACCCAGCAGGGATTTCACCATACATTCCCTCCCAAGACCCAGCCACGCCAACACCACCAGAAACATCAGCAAGACATTGGCCAAGACCACGACATCCAGTCCCGTTACCCCGTGCAATACTAGAGAAAAACTCGTCACTCCGCCATTCACTACCCGCAAGGGCACCATCACAAACGCATAGGCAGCCGTCTGCAATACGGTCCCCAGCAACAGCTTGCACACGTCCCTCGCATAATACCGGTAATTCAGTGCAGCCAGCCGTTCCATCACATTCGGCTGATAACATACCACACAACAGTATGGATCCCGAGTGACAATTCCGCCCCATTCGGGAACTGCGCATTCCCGCAGGGAACACGGTTCCACGTCACAACATCGTCGGATGGCGAACCACGAAATTCTTCGTATTCCGCGGTTCGGTCCTCCACGCAGGCCCCTTTCTGCCACGTCCCGACGTATCAAAACGAACTCCGCAGATTACCATGAACACATGTCCGTTCTTGGCATAGATGGAAATCCACTTGCCGGGACCTCGGCTTCCATAATTCAAAAACAACTTCGAATGCCGAATCGACGTCATCAGCCCAGCCTCCCGCAAGACAAACGATACCGTTCCGGAACAATCATAGGAAGAATCATAATGTCGCTTGTGCCCGCCTCCCATTCGATACGGCTTCCCCACAATCGAATTCGCCGCATAAATTGCCCTTTTCACCTGAGGGGGAACATTAGGCGGGGGAATGGCACGCCCGTTGCGCAACGCCGCCGTCTTCCCCTGTACATAATGATACTCCGGCAAACTCTCAGGAGCCTCCACCTGCTGGTTCGAACACGAAACAAACAGCATTGCCAAAACGAACACCAAAACGCAAAACAGACCATGTCGGACGTCAACCCTCATTGCGCAACAAACTGACGGATATTCTTCCCTGAATCAAGGAAGAAAAACGTTTTCATCCAGACAATCCCCCGTTCCGGTTCAGCGGGAAAGGGGCAAAAAGCGGAGGTGATCGTCCATTTTACGAACATCCGGCTGATTCTGGAGAAAGAACGCATCTGCATCTTCGCTGCGCGGCTGGGACACGGCCTTAGTTGCCGCTTCCAGCGCCGTGGCCGTCTTCTTCCATTTCTCTTCCCCCTTGTACAGGGGCAGAATTTTAGCCGCCAAAGCCAGTTTCGTTGCATCGGCCTCCACCTTTTCCACCATCTTCCGCATTCTCTTCACGTCTTCCTCGGACGGAGCCTTGTCTCCCAGTTTGGCAGCATCATCCATCAGAGTCTTCCACTCCTTCACCAACCCGTCGCCGATCTCCGCCAGCGCCGCATCCTGCTCTGGAGAATACCAAGCCGTACTGCGAATCATCGCTATGATTTCCGGAGGATTCTCACCGGCAAACACAATCTCCTGCGGCCAGGGATAAAACTGGGCTATCTTATTCGTCTTCCACAAATTCGCCAATTCCCCGGGCTCTGCATCAATGAGGCGACCAACAGCCTCTTGCATCAAGTCCGACACCAGAAGAGCACCATCGCCATACTCCTTCAGCATCTCCGGCGTAAAAGCACCGCTCTTCGCCGTCAGTTGGGATTGACCATTCTTGTTCTCAATCCTCACTGCATTATACCCCGCTTTCGCAATAATCTTCTTCAAATCCTTCTGCTTCTCCAACACTCCTTTCAACGCAGCACTCAGAGATCCCGCCGGATACCCCGGAGTCTTCGGCAATAGCGATGCAACCTTCTCGGCCAGATCCTTCTTTCCCTTGTTCATCAGCATCTGGTATGTGGAAACACGATCCGCGTCACGCCCCGATACTTGAGCGCCATTCTTCAGCAACAGATCCAGAAGGGCATCATCCTTCGCCTCCAGAGCCGGCATCAGGGCCTTCGTCATTACCTCGGCTTTCTGCTCATCACTCACTCCCACCAAATCACGGTTTTCCTTCACCCACTTCCGGTCTGCCGGCGACAAAAATCCGGCGGCAAAGGATTTCCCCTCTCCGAACTCCCCTTCCGGGGCTCCCGGAACCTGAGGAGCAATCGTTACCTGATTGGCAACCACCGACGTAATCTTCCCCGTAAAACTGCGTTTTCCATCCACACTTGTCCACTTCCGTACCGGGTTGAACTCAGCCAGTTTCCTGGCCTCCTGCAGGACATCACCGCCGGAGGGTTCCTGGGACACCGAAACCAAAGGCAACACAACAGCCGCCATCACAGAACCGATCAAGAGAGACTTCAACTTCATACCCCATACCACTAAAACATCATCTACCTCCGCTCAAGAAACAAACGCATTCAAGAGCAAAAAAATTACACTTTCCCTCCGCTCCCAGCCAGCCAATCCCTCACCACCCCGGTCACCGCTTTCATAAATTCGGGGGATTCCCCTACCGGTGTTGTATAAAAAATACGTTTATCCCCGGCATTGCGCCACCCGAACACGTCTTTCCCGCAAACTCCCACATCCTTCAATCCCAGCAGGGAAGGAATTCCCTCCATCACATGATTGCCGCAATTCAAAAACCAATTCACCACCACCACTTCCTTCTCCGGTATTTCCGCCAGCACGGCATCCATCCCCGGTTCCTGGCTCAGATACCCCGCATAAAATCCTCCGTATTCCGGATACACTTCGGCCCATCGCCGAGCCATCGCCTCACCGCTCCTCACCGGATGGCGCATGCTTCCGTGCTGGATAACCAGCACCCCTTTCCTCCCGCATTCGGCACCTCCGAGCTCCCGCCATCCTTCCAAAACGCGGCGAACCGCTCCATCCAGTTCTGTCCGGACACCCGGCAGGGGCAGCATTTCCACATCCGGCACACAACCTAGCCTTCTTCCATACTCGGACAAGGCTGAAGGCAACTGCACCCGCGTTACCACACCATCCGACAACACAAGAGGCATCACTGCCCATCCTCCCCTCACATCCTTGGGAAAAGCCTCCCACGCCTCAAGTTCCCCATTCAAAACCCCCATATGAAAACGCACCCTCGGAAATTCCTCTCCCAAATGTTTCAGTACACGTTCCCGCCACAGCGCATCATATGCAGCCATGCCGGATCCATGCGCCACAAGCACCACCGTTTTCCCGATCTCACCATTTGCCATACCTGTTCATTATCGCCTCAAACGGACAAGACAGACAAGACAAGAATGCGTGTTCCCCCACCGCCTCTCTGCAATGAACCAACACAGGCAGACGGCATACACGCATTGCATGATTGCCAGTCAAAAAAAATGCGCTAATCTGATCCTACCATGAAACAGCTGGATACTTTGCTTCAGGACGCCGTTGCGACAGGGCAACTCTTGCCCGCCTCCCGCACCAACATTAATCTCCTCCTCTCCGGAACCACCAGCCCCATCGCCGCAGCAGCCATCGCCGAACTTGCCGAACATGGCGAATGGAACGAACTCAACGACAGATTCTATAAAACGCTCGCTTTCGGTACGGGCGGCCTTCGAGGACGAACCATCGGATCCATTGTCACCTCTGCCGAACAAGGAGCAGGCGGCCCCAACGGTCGACCGGAATTTCCCTGCATCGGCACCGCCTGCATGAACTATTTCAATGTCGGCAGAGCCATGCAAGGCCTCATCATCTACGTCAAGCGGCATGTCGCATCGCAAGGCACCGACCGTAAACCGCGAATCGTCATCGGACACGACACCCGCCATTTCTCACGGGACTTCGCCGAATACTGCGCTAAAATCACCACCGATCTCGGGTGCGACGCCTACCTCTTCGATGCTCCGCGCGCTACACCGGAAATTTCATTCGCCATCCGTGAACTCAACGCCGACACCGGCATCGTCCTCACCGCCAGCCACAACCCCGCTCACGACAACGGGTTCAAAGCCTACTTCGACGACGGAGCCCAACTCGTCCCTCCGCACGACAAAGGTGTCATTGATGAAGTCAATCGCCTCGCTTCCGAAGCCTACGAACCTCTCCCCGCCGACCTCCGGGGAACACTCTCCGAACTCGGAGCCAAGTTCGACCGCATCTATATGGACCGCCTCAAGTCCATCACCCTCCAACCCGGCCTCTTCTCCAACGGCGGAGCTAAAGTCGTTTATACCAACCTCCACGGCACTGGCGGACATATCATCGTTCCCCTCCTCCGCGAGATCGGATGCGACGTTGCAACGGTTGCCTCCCAGGATATCCAGGACGGACGTTTCCCCACGGTTAAATCACCTAACCCGGAAAATTCCGAAGCCCTTACTCTCGCTATTGATCAAGCCAATGCCTCTGGTGCAGACATCGTCATTGCCACCGACCCCGATTGTGACCGCATGGGTGTAGCTGTCCGGGAAGCTTCCGGCAACATGCGCCTCCTCACCGGCAACCAGGTCGGGTCCCTCCTTGCCTGGTACCGCTGCAAGACCATGACGGAACTCGGGTGGATCAACGATGCCACCCGGTCCCATGCCGTCATGATCAAAACCTTCGTCACGTCCCAGCTCCAGGATGCAATCGGACATCGCTACGGCATTGAAGTCGTCAATGTCCTCACCGGGTTCAAATATATCGCTCAGAAGCTCGGCAAATACGAAGAAGCCATCCCTGCTGCCAAACGCAGTAACTACAGGACAATGACGGAAGAAGCTACACGAGCCCTCCGCCTCGAATACAGCCGCTTCTTCGTCTTCGGAGGAGAAGAAAGTTACGGGTACCTTGCTCAGGATTTCGTCCGAGACAAGGATGCCAACGCCGCAGCCCTCCTCTTTGCCGAACTCGCCGCCTATGCAGCCTCCATCGGCAAGACCATCCCGGAACTCCTCGATGAACTCTTCTCCGAATACGGCGTCCATCTCGAAATGGGCAAGTCTCTCGTCATGGAAGGCGCGGACGGTGCTGCCAAAATAGCCGCCCTAGCCAAATCCTACGTTTCCTCCCCTATGACCGAAGTCCACGGCATGAAAGTCGTCGCCGTCCGCGACTTCACCAAGGGAGACATGTACGATGAAGAAGGCGACCCCATCCCCCCGTCCGACATGATTTTCATGGATCTCGAAGGAGGGTACTCCTTTGCCGTCCGTCCGTCCGGCACAGAACCGAAAATCAAGTATTACTTCTTCGGCAAAGGTAACCCCGGAGAAGACGTTCCTTCCTCCATGAACGCCGTCCAAGTTACTCTGGATGCCCTTTGGAAGGATGTCGAAGCCGACGCCGTCCGCCGTACGAACAACGCCTGACGGCCCTTCTACATCACTTTATTGTTCCCACCCGGAAACCCACCGGGAACACCATTCACCAAGCCCCGCCGAGGTATCGCTCCGGCGGGGCTTTTTGCGTCTATTCCCCACCGGATTCCCAAATTCTTGGCTTCATCCAGCCCCAATATAACCAATTTTCCATATTGGACTCATTATAAGCAAATTACGAAAATTCAAAAACCATACAAACGTTTAAAATAATAAAAAAATGAGTTATTTTGACGGATTGCAAATCCGCTAGAAAAAAGGTGCTGATGAGACTAAAAAACCGAAACAACGGGCAAAACCATGTCCATATCGGCCTTTTATTCAATGGCTTACAACTCACACCACCGGCTTTCCCTCTTAGAAATACCGTGGGTTATTCCTATACCCGTATGTTGTCATTATCCACCGTTTTCTGGGCGCTCCTTATCGGCGTCCTTTTTGTTTTCCGCCTGCATATACCCAGGACACTCCCTTCCTTCCAATCTTGGTGAGGTCGTATTTCTTCCCCTTCCTTTCAATCTTCTAATAACAACATTCTAAAATCCACCAACAATCATGAAACCCCACCTCCCCCTCAATCTCCGCAAGGCTCTTCTTGCCATCTACACCGCGGCAATAGGTATGGCTCTGACCAGCACCTCCACAACCGCCGCTCTGACGCCGACTCAGACCATCGGTCAAGGAAACCAAGTAACAATCAGCACAACTGAAGATTACCAGATTAACAATAATGCTTATATCCTCCTTGATGGAGGAATACTCGATACACAAAGCCTCCAGGGAGCTTTCCTTATTGGCGCAGGCTCGGAAGGCATACTGGAACTGAAAATCGGCACATGGACTCAGTACAGAACAGCTCTCACAGTCGGTTCCCAAACTGGCGGAGAAGGTACACTCCTTGTTACGGGAGGTAATTTCTCAATTGATTCCAATAGTACCTCCCCTATCGCTATCGGAGAAGATAATGGAAAAGGACTCCTTGCAATTGATGGTGGCAACTTAACAATCGAAACTAAAACTAACGTAGGCTTTAATCAAGGAATCGGGACTATTTCCATCAAAAATGGCTCCCTGACTACTACTGCCGAAATCACTCTGGGAGGATCTAACGGAGCGGAAAATAATGGAGGGACAGGAACCGCCATTATTTCCGACGGAGGAATGTGGAACGCCATAGGCGGAATCAGTATTATCGAGAATGCGGGTAACGGGATTACGCTGGATGGGGGTACATTGAAGATCGACTCATTTGCTCTAAAAGACGGAGGTATCCTGACATGGACATCCGGAACAATGATGACGGACGCTACCATTGAGACTGATCAAACATTTACCGTCACAGGAGATTCCGATTGCATCCTCGTTGGGGAATTGTCCCTGGATGGAAATCTTGTCGTCGATGGAAAATTCTCTCTCTCTGAGGGGCTGTTGGCCATCGGCAAAACCATTGGAGGGAATGGCACGCTCATCATCGATAAACAGTTATCTCTGGGCTCCGGTTCGTTCCAAGGCGATATCATTCTTTCCGGCAATGCCACGCTTGATGGTACAATCGGAACCCTTGATACCAATAACTTCGCGTTGACAATCACGAATGGAACAAACCTGACTATCACGGGAAATTCCACCAGCACCATTAACGGCGGTCTTATCGGACAAGGTACTCTGAATATGGATGCCCCAAGCGGAACCCTGAACCTGACCGCCCAAGGAGACTTCTCTGGTACACTCACGCTGGACAACGGTTTTCTCTACATTCTTGCTCCTACAACGTCTCCAGATTTCGATACGCTCGCTGCCATCAACGTCAACGGAGGATGGTTGGAGCTACAAACCGATCTCACGACGGTTTCCCTTTCCCAATCAACGGGCACCTTCCTCAATATCATCAATAACGCTACGTTGACTGTGGATAATGGAACCGGAACTATTCTGGAAGGTATCGTCGCATTAGGTAGTGGGAACGACTCCGGCACTCTTATCTCTACAGGAGACTTGACTGTTAAGCAGCTTGACGACGGGGCTTACGGTACATTGGACGCTTCTGGTCATACTCTGACAATCGAAGGAATCTCCACGGGCATGACTTCCAATAATCGTCTGACATTAAATGCCAACAACATCGTAATCAACCCGGCAAACAACAATACGGGATTCGGATTTGTCAATGCCACAGCCACGGAAACGTTACAATTCATCTTGAATGGCAGCAAGGAAGACGTATTCGATTCCTCTCTGAATGCCTCCAAGTTGGCTGTTTTCGGAACATTGGACACGGATTACGTTCAAATCTCCGATTCCGTACTGAATCTGATCACCGGCACAACGGTAGAAAACGCAACCCTAGTCTTCTCCCGTGAACCCGAAGCATCTGCCCAGTCGTACAACATCAAGGACGTTTCCCTCGTCAATGGAGGCAATCTGGTTATCAATGACAGCACGGTCTCATTCGACAAATGGGAAGACTTTTCCAGTAACGGCACCGTATACCTTTCCCAAGGATTGCTGATTCAAAATACCGGATCAACTGATGCGACGATCATCAACTCAAAGGTAGACGGTACGAATCAGTTCGGAATATTCAATCCCGCAGGCAACGGAACACTGGCCACCAACGGCAACCTGACTCTGGCCGGAACGGGGAACGAACTGGAAGACGATACCATCCAATCCGCTATGACGCTGACTCTGGAAGGGTCCTATACAACCCTTTCGGGCTCTCGACTGCTGGGTCAGGATATTGTTTTGAATCCCAACACGGATATGGAAGGTTCCAACCTGTCGGTCATGAAAAATACCAACGGGGACTCGGCAAACAGCCTAGGCATCGGTAAAAACACTACACTATCAGATAGTTACATCAACACCTTAAAGACAGAGATTAGCAGCCAATCTACGCTTACACTTCGTGGAAGCCATGCGTCCATTCCATCCGAACTGGGTGACATCGACCTGACCGGCGGCGACAATGCCCTGATTCTTGAAGGCGGCAACCAATCCAACTTCAGATCCTACAGGGACAATACATCCTCCCAACTGACCATTTCCGACTCCTCGCTGACCCAGACGGAACAGTCCGGTGACATCACCGTCCTCGGAACAACGACCATTACGAATACTGCGGCCAATGAACAAGCCAAACTAGTTGTTCAAGATTCCATTGCCTTGACAGGAAACAATACGATCGCCGGTATCGAAAACGGAGAAAAAGCTATTGTCTCTTCAAACAACATTCTGAGGATAGGAGGGACAGGTTCAACCTCCTCTATCACAGATGCCGAGTTGAAGGGCAAGACATTCTCCCTGCAAGGGAAAACCACGGTTCTGGATCGCAATAGCATTACCGGGGATCTACTCCATTTTGAATCAACCGGAGACGGAAATGTCACAATCAACTCGCTTGTGACCGGAATCAATGCCTCTTACACCAATGTGCTCATCGGCAACGATAACGATATATCCGGCACCTTGCTACAGATTACCGAATCGACACAATTCAACAATGGATCTCTTAATCTCAGCGGCCCTTACGTGTCGACGACCATAACCAACGGGAAACTGCTTGAGTTGAACAACGTCACCCGGAATGGAACTCCCGGTTCCGTTGTCAACCTCGGAGATGTTTCCCTCAATAGCGGTTCCGGACTGACCACCCTGGCCATTACTAACGGTACGCAAGCCAGTGCTTCAAACATGCTGAATATGGGAGATCGGTCTTTCATCGCCATTGATGGGGAAACTAACAACGCCTATACATCGTTAAGCCTCGGGAGCTCCGACATACTGACCGGCCCTTACGCCGGCATCAGCGTTGCCAACAACGGGCACCTTATCTTTAGAACCGGCGATATCACCATCACGGAAGATAACAAAAACAAAATCCAATGGGACGCTTCCTCGGAAATCAAAACCCTCGCAGGAAACTTTATTTTCGATGGGGTCAAAGACGATTTGACGTCTCCTACTCCCATCCGTGGTGAAATCAGCGCAGAAGGCAGTTACAGCGTCATTCTCAGGAACGGTGCGCAAGTGTTCGCCACAGGCGTCACTTCCCACAACCTGAACCTGCACGATCCGGACACCATTCTGCAAATCCACATTTCCGACCAATCGTCCACCACTTGGTCGAAAATGGCCATTGCCGACACTCTCTCCATAAGGAACGGGGCCACGCTGACACTTGTCAACAAGTCGGTACGCGCCGACAATCTGGGATCTCTCGGTACCGTCATTGTAAACGGAGGCACACTCTCTGCCACAGGCCAGGCCGGTTCCTATCTGACAGCCTCCAGCATTTCGGCAGCCAACGGATCGTCCATCAGCCTGAATACTATTCAGCTCGACGGCGGCATCTCAACCGTAGCCGATGCCTTGGTTGACACCGTCAATCTGACAAATGCTACCGTGAACGGCAACATTACCGTCAACACCGGAGACATCCTGAACATGACCGGCTCCACAGTGACCGGCACCGTATGGATGGACAATTCGTCCCTGAACATCCGGGGCGGCACAAATGCTATTGACACTTTAGCTCTTGCCAATAACGCCAAAGTAACCATCGACAACGGAGCTACTCTGAATGTCAACACCACCGGCATCGGTTTCGGCTCCGACATGCAGATCAACGGTACGGTCACAGGCAACGTCACCCTGATGGGCGGTACCGTCACGCTGGCCTCCACCGGCATTGTAGACGGTAATCTGGGCATCCAGGGCGGCACGCTCTCCTACGGAGGCGGTACGGTTAACGGAGAACTCTCCTTCCTGGCCGACCCGTACGGCAATTCCGTGATCAACCTGGGAAGTTCCTGGACGCTCGCCTCCGGCAAGGCTCTTGCCGTCGACGGAAACGGAACGATCAACATGGGCACCTTCAACATGACGAGCCACGGTCTCACCGGAAACGGGGATCTGACTCTTACCGGTTCCGGTACCTTCACGTTTGACAAAACCGGTACGCATACTGGCAATATCATCTTGAAGGACTCTGTTTCTATTACAGCTTCGGGGGCAAACCACGGTATGGGGACAAGCGGTTCTCTCATTGCCGAATCAGGAATACACGCCGTCACGTTTGGAATAGATCAGGGTAAGGGACTTGTTATTAACAAGGGAGCCACTGTCAATCTGACAACGACACGCGACTTGCAATTGGGAGGACTGATCAACAATCAGGGTTCCTTGAATGTCTCCGCTGGTGGTAATAATCCCATTCTTTATCTGACCAAAACAGGCTCCGACCTCGGAAACTTGAACCTGATGCAGGGCACGATTGCCCTGAGCACTTGGCAGACTTCCCCCAATCTCATCATCCAAGGTAATGATATCACCAGCAGCGCCGGTACCATCTTCGACCTGAGAGCGTCTTCTCTGACGGCCAACAGCATGAACCTGCTCGGCACGCTGAAGGGAAATAATAACAGTCAGCTGATTCTCGCCAATGGCCTGAAAACCGCATCCATGGAACTGACCGGAACGACCGTATCTTCCCGGAGCATCCAGGCAAACGCAACTTCACTGGGCAATAATTCCAAGTTGACGGCTACGGAAGATCTCACTCTCTCCGACATTACGAATATCGGCAACGACGTCTCCCTCGCCGGAGGCAATGTCTCGCTGTCCTCCGCAGTCACTTTAACATCGGGTAATCTGTCGCTGACAGCCGGGCACAAACTGCTCCTCAACAGCGGCACCTACATCTGGACTAACTCCACAGTAGACGTGCACGACTCGACCACGCTTGCCGAAGGAGTCAGTCTGACTTTAGACGGCGGAAGCCAAAGTCTCGGGACACTCAACGGAAGCACGAACAGCACGATTGCCTTGACGGGCGGCGCAAATGCACAAGCCGCGACAATCCTGTTCGCTGAGGGCAGCATCATGCTGGACGGAGCATCGTCTCTCTCCACGACAACGGCAGCGGACAGCACCATCTCTTCCCTGACCCTGGCAGGCGGTTCCTCGCTAGAGACGGCAGGCGACCTGGAAATCACGATTCTGGAAGACGAAGCCAACGGATCGATTATATCGGACGGAGACTTGACCATAGACAACGACATCACGACTTCCGACACGTTGTCTCTCATCGCAGGCGGAACACTGACGCTCCAGGGAGATTCCTCCACGATCAATGGAGACGATAGCCTCCTTGCGGGAGAAACCATTTCCGTTGACGGAGATTTGACCATGAACGGGGCCAATGCTTCCATTGAAGCAATCGGCGAGATTTCCCTGAACAACATCACGATGACGGGAGAAGGATCTTCCATCACGACGGGGGGCACGCTTGCCATCTCCGGTTCGGGCAATCTGGAACACACCACGATCGAAACAGGCACATTGCACCTTGTCGAAGACGGAGACGGGACAACTATGAAGGATGTTTCCCTAACGGCGGCACATACAATCGTCGATGCCGGCAAAATGCTGAGACTCATGGCCGGCAACGAATATTCCCTCGGAATAACGAGTATCACCGGTGATTTGAATCTGGGTGGAAACAACCAAGCCGCCAACGCCGCGACAGTCACGGCCGAATCCATGAGCATCGGCTACTCGTTCGATGGCCAGGGACGGCAGGTTGACGGTACATTGACCGTGAACACGGGCAGTTCTCTCACGGTACGCCACTCCCTGACCTCAACGGGATCGACTTCCATCGCCGGTTCCGTTACCGCCGGAACGATCGTTCTCTCTGGAAACGCCAACGACCTTGAAGGATACGGTTCCGTCGACGGAGGAACGCTCGAATCCCTCAGTTCCCTGGATATCACGAACGCCACTCTGGGCCGCACGACACTAATCTCCGGAACGGACATGACCATCGCCGGTACAGTAACCGACAACGGAGGCAGTACGCTGACGTCCCGTGAAGGTTCGATTATCCTGAATGCAGAACTGACAGGCGATGGCAATACGCTCACCGCCGCCAATGGCACAGTTGACATCAACGCCGCCATCTCCGGCGACAATCTCAGCATCACTGTTCAAGATCTCGTCATCGACGCAGCCATGACCACCGAAGGCGGTAACATCACCGTCACCGGGATGATGGACGTCAACGCGGCGGCCACGCTGACCGATGTCACGCTGGATGTGGCTCGCACAGACATTACCGGCAACGGCTCCAGTCTGACCGTTTCCAACACCGAAACCTTCGGCAAACTCGGCGACGTCACTGTAGCCGACCACGGCACACTGACACTGACCGGGACAACTGCCGGTACGGCATCATCCCTGAGCGCCGACATCAGCGTCAGCAACAACTCCACGGCAAGCCTCACCAATACGGCACTGACAGGCAGCATCCTCGTCAGCGCCGACTCCAACACACTGACGCTGGATCGAACCTCCGTCTCTGGTAACGTCACTCTGCTGGGAACAACCAACACCCTGTCCATGACGGATTCCTCCATCGGCCAGGCCCTGACGATGGACGGCGGCCAGTTTGACCTGTACGGAACCAATACCGTCGGCGAACTCCTGCTCAACACGACCAACATCAACCTGACCCTGCACAACGGTGCCACGTTGAATGCCGTCGGCAAGGAAACCGTCATCGACAAAAACGGTCTCTACCTGATCGAAGGCACCCACACGGGCAACATCCGCATCGGCAACGGTACGATTGATCTCGGTTCGGTCGCCAATGCCGGCACGCTGAACGGCTCGCTGACAATCGAAGAAGGTACGTTGAACTACAACAACGCGGATTCCGCGATCTCCGCCGGCAATGCCATCACGCTGGCCGGAGGAACGACCACAGCCCGTGAAATCAACGTCAACGCCGAGTGGGATGCCTCCGGCAATACGTTAGTCGCCAACGCCGACGGCACGATCAACCTGGTGGAAGGCAATCTGGAAATCGGCGCCATCGCCTCCGGCAATGGTAACATCACCGTCAACGGTTCAAATAACCTGACAATCGACGGTACGGGCTCTCACACGGGAGATATCGTCCTTAACGGTACGGTCGACCTCATTGCCGGATCCGCAAATGCTCTGGGCACCGACGGTACGCTGGTCGTCAACGGTGCTCACAAGCTCACCATCACCGGAGACCAGAACAAGGATATCCTCCTTGCCACCCGGACAGACGACCTCGTTATCGACAATGCCTCTGACGTCGTCCTCAACGGCGCGGTGGATTCCAGAGGCTTCATTTCCAAAGTCGGTTCAGGAACCCTGACGCTCGAAGATGCGATCATCGACGATCTGGAAGTCAACGGCGGTCTTGTCGTCAGTACGGGAGAAAACATCTTCGGTGATCTGACTGCGGACGGCGGCGACATCTCGCTCGGCATGGGAGACAACTTGATGGCTGATGCCGACCTCAACGCTATCGACGGAACAATCTCCCTCACCGGAGTTACCGCTTCCAACGGAGGCAATATGACAGCCGAGACAAACGGGGAAATCCTCATCCACGACAGCAATTTGAAGATGAACAATGTTCTTAACGACGGTCTCATGACCTTCGATCAGAACTCCGGCATCTCCCTCGACGAACTTACCTCCAACGGTACGCTTAACATCGGATCCACCGATATTGGGGATATCACCCGCGTCGACGTTTCCACGAACGCTACCCTGAGTGGTACAACAACGATCAATACAGGAGCCACTCTGGACGTCACCAAGAATGTCAAGCTCATCAACAACCAGTTCACCGTCAATGGAACGCTGACCGCCGGCAACGACATTGCCCTGGAACACGCTCAGGTTTCCGGTACCGGCGGTACAATCTCGGCCAAGGGTGAAATCGGCATCGACTCCGACTCATCCCTGACCATGGGAGGAAATTCCACGGTCAAGGCCGGTACCGATATGACGGTAGCAGGCAACGCCGACATAGAAGGTTCTCTCTCGGTAGGTAACGACCTCAATGTCTCCGGAAGCCTTACCTCCGACGGTACGACGAAGGTCGGCGGCAACGGTTCCCTGACACTCGACTCCACCGGAGCCGGCGATCTGGGCAACGTCACTGTCAATGACGATGGCAGTCTGACCGTCACCGGCAATGGGAACAGCGTCAACGCCGACAACATCACGATGAACGGCAATGCCTCCGGATCCATCTCCGACACTGTGCTCAACCTCAACGGCGGTCAGGGTGAGATTACCCTCAACGACGCTTCCAGCCTCAACATCGCCAATACAACCGTCAACGGCAGCATCAGCACCACCAATACCTCGTCCACCGACTCCACCCACCTGGGACTCGACACGGTCGACATCAACGGTGACCTGACCGTCGTCGGCGGCGACCTCGTCCTTTCCAACGACAACACCGTCTCCGGTTCCCTCAACATCTCCGACACGGTCAACGTGACGGTCAATGACGAGAACGGCAATCCGGGCACCCTAGTCGTCAAGGAAGGAACGCTGATTGATCCGAATGCCAGTCTCACCATCGACGAGAAGAGCAACTTCACTTCCAACGTCACCATGACCGGAGGCAGCTTCACCGTCAACGGAAACGCCGAAGGCAACAACTTCAACGGAGCTATTTCCTTCAAGCCCAACGACGACTTGACCTATCCGGGTGCCTCCAGCCCCGTCGTCACCATCAACGGCACGCACAACCAGAACATGGGAATCACAGTGGACGCGGACGCCTCGATCAACGTCAACGGCACGCTGAACATCAACGGTACGCTCAGTTCCGGTTCCAACGGAGACGATACGCTCTCCCTCAACGCCAACGGTGAAACTGGCGAAATCGTCATCAATTCCACCAACGAAGGATTCGAAGACGACATCGCCATCGGCGGCGGCACGCTCGTGGTCAACGCCAATGAAGCGATCGGCAAGGACGGCACGCTCTCCGTCACCGGAGAAGGCGTCACGCTGAAGAACACCGCCGACGGAGCCACCGTCAGCAAGGACATCGCCACCAACGACAACGGCCTGACCATCCAGACGGACCAGGACTTCATCCTGGCCGGGCAGATCAACGCCGCCGGAGATACCATCGTCAAGAGCGGAGATGCCGAACTCGTCCTCTCCCATGATCCTGCACTCAACGATGCCAAGTCCATCATCGGCACCCTGGACCAGACGGAAGGAGATATTCTCATGAATGGTACGGATTACACCGTCGGCAACCTCAATATTGCCGAAGGAGATCAGAACTTCACTTCCCTGGGCGGTAACACCATCCACAACGTGACCGCCGGCGAAGGTTCCAGCATCACGCTCACAGGCACCAATGCCGCCGCCAACGGTTCTTCCGCCGACACCCTAGGAAACTCGGAAACCAATGACGGAAAGGTCAACCTCGACGGAGCTACCCTGAACACCGGAGGAACAATCCTCGGATTGGCCGAACTCAATGTCGGCACCAGTTCCAACGGCGTCGGTTCCAGCGCAACCCTGGCCAACTCCGCCGGTACTATTACCAGCACAACGGTTGAAACCGGTTCGGAACTTACCCTTGACGGAAGCACCGTCCAGGGCAACGATCTGGTCAACTCCGGCACCACCACCGTCAAGGACACGGAACTGACCTTGGACGAAGCCATCTACATCCGGGACGGAGGCGAACTCAACATCGACGGCGCCAGCATCATCGACAGCGACATCGTCCTCTCCGACGGCACCGTCAACATACTTAAGGGATCATCCTCTATCATCACGGCAGACAGCACGCTCGACTTCAACGAAGGCATGCTGCGGAGCGCGGGAGACCGCCTCGTCAACGTCCATGAAAACTTCACCATAGAAGGCACCATCCAGATGACCAACGATGGAGAAATCATGGTGGATACCGACAAGACGATGAACGTCAACGGTGGGTTCTCCGGATCGGGAGAACTCTTCAAGACGGGTCAGGGTACCCTCGCCTTCAACAAGGAAAACGCTTCCTACGACGGTACACTCCATCTGGCTGAAGGAATCCTCGCCGCCACGGCCTCCAACGCCTACGGCAGCTCCTCAACGCTGTGCATCCACGGCAATGGAGTCAGCGTCCTCACCGGTACGCATGACGGAGCCCCCGTCGTCTTCGATTCCGGACTAACAGTTGACGGTGACTATGCCTTCAACGTAAAAACCCTGTCCCACACCACCTGGAACGGACAGCTCTACGGAACCCAGGGAACCATGACCAAGACCGGAAACGCCACGCTGGCTATCAACAACGCCAACAGCCAGGGCTTCGCCACCGCCATCAAAGTCAATGAAGGCGACCTCGCCCTCAACGGCAATATCGGCAGCAACGTCACCCTCGCCCGGGGAACGATGCTCTCCGGCAACGGTTCCACCACAGGCCACGTCGATGCCCGTAACGATGACACCGTCATCGAAATCGGAGAAGCCGGCAAAGCCAACAGCGGTATAGAAACCCTCACCCTCGGCTCCGCCGCCTTCGAACGCTCCGAAGCCGACTGCATGGGCGTCTACAAGACCGGCACCAAGACCATCGTCGACCTCGATCTGGCCAACAACGCCAGCGACAAACTCGTCGTCACCGGCAAGGCCGACCTGAACAACTCGCTCGTGGAAATCCGCAAGGGTGCCTACACCCCGACCCAGGAACGCGGCGTAGTCGACGGCACCCGCTTCCACATCGTCGATGCGGGAGAACTTACCGGCACCTTCCATGACGAAGTCCAGCACGATCTCTACCTGCTCAACGCGCACCTCGAAAACACCGCTACCGGAACCGACCTCGTCCTCTCCATCAACCACAAGGGAGCCAACAAGAACGACAACCAGAGCGGCATCTCGGGCGTCATTGAAGGTATCGATAACGACGGCATCGCCACCGGCGAACTGCTCGACATGATCAACGCCTTCAAACACACCAGGAGCGAAGCGGAAGCCAAGGCTGCCCTCGACTCCGTCGGAGGCACCCGCCTAACCACCATGATGAGCTCCATGCTCGCCGGCAACGTCAACCACCTGCGCAACCTGCGCAGCTCGATGGGCACCGGCACCTATGCCATCTCCGTCACTCCGGACGCCAAGGGCGGCATGATCAGCCACGGACGCAGCAACACCGAAGTCTGGGTCACCCCGACGGCCGGCTACAACAAAGCCAACGGAGACAGCAACGCCCCCGGCTTCAGCCGCAGCTCGTGGGGAGCCATGATGGGAGCCGAACGCAGCATCAACGCCAACACCATGCTCGGCATCTCCCTGGGCTACGACTACGCCCGTACCGAAGTCCTGGGAGCCACCGACGAGACCGATACTTACAACATCGACCTCTACGGCACCTACCGCAACGGAGCCTGGCTGAATCGCGCCAGCTTCGGTATCGGGTTCCACGACTTCACCAACGACCGCTTCGTGACAGTCGGCGACCATTTCGCCCACATGTCCCGCGGCGACGCCAACGGTACGTCGTTGAACTTCGCCTACGAGCTCTCCTACACCTTCCAGCTGGACGCCAAGTCCACCATCGCCCCGCTCTTCACCGTCGAGAGTAGCCTGGGCTGGATCGGAAGCTACTCGGAAAAGGGTGATATCGGTAACGCCGGGCTTCACCTCAACCGCCAGGACGCCTGGGCCACCATCCTCGGTCTCGGCGGCCGCTACACCCGCGACTTCAGCGTGATAAGCAGCGCCCCCTCGGCCCGCTTCGAAGCCATGGCCCTCATGACCTTCGACGTCGGCGACCAGGGAGCCCCGCTCACCGCGTCCTTCATGGGAGCCCCCGGCAGGAACTTCACCGTGAACCCTGCGGCCAACAACCGCATCGGAGCCCTGATCGGAGCCGGAGCCACCGTCCCGTTCAATGAACGCCTCTCCGCCTTCGGAGGAACGAGCTTCGAATTCCGCAGCGGCACGAGGGACTTCACGGCAAACATCGGCGTAAGGTACTCCTTCTAAAACCGTATAAGACCGTAAATCCAGGCCCCGCCTTCCTTAATTGGACGGTGGGGCTTTTTTTCGCTACATATCCGGAACAGAGAGACGTATTCTAATTCTCTGTGCACTCTCCTCTTCCCGAACAAAGTAACCTATATATTGTCTCACAAAAAGACCTGCTACAGTTCCTTCCGTAAAGAAAAGAAGTTCTACACACAAAAAGGGCCGCCCTGCCTCTCTCGGCAGGACAGCCCTTTATTAAAAACATTGTCTAGTCCTGAACTTACGGATTCACCGCTTTAATAGCCTTAATCGTAAAGATACGTTTACGTTCTTCGTTGATCGGGACGATCGTCACGGATTCTCCCACCTTGTGGCCAACCAGCTTCTTCCCGGCCTGGGAAAGGTAAGAAACAATGTGCTGCTCGGGATCGGAATCCCAGGCGCCTAGAACCGTGTAATCGACACAATCGCCGGATTCGCTTTCCAAGGTAACAATCGTTCCCATGGAAACGGCGGAAGTATCAGCGCCCTTGAAGTCAGTACCGCGAGCCATGGAAAGATCGCGTTCCAACTCGGCGCGGCGACGGTTCAAAACGCGTTCCACTTCCTTGGCATCCTGATAGCCGGCATTTTCACGCAAGTCACCTTCGGCACGGAAGACGGACTTGTTGTGCTTGTTCTGCGGGATCTTGACGTTGACGAGTTCCTCGTATTCCGCCTTGCGTTTGTCCAGACTGCTCCAGGAAACGAAAACGGGTTCCTGTTTCTTTCTGGTATCGTCGCTTCCGGACTTGAGGATAATGTCCTGCAGAGTCGGATGGATACTCATCATGCGGGCGAGCAAGGCCTTGCGGTCCAACTCGGGGAACGCGGGAGAACCATAAAGAAGTTTGGCAAACTGACGGACTTCACCGAAAGGGACTTCCTTGATCATGTCACAGACAAGGTGGCTGTCGTCCATGATCAGATTCTTCAGGCGGAGCATGCGGTTCGGACCGCCGTCCATATAGTCCTGGTCAATCAGAGCAAGAATGGCGGAACCGACTTCGATGCAAAAGGCCCCCTTGCCATCTGTTTTTCTATTCCGGCAGATCCAGATCAGGCCGTCCGGCTGGAGGGTCTGGCTGAGGACACCCTTGCGGAGGTGTTCCTGCAAGGCAGCTTCCTGTTTTTGTTCCTTGATAAACTTGGCAACTTCGCCGACGGCACGAGCTCCGCCGAGGTCAAAGACACGCAATGCCTGTTCTACCCAGCCATCACCAAAGGCTACGGGATAAGCTTCGTAAATGCTCTTCTGGCGAACAGCGGGAATAGCGCCGAGGATTTCCGGCAAAGGCTCCATGTATTCGCACAGAATATCGGCCAATGCCTTGTACGAAGAAAGATCCTCTCCAATAGCCGAAGCGATCATATCGCGGATCACGGCAAGCTCCAGCGTCTGCTGAAGCACAATAGTACTACCGTTGAGAACATCTTCATTCAGCATTTTCAGCAGTTTCCGAGAACCTTCCTTGTCGGCCACCAGTTTTTCCAGCTTGGCGGAATCGACGACCCGTACCCGGGCTTTGATATCCTTATGGCTGCTGTAGTCGTCAATCACGGACTCCACATAACTCATTTCCTGCTGGCGAAGGCGGATGGCCTCACCCTTGCGGGTCGGCATCGCGAATTCCACTTTGCTGTGAAGTTCCGAACGAACGTTGTCCCACCAGTTTTTCCACTTGGCGGCGGGAACAACGCTTCCTTTGAGATTTTTTTCCAGTTCTTCTGGCTTGAGTTGGTTGTTATTACCTTCCAGCGTCACGCGGATAAGTTCGACGGGATTCGACTTGGCGAGTTCCTTCAATTTTTCCAATTCTTCGTAGCGTTGGACGAGGAAATGGTCGTCCGGGAGAAGGGTCAGAGACTTAAAAGCCAAATCAAGAGCCATCGTATGGCTTGATTTGGCTTCAAAATCGATCACCAGGGTTTTCTTCGGGAGGTTCCAACTGGAAACCTTCCCGGTTCCCCATTCCTTGTGGTGGCAATAACGACCGGGAGAGAGTTGATCAAGTTTTCCTGCGAGAGAGGGGCTGATTTTGCCCAACGATTTCAGTTTCTCCAAATCGGCATGCATACTTCGTTCACCATACCTCTTCCCCTCCGTGAATCAATGCGAATTTCCGTAATCCTGATTTCAGAATGAAATTTCTCTGCTTTATACAGGATGCGCCGAGAAAAGCAAGAAGGCAAGCCGGAAGTCTTCTGTGACAAAATTGGAAGAATTTTTCCTGGCAAACCAACGATATGATTCTGTTGCGGCTTGACCTTGCGAGTCCAATGCAGTATGTGGGGGAGCCGCGTTTTAACCTCCGCGCACCCTAATCATGGAACCCATTTACGAAGGAAAGGCCAAGAGACTTTATACGACCGAAAATCCCAATGTACTCCGCATGGAATACAAGGACGATGCCACCGCCGGCAACGGCGCTAAAAAGGCCCAGTTTGAAAACAAGGGCAAAATGAATAAGGCCATCACGCTCGTCATCTACAAGATGCTTGAAAGCAAAGGCGTGAAAACCCACCTTGTAGCCGATGTGGACGACATCAACATCGACGTCAAAAAAGTTTCCATCCTTCCGCTGGAAGTCATCGTCCGCAACATCGCCGCCGGTTCGTTCAGCAAGCGCATGGGCGTTAAGGAAGGAACCCGCTTCACGAAGCCGATCGTCGAATTCTCCTACAAGGACGACTCTCTGGGCGATCCCTTCATCAACGATGACTACGCCCGGGAACTGGGTGCCGCTACGGAAGCCGAATGCCAGTTCCTCAAGGACCAGGCTCGCACGGTGAATGAAGTGCTCATCGATTTCTTCAAGCAAGTCGGCCTGACCCTCGTCGACTTCAAGATCGAATTTGGTCGCCTTGCCGAAGATCCGACTCAGATCGTTCTCGCCGATGAGATTTCTCCCGATACCTGCCGTCTGTGGGACATTGAAACCGGAGCCAAAATGGACAAGGACCGTTTCCGTCAGGATCTCGGCAATGTAATGGAAGCCTACGAAGAAGTGCTTGCACGCCTCCAGAAGAACGCCTGACTTTAGCCTCAACACCCGTACCTCTTGGGCGATATGACACTCCACTTTGAAGTAATCAGCCGATTTCAGGATGCAGCCAATGCCGACAATCTGCTGTACACTCCCCTCAATGCCGGCCTTCTCTTCCGCCGCAGCCGCGTTTATACGGTTGAAGTAGGAGGTGATGTCGACAAGGCCAGGGAATACCTGCTGAGCATTCTGGTCGATCACATCGCCCAAGAGGTTTCGGAACAAGAGACGCCCATGCTTGACGGGGCTCTCTTCATCCTCGACTACGGTATGAAAGCCGGAGCGCTGGATCTGGAAAAAGAAGCCATCATCCAGAACTATCAGGGCCGTCCGGACATGCCGTTCTCCATTGACAAACTTAAAATCACACAGCGCGTGTATGTATTCGGGGAAGGCGACAAAACAGCTTTGTCCGCCCGCTTTGCCAAGGATGTGTGCAACCCCGCCATCCACAACTGGACTATCGCCTGATTTCTCGCAACCATCCTTCCCTATTTTCCGACCATGTCCGAAAAAACATACCGTATCGTTCCCATCCGCGACTTGACCAGCGACCAGCTTGCCGAGCTGAGCAAGGCGCAAAAACTCTCCCTGTCCACCGAGGACATGGAAGTCATCCAGAAAATCTTTATCGAAGAAGGCCGGGAACCTACCGATGTCGAACTCGAAGTCATTGCCCAAACCTGGTCCGAACACTGCAAGCACCGTATCTTCTCCGCCGAGATCGAGCACACCTCCAATGGCAGCAAGGAAACGGTCAAAAGCCTGTTCAAAACCTATATCCTGCGCCCGTCCGAGGAAATTATGGCCCGCAAGCCGGGATTCGTCCTCAGCGCATTCGTGGACAATGCCGGATTCATCGGACTGGACGACAAACTGGCCGTCTGTTTGAAGGCAGAAACGCACAATCACCCCTCTGCCATTGAGCCTTATGCAGGGGCCAACACCGGACTCGGCGGCGTCATCCGTGACATTCTCGGTGCCGGCAAAGGGGCCAAGCCTATCGCTTCCCTGGACGTTTTCTGCTTCGGAGCCCCCGACACCGATCCACGGACGATCAAGGGAGACGACGTCATCCACCCCCTCGGCATCATGCGCGGAGTTGTCCACGGTGTCCGCGACTATGGTAACCGCATGGGCATTCCGACAGTCAGTGGAGCCATCCAGTTCGACCCGACTTACATCTACAACCCTCTCGTCTACTGCGGTACAGCCGGCGTCATTCCCCGCGAAGACATCCAGAAGGAAATGCGTCCAGGCCTGAAAATCATCGCTATCGGCGGCCGTACGGGACGCGACGGGCTCAAGGGAGCAACCTTCTCGTCCGCCGCTCTGGACGAGGCCTCCCATGAAGAAGACTTCACCGCCGTCCAGATCGGCAACCCGATCGAAGAAAAGAAGACACTTGATTTCATTCTTGAAGCCCGTGAACGCGGCCTGATCGTCTTTATCACGGACTGCGGAGCCGGAGGTTTCTCCTCTGCAGCCGGTGAAATGCTCAGCGAAACCGGCGGGGAAATCTTCCTTGAAAACGCCCCTCTCAAGGAACAGGGGCTCAAATCCTGGGAAATCTTCCTATCCGAATCCCAGGAACGCATGGTGCTCGCCGTTGAAGAAAAAGACATTCCCGAACTTCAGAAGCTAGCCGACACCTTCCAGACGGAACTGACTGTCCTCGGACACTCCGACGACACCGGCATCCTCAAGGTCTGGCACAACGGAGAACTCGTCTGCAGCATGGATAATTCCAAATTGCACGAAGCTCCCACCAAGCATCTGGTTTCCACCTTCGATTCAGTTCCCGCCAAAACCGGGCTCGACCTGCCGGACAAGGATCTGAACACTTCCCTCAAAACCGTCATGGCCGACTTCGCCATCGTCTCCCGCGAACCCATCATCCGCGAATACGACCACGAAGTACAGGGCAACACGATCCTCAAGCCCCTCGCCGGAGCCACAGCCGATGCTCCCCAGGACGGTTCCGTCGTCGCCGTCAACGGTTCCGACAAGTGCATAGCCATGGCCTGCGCCATCCTGCCCGAATGGGGAAAAACCGATCCCTACGCCATGGGCACCGGCACGGTGGACGAATGTGTCCGCCAGCTCACCCTTGTTGGCGCCAATCCCGACCGCATCGGCCTGCTCGACAACTTCTGCATGGGCAATCCCCACAATCCGAAGGAACTCGGGCGCATCGTCGAATGCGTCAAGGGCATCGCCCGCGCGGCTCTAGACTACAATGCCCCGTATATTTCCGGCAAGGACTCATTCTATAACTACTTCGAACTCGACGGCAAGGAAATCAACATCCCCGTCAGTTTCCTTTGCTCAGGATTCGGTATCGTGGAAGACCCCTCCCATGTCACGGGTTCTTCCCTGCGCCGCAATAACAGCAAGCTCTACATGATCGGTTACACGGAAGATGAAATGGGGGCTTCTGTCTTTGCCCGTATCAACGGCATCCAGGAAGCCAAAGTCCCCCAGACGGATTGCAAGGCTAACTTCGCTCTCTACAAGGCATACTATGGAGCCCTCACCGCCGGACTCGTCCTCTCCGCCCATGATATTTCGGAAGGCGGTCTCGCCGTAGCGGCTGCCGAAATGGCATTCTCCGGCAAGGGAGGCATCACGCTGGATCTCTCCAAGCTGCCGACGCGAGGCAACTGGAATTCCCCCGCAGTCCCACTCTTCAGCGAAAGCACCGGACGCATTCTCGTCGAAGTCGACCCCGACCTCGCTTCCGAATTCGAAGCAGCTATGGAAGGATTCCCCTGCGCCTGTATCGGAGAATCCACGGAGGATATCGACAGTCTCAAAGCTACATGCTGCGGAGGCAAACTCGTTCTCGACAGTTCCGTCAAAGAACTTAAGAAGCTCTGGAAAGACGGTTTGACTCCCTATTATTGATTCCTCATTCCCGTCTGATTTCAAACTTTTCCCCACCCTTTCATCATGCCTCACGCACTTCTTCTCAAGTACCCCGGTACCAACTGCGATGTGGAAACGGAACGCGCTCTTCTTGCATCCGGATTCTCCACACAGGTTCAGCCGATCGCGACGGCCACGCCGGATCATGTGAAAAAAGCCCAGCTCGTCGTCCTTAGCGGCGGTTTCAGCTATGGCGACTACGTCACCAGCGGCCGTCTTGCCCAGATGGAAACGGAACGCTTCCTCGGTGATGCCTTGCACAAACACCACGCCAACGGAGGTTTTATCTTCGGCATCTGCAACGGATTTCAGATCCTGACCAAACTGGGGATCCTGCCCAAGGCCAGCCTCATCAATAACAAGAGCGAACGGTTCGAATGCATATGGGATCGTCTCGTCAAAGTTTCCAAGACATCACCCTTCCTTCAGCTGCTTCCCGATGAATTCGAACTTCCTTCCGCCCATGCGGAAGGACGCCTCGTCACCAATCCGGGAGATGCGGAAAAATACCTCGCCGAAGGACTCGTCGCTCTTCAGTACGCCGACAACCACAACGGCTCCGCCAGCAACATTGCCGGACTTCAGGACAAAACCGGACGTGCCATGGGCCTCATGCCCCATCCGGAGCGCTTCCTCCTGCCCGACCGCCACTATGATCGCGACTGGGCGGGCCATCCAGACTGGGGCTGGGGATACTTCTTCTTCAAGTCCGCATTCAATGCCCTGAGCTAAGCACAGCCTTTCCCCGCCCGCCCCATCCATGACCAACACGGCCCTCATCGGATCGTCCTGTCCGCTCGGAAAACTCTGGGCGTCGAAACGGTTTTACGATTACCTGTTTGAACCGGAAAACTGGGATCTCATCCGCAACAAGCAATTCGGAGAAGTTCTTCTCATTGATCCTGCCTTCTGGGAAGGGCCGGCAGCGGCAAAGGCAGAACCGAACAAATACGCGACGCTGACCGAAAAACTGATCCATCGTCTCCACGAAGTAAAAATCGAACGTCTTACCTACATCACAACCCTTGATCTGCTGCCTCCGGACGGCGATGAAGATGCTGACCAGCTCACAGAAAGCAGCGATCCCTATTTGAATGACCGAATTAAGTTGAGAGACTTTCTCAACCTTCAATTCGGGAGAGTCCTTACGATCCGCCTACCTGAACTCATTGGCCTGGGACAGGGTTTTTCCGTGCTCGATGAACTCAAAAAGACGGACAAGGATACACTTCCTGTCTCCCTGCTGGAACGCCACCAGTTCTATCCGGTTTCCCGGATCGTTGCAGATGTTGAAACGGCGTGGATGTGCGGGCTTTTCTCAGCCAATCTTGTTTCCGAGCCGGTCACGACATTCGAACTCGTCGAAAAAATCGTGCCGGAACTTCAGGACAAGCTTCCTGTTGCGCATGAAACGGATCCCACCGGCAGCCTTCGTACATCCAAAATAGCTTTCATGTGGCATGATCCCATGACCGGCTACATTCTGGAAAAGGACGATCTATTCGAAGCCATCCGGTCAGCCTGCATCCAAGAACAACACTGAAAGTTTTTTTCACTACAATCTGACGCCGTATCCCGGCCCGTATCCATGGAAGTATAAATTCCACTACTCGCTGATTTCCATCTTGACACGGGGCCAGGATAGCCTCAAAAGTTTGATGTTAAGACATAGCTATGTTTTTTTCCCGCCGGCGCCATTCCAAATACACGCTTAACGAACTTGCCGTTCGGAGACAAAAGCGTGTAGAAGTCGTCCGGCATACCCTGCCTTTATTTGCGACGGTGCTGTTTTTTTTAATGGCAGCCCTTCTTTCCCTCCTTTGCCTCAAGCCTTGGAAAGAGCTCAGAAATCTGGAACAGGAACAAAGTTTTACACGGGCCAAGCTGGAAAAAGCCCACATCCGCCTCAAGCAAGCCAAACAGGAATACATCTGGATGGCTCAGGATCCGGAATATTTTGAAATGATTGCCAGGGATAAAAACAACCTTGCTCTCCCGGAAGAAAACATCATCCGTATCGAACCGGTGCATTCCATTCATTGATTCCCACCGTGTGCCGGAGGTGCTCCGCAGGAATTTTCCCTCCCCATCCAACCATAAAAAATGCCTTCCTCAAGGGAAGGCATGGATGAGACAAGGCAAACGATTTATTCAGAATACGAGACCGACGATTTCCGAATCGCTCATATCAGCAACGGACTCCTGTGAAGAAAGCAGGCATACGGCATCTTGCAGGCTTTCACTACCCAAAGAGGCATAAGCCACATCCAGCAGAAGCTCGTCATCCACAACCTGTACAGCATAAGTATCCTGAGACACTGAGGAATCCTGCAAGGAAATGACCAAACTCACGCAGACGGCCAAGGCTGCCGCCACCGCTCCGCTCCACTTCCAGCGTCCCCATGAACCATGGGGCACAGGCACCGCAGGCTGTTCTACCGCGGAAATCTTCGCCATGATGGAATCGGCAAATCCGGCAGGGGCCTTAGCCCGCTCCGCCTTGCCAAGCAAATCCCATAATGGACGGTCTTCCTGATTCATTTCTTCCATAGTACTTCTGACTATTAAACACGCGGATTGAGAAAAAGTTCTGCACCGGACTCATTTTTTTTCATCCTTCATGCGTTGCCAGTTCCCCGCCATGCCACCGTCCATCAGGGAGCGGCGTTTGGCACTGCGTGATTTTACCTTGTCTCTCCCTTCGAATTCAAGCAAAGCCGTAAAAAAAGGAGTTTTTCCATCATCCCTCAGTAGAATCATCTCGCATGGATCCTTATCCGTATCCATCCTGTAGGAGAAGGTATGCCCTCTCCGGTCGTCCGGCAGAGAAAAACGTATTTCATGGGGCGACACATGAGCCTCAACCCGATAATGGGGATCGACCCAATCCCCAAGAACAACCTCGCGAGGATCCGGTTTCTCCCCCAGCAGAAAAAACAGGATAACCGCAAGAAGCACCCCGGCAACGGCAAAAACAACGACTTTCCTATTCACTCTTTTGTTCTATGGGAAAAAAATCCATCCCGCAAGACGGGAAGTGCCGCCTACCGGGAATATCCTTCCGGTAGGCGGCACCTCATTCAAATCATTTCATCAAAACAGCAAAAGATCACTGCCGAAACGGGCGGAAGTTCCCAGTTCTTCCTCAATGCGCAACAACTGGTTGTACTTGGCCATGCGGTCGGAACGGCTCAAGGAGCCTGTCTTGATTTGCCCGGCATTCAATGCCACAGCCATATCCGCAATGGTAGAATCCTCCGTTTCTCCGGAACGGTGGGAAATCACTGCCGTATAGCGGTTGCGCATCGCCATATCCACCGTATCGAACGTTTCCGTCAGGGAACCGATCTGGTTAACCTTGACGAGAATGGAATTGGCAACGCCCTTTTCCATCCCCTTCTTCAGGAATTCCACATTCGTCACGAAAAGGTCATCTCCAACAAGCTGGGTCGTAGCACCCAGTTTCTCCGTCAGGACCTTCCAGCCGTCCCAATCATTTTCAGCACAGCCGTCTTCAATTGAGGCAATGGGATATTTTTTCTTCAACTCCACATAGTAATCAGCCAACTCGGAAGCCGTTTTCTTACTTCCGTCGGATTTCTTAAAGACGTACAACCCGGAATCCGCATCATAAAACTCGGAAGACGCTGCATCCAACGCCAACACAATATCTTCTCCCAACTCATATCCCGCCTTCTCGACAGCAAGGGCAATACTGTCCAGAGCATCCTCCACCGATTTGAAATCGGGCGCAAACCCGCCTTCATCACCGACGGCAGTCGACAGCCCCCTGGAGTGCAGCACGTCCTTCAGAGAATGGAAAATTTCCGCACCATACCGGAGAGCCTCCCGGAAAGAAGGAGCCCCTTTGGGCATAATCATCAGTTCCTGAAAGTCAATCGGGGCATCGGAATGCGCTCCTCCATTGATGATATTCATCATTGGAACAGGCAGAACCTTCGCATTCGGTCCTCCGAGGTATTTGTATAAAGGCAACCCCAATTGGACTGCCGCAGCCCTTGCCACGGCAAGAGACACTCCCAAGATAGCGTTGGCCCCCAGCCGGGACTTGTTCACCGTACCGTCCAGCGACGTCATAATCGCATCAATATCCGTCTGCCGAGTCGCATCCCAACCGACAAGAGCCGGGGCAATCAAGTCATTGATATTACCAACCGCTCGGGTTACTCCGCGTCCATGGTACCGGGATTTGTCTCCATCGCGGAGTTCCCAGGCTTCATGCTCGCCCGTCGATGCCCCGCTGGGTACGGATGCCCGTCCCAATGCTCCTCCGGCCAAGCGGACTTCTGCTTCAATAGTAGGATTTCCGCGTGAATCCAAAATTTCACGGCCTATAATTTGAATTATTCTCAATTCTTCCATGCGTATTAGAGTCCGGACACAGGAGTTTTCGCTCAATTTTTCTTTTCCATTTTCGTACATTTTCCATTTCTTCCTTCAAGTTTAACGCATATTTAGATTGAACCATGCACCGATTCATATACGTTGTTTGGCATGTCCCGGTACCATGGAGAACAAGTACTCGTTATTCCCCGATCCGCTTTTGAAGAAGCCGGTTACTTTCAGGGGACCAGCCCGGAGGCCAGCCATCTGCTGGACGCCTGCATGAAGCCGGGGGTAGCCCGTTTCATGGATCGGGAAGTAGCGGAGCAGGATTCCTCCTTCAAACAGATTATTCCTTATGGAATTTTCGTTCGCGACGGTAAAATCCTCCATTACACCCGCGGAGGCTCCGGAGGAGAAGCCAGACTGCACGACAAAGGTTCTCTCGGTATCGGCGGACATATCAACCCCATCGATAACCAGGAAGATACCATCACCCTCGCTACTTACATGGCCGGAGTCGACCGAGAAGTCCGCGAAGAAATTAGCATCAACGGATCCTACACCCAGCGCGTCATTGGAGCCATTAATGATGACACCAACGACGTCGGAGCCGTCCATCTCGGCATCGTCCACCTCTTTGAACTGGAATCGGGCGACGTCACATCCAACGAGTCCGCCCTGGCCAACCTTTCTTTCAAATCCCCGGAAGAACTGGAATCCTCCGAACTGTTCGACCGACTGGAAACATGGGCCCAACTCGCCCTCCGCCTTTTCCGTAACAGTTCCTCAGCCAAATAATCCCCCCTTCTATCAACATCAACAGAAGACTCCCATGAATTCCCAATTAAAACTCCACGGTCTCGTCGCCGCAGTCCATACGCCGTTCCTCGAAAACGGAGACCTGAACCCCGCAGCCGTTGCCGACCAGGCACGCCACCTGTCCGAACAAAACGTCAAACTTGCCTTCATCACCGGCAGTACGGGAGAGTCCTCTTCCATGCAGCTTGCCGAACGCAAGGAAATCTATGCCGCATGGAAAGAAGCAGGTGAGAAGTATGGCGTCGGCGTTATCGCCCACACCGGTTCCAACAGCATCCGCGATGCCCGGGAACTGGCAGCCTATGCCCAGGAACTCGGTTTCCTGGCCACAAGTTCGCTTGCACCGTCCTATTACAAGCCCGGCACTCTGGAACTCCTTGTCGATTGCTGCGCCGAAGCTGCAGCAGGAGCTCCCAACCTCCCTTACTACTTCTACGACATCCCCGTGTTGACCGGCGTCCGCTTCAGTCCCGTCGCCTTCCTCAAACTGGCCAAGGAACGCATCCCCAATTTTGCAGGGATCAAATTCACCAATCCCGATCTTGCCCTGTACATGGATGCTCTGAACTATGAAACTGGTGCATTCGACCTCCCCTGGGGCGTTGACGAATGGTTCCTGGGCGCCCTCGCCACCGGAGCCAAAGGTGCCGTCGGCAGTTCCTTCAACTTTGCTCCCGCCCTGTACCAGAAACTCATGGCTTCCTATGCGGAAGGAGACTTGGCTACGGCTCACGAATGTCAGCTCCTTTCCGTCAAAATGATCAACATCCTGGCGTCTAAAGGCTACATGGGATGTGCCAAAGCAGTCCTCGGCTGGCAGGGAGTCCCGCTGGGACCGGCCCGCCTGCCCCAGGGCAATCCGTCCGCAACTGCCCTGAAGGAACTCCGGGCAGAACTCGAAGCCATCGGCTTCTTCCAGTGGGCACTCAACTAATCCGGTCAACCATGAGCGATTCTCTCGATCTGAAAGAACTGGGCGAATTCTATAAAGACCGCCTGCTCAACGACGTTGTCCCGTTTTGGTTCCCCCGCGCCGTTGATACCCGGCATGGAGGCCTTCTGCATTGCTTCGATGCGGACGGCTCCATCGTCGATACCGACAAATCCGTCTGGGCCCAGGGCCGTATGGCCTGGATGCTGCTGACCATGTATCAGAGCATCGAGAAACGTCCGGAATGGCTTGCATGGGCGGAAAGCGCCCTCACTTTCCTGGAGCGCTACTGCATCGACCCGTCCGATGGCCGCATGTACTTCCATGTAGCCCAGGACGGCACCCCGATTCGCAAGCGCCGTTATGCCTACAGCGAATCGTTTGCCGCTATTTCCTTCGCCGCCCATGCGGCCGCTACGGGGAACGGCGACTCAGCCGTCAAGGCACGCCATTGGTTCGATATCTTCACCCGGATCCACTTCGAACCCGGAGCCATGGAACCGAAGTTCACGGGTAACCGCCCGGCAACCGATCTGGGCTCCCGGATGATCACCCTCGTCACCGCCCAGGAAATGCGCCGGTTTCTGGGCAAAGACCCCTTATTCACTCAATGGATCGACCGTTGCATCAACGACCTGGTCACCCTGTTCATGAAGCCCGACATCAAGGCAGTCATGGAAGTCGTAGCTCCGGACGGCAGCATCATTGATCATTTCAATGAACGTACGCTGAATCCCGGCCATACGATCGAAGGCGGATGGTTCGTCCTGGAAGAAGCCCGGCAACGCGGCAACGACCCAGCCCTGATCAAAATCGGCTGCGACATGATCGACTGGGCCTTCGCACGCGGATGGGACCGGGAACAAGGCGGACTGCTCTACTATTGCGACGTTTACAACAAACCCGTCCAGGAATACTGGCACAACATGAAATTCTGGTGGCCTCACGACGAAGCCCTCATCGGTTCCATGCTTGCCTATGTCCTGACGGGAGAATCCCGCTACGCCACCATGCACAACATGGTGCACGAGTGGTCCTTCAACCACTTCCAGGACAAAGAAAACGGAGAATGGTTCGGCTATCTCAACCGCGACGGTTCCCCCTCCAATACACTCAAGGGCAGCCTGTGGAAATCCTTCTTCCACCACCCGCGCGCCCTATGGACTTGCGCCAAGTATTGCGGGGTCATCAACGACTGATGCCGTAAGTTAAAAACACATTTGGATCCAACGGTTCGCACCACATTTGATGCGAACCGTTTTTTCGCTTTCCAAACCCGAATTTTCGTTTCATTATCTGCCCGCCTCCTTATGAAGAAATTGATTCTAGCATTCGCAGCGCTCGTCGCCCTCTCCGTCATGCCCGCCATGGCTCAGCAGAAGGGTGCGCCAAGCTACATCGCAGTTGAATCCAACTCCGGCAAAATACTGTTCAGCAGCAACGCAGAGAAGGAACGCCCCATCTCCAGCCTCGCCCAGGTTGCCACTGCTCTTGTCGCCCTGGACTGGGTGGAACGTACCAAGGTCGAACTCAACCGTATCATCACGGTTCCTCAGGAAGCCTATGCCATCACGATGGGCAACCCCATGAACCTCCGGCCCGGTGACCGCATCACCCTTCGCGACGCTCTTTACTCAACCCTGCTGGGAGCCGATAACGTTTCTTCGCTGACCATCGCCAATTTCGTCGGCAGAGACCTGTCTGCCCGCCGTGGCGGAGGCTCTCCGATCAGCCTGTTCGTCCGTGAAATGAACAATCTCGCAGCGGCCATCGGCATGAAGAAAACGCATTTCGTTGCCCCTCATGGTCTGGAATCTCCCGATTCGGCCTCCACCTCCTGCGCCGTTGACCTGGCTCTTCTAGGCATGTACGCCACCCAACGGCCAGCCTTCTGCTTCATCGTCAAGCAACCCAGCCGCCGCATCGGAGTAGAAACCCTCTCCAGCGGAACGCAACTTTACGACGTTACCAACACCAACGCCCTCCTTGCACAACCGGGAGTCGACGGAATCAAAACAGCCAAATCAAGGATCTCCGGCCCTTGTATTCTTCTGAGTGCCACGCGCAATGCCTACGTCCGGCAAAACCCGCAAACAGGCAAAGACATGATCTACCCTCAGCGTCTGGTCATCGTCGTACTTGGCACGGAAGACCGTTACAAGCTTTCCAAGAGTCTTATCACTCATAGCTGGAAATCGTGGGAACGATGGATCAACTCGGGGGCTCCCGCGCTTGATCACAAGGAATTCCTCCAACTTCCCACTGCTCAACAACCAACCAAATAATAGCAAATGCCGGGATAAACTCCCGGCAATTTCATTCAACTCACTACTTCAAAAAATTATGAATATCGGTATCCTGAACAGTGGAGGAGATTGCCCCGGACTTAATGCGGTTATCGAAGGAGCCGTCGGCGCCGCTTCCAGAAAAGGCTGGACCGTCTATGGTTTTTACGACGGCTTCGAAGGTCTCCTCTCCGAGCCGGACAAACCCCGCTACGAAATTCTCACTCCCGAAAGCTGCCGCAACATCCGTTCCATGGGCGGCACCATCCTCGGCACTGTCAACAAGGGCAACTTCGCGATCAAAGTAGGCATCGGCCAAAAAGGTGAAATTGAACCCTCGGTTCTCGCCAAGACCAAAGCCACGGTAGAACGTCTCAACATCGAAGCCCTGATCGTTGTCGGCGGAGACGGTTCACAATCCACAGCCCTCCTCCTTTCCGAAATCGGTCTGCCTGTCGTCGGAGTTCCCAAAACCATCGACAATGACCTGGGAGCCACCGATGTCACCTTTGGCTTCAACAGCGCCGTAGAAGTCGTCACCGAAGCCATTGATCGCCTCCGTACGACCGCCTGCGCCCACCAGCGCATGATGGTTGTTGAAGTCATGGGGCGCCATGCCGGATGGATCGCCCTCCATGGTGGCATTGCAGGTAGTGCGGACGTCATCCTCCTCCCCGAAATCCCCTTCGATCTCGGAACCGTCGTCGCATCCATCAACGAACGCAAAGCGAAAGGACAGCGTGAAATCATCGTCGTCGTCTCCGAAGGCGCCATGCTCGCCAACGAATTAATTCTCATCGACGCTGCCACTCAAGGTGAAGTCCGCCTAGGAGGTATCGGCAATGTCATCGCCGAAAAGCTCGAAGAAGCCACCGGTATCGAAACGCGAGCCTGCGTCCTCGGCCATACTCAGCGCGGCGGATCCCCCTGCGCCTTCGACCGCGTCATCGGAACCCGCTTCGGAGCTCATGCCATCCAACTCGTCTCCGCCGGGCAATTCAGCCACATGGTTGCTCTGCACGGTACGGAAATGGTTGCAGTTCCGATCGAAGAAGCAGTCAAAACGCTCAAACTGGTCGATCCCGGCTGCCAACTCGTCCAGACCGGTCGCGACTTGGGCGTCTGCTTTGGCGATCAATAAACCGAGGAACTCTCCTCGACTTTCATACAAGGGGCTGTCTCTCTAAAAAGAGGCAACCCCTTTGTTTTTTTGAAAAAATCGTACAAAACGCCCTTTCCACGGAATCTTACCAGAAAAAAATCCATAAACCACCATCACTGGTCTTTTATTAAATTCCTGCTTTTATTCTGTTCTCCCCACTATTCTTCATTTAGCTTTTTTCCATGTTCAAACTCAGACACCATGCATTCTATCTTCTTACCGCGCTTGGGGGGACGCTCCTCATGCCAGCCTGGGGAGGTCCTGTAGCTCCATGGCTCAGAGCTTACATTGACGGTGAAGAAGTAGTTGGCACTACATTGGAAAGCCGCTACAGCACTCCTGACGATGAAGCGACCAAACCTGTCATCCAATGGGAAAAAGCGGATTCCCGCAACGGAAAACCCGTTCCGGTGCAGCAGGGCAAGGATGCGGAATCCTACACCCTGACGGACAAAGACGCCGGAAAATACTTTCGGATCATTGTGGGCAAAGGGACCAAGGACGCCATCGCCAGCCAATGGATAGGCCCGGTCATCACGGAAGAGCAGGCGGAAAGCATCAACAACCGTTTTGATCCCGGTAAAAGCTACCAGGAAAATGTGGATGCACTCCAAAAGGAGCTGTCCGAAAAACTCAAGGACGCCGTTTACTTCACCGTCGATACAGATAAACTCCACGGCGCGCCTTACGCGATGGTCGGAAACAAACGGATAGCGCTGCCTGAAGATGTCAGGCCTTTCCGGGAAAACGGGAATATCTACGTAAACCATCCTTTTGTGCAAGCCGTTTTCAACAAAGAGCTGCCGGACGAAATCATGGAGGAAGCAGGCGGCCAGAAGGCCTATGAAATAGGCAACGTGGCCAAGGCCCTGAAACTCCACCTCTGGCAGGGAGACAAGGAAAAGGCCCCCGTACCAAACTTCCGCATGCAGCCCATGGCGGAAGGCCTGGTGGTTCTTTCTCCTGAAAAAGATGTTTTCTCCCCCGTCCGGGACCGTGACCTGATCAATGAAGCCATCAACAGACTCTTTGACTTCAAGGCCAATGACAAGCAGTTGAAATGGTTCCGCGACGCCAAATTCGGCCTGTTCGTGCACTGGAACCCCTCTTCCCTGCTGGAACGGGAAATCAGCTGGGAACGCAATGCGGCGCGCCCCAAGGACAGTGCGAGCGGCCACCAAAACGTCATAGACTTTGAATATGACTCAGCCCATCGCCGCTTCAACCCCAAGCAATACGATCCCAGGAAGTGGATGTCCGTGGCCAAAAAAAGCGGCATGAAATACGCTGTTCTGACCACCAAGCACCACGACAGCTTCTCCAACTTCCCCTCCGACTACGACACATTCACCATCGCCAACACTCCCTACGGCAAAGACATCGTGGGGCAGTTCGCGGCAGCGGCCCATGCGGCAGGGCTCAGGCTGGGCTTCTATTATTCCGGTCGGGACTGGTACAATCCCTACTACCTGACCAACCAGCACTACCGCTATCTGGAATACTACTTCGGCCAGCTCAGTGAACTGCTCACCCGCTACGGCCAGGTAGACGTGCTCTGGTTCGACAGCCTGGGCAATAGCTCCCTGAACCAGTGGGATCCGCGTACCATGATGCGCCGCATCAAGCAGTACCAGCCGGACATTCTAGTCAACAACCGCATGAACGGCACGAGGGGAGGCAACAAGGGACCGCTGGCCGACGACCTGAAAGGCGACTTCCTGACGCCGGAATGCAAGCTGGGGCCGTTCAATGATAAAACGCCCTGGGAAAGCTGCATGACCGTGGCTGACATTCCCGGTACACGCTGGACAGGCAACTGGTCCTATACCTCCAAGGCCAAGGTCAAACCCGTTGAAACCTCCATCAAATTCCTGATCAACAACACCGTCAAGGACGGCAACCTGCTTTACAACATCGGGCCCACCCCGCTGGGTACTCTGGATCCGAAACAGGCAGAAACCTTCTTGGCCATGGGTAAATGGATCGCCCCCTACCGGGAGGCTATCTACAATACCCGCGGAGGCCCCTACAAAGACGAACCCTGGGGCGGCAGCTGCTACAAAACAACCAACAGCGGCAAAAAAATCGTTTATCTGCATATCAGTCCGCTGATCGCTCAAAAAGGAAAAGAGCTTAAAGGAAACGAGCCGCTCTTTATCAAAGACATCGGAGAGAAATTCACGAAGGCAACCATCATCGTGAACGGCAAAGGAAACGGGCAGGCTGCCAAACTTGAAAAAGTAGATGACCAATACAAAATCACCCTGCCCGCAGGCGTAGCCTGGGACAGCATAGACACCGTCATCAAACTTCAATGACCCCCTTTCTCCTACGGAGCGAGAGATAGCATGCAGCTCGGGGGCTGTTTCACGAAGGATTGAAAAATCCGACTGAGACAGCCCTTCTTTTTTCCTCCGGACAATTTGGAAATTGGATTCCGTCGTCGTATCGGTTAACCTTTTCCTTAATGAGCAGATTATTTACGGTCATTCTCTCCCTCATGTTCGTCATCCTTTCCATATGGTCGGGATGGGAACCGGTCATGCGCAGCGTCTGGTATATTGAATTTGCCCCGGCAGAAGTCATCTTCATCCTGTTTCTCTTCATCGACAGCCGGTTCCGTTTCAGTGCGACAAGTCGTATTCTGATCTTCGCATGGCTCTTCTGGCATACGATCGGCGCTCATTACACATTTGCCAACGTTCCCTTCCAATGGTTCTCCGATCTGCTGGACACCCCACGTAACCATTTTGATCGCATCAGCCACTTCCTCATCGGTCTATACGCCTTCCCCATTGCCGAATGGCTTACTCGTACCTGCAAGCTCACTCTGCCGGTAGCACTGGTCTTCTCCCTCAGCTCCATCATGGCTGTCGCCGCCGGATACGAAATTTTCGAATGGATTTATGCCGTCTTTGATGGAGGTGAAAACGGTCTCGAAATCCTCGGAGCGCAAGGCGACATCTGGGATGCGCAAAAAGACATGCTCTGCGATACCGCCGGAGCCGTCTTCGCCTTGATCCTCTTCTCCCTCATCAGGCCTTACAAAAGGAGCGTTCACGCACTACCTCCTACTGAGTAGATTCAACAGGTACCCTTAACTATACCAGTAGCGACATCAGTCACTGGCATAGTATTCAATTCGGTCGTCGTGTCACATCCATAATGTCACGAAACGCACTATCCAAAAATTACTCCAGGCAAAAAAATCACAACAAACTATACAATAAAAATATACGTATCATTTCCAGCAAATCATATGGGCAATTATTGTTAATTGTACGTTAATTATGATTTCCAACAATGAGACTGATTCATTTTTTCAACACGAAATTCTCCGCAGCCTTGATCTCGCTGTTTTCACCACGGGCCAGTTCCGCTGGGTCGGCTTCAATTGGAACGTCAGGAGCTATTCCGAAAAACTCAATGGGCTTCCCATTCAAACCGCCACGACTCCGCTGAGACAAAATCAAGGTAGCTACGCCACTAGGAAAACTCCAAGTATATTTGGCACTGGAAGCTCCCGCAGTTGTAGACCCGAACAACTTTGCACCAGCACCATTCTTCAAATCGCGAGCCAAAGTCTCGCCTGCCGACATGCAGCCGGCATCGATAATTACTGCCAGGGGGAGCTTGGTCTCCACCAATGCCGCAGGCAACTCCGAACTATAATTACCCCCTCCATTGCCGCGTAAGTCGATAATCCACCCTTTGGCATCCGGGAATTTGCTCAGGGCTACACGAACGCCTTGCAGGGTTTCCTTCCCACGGATGCGGCGAAGATGCATGTATCCCACGCCGCTGGGAAGCCGGGTGTATGAGCAGAAGCCCTCGCCACGGTCCAGCCTGGGCATGTGGTAGGTATGATTCCATCCCTTCGCTTCCCAATCATTTTTCAAGGTGATGGTACGATCGCGCTTTCCGTCGCTGACGACGAGTTTGTGTTCCGAGATTTTTTGTGAAGCCAAGGGCTGGCGATAGACGAATACAGCCGCACGCTGGGGACTGGAAAAGCCACCGCCCTGCTTCCATGTTTCCTCCGTCTTGGTATCCAGAAATTTTCGGGCAGGTACTCCGTCAATACTGCGAACCAGTGTTCCCGGAGGCAGGTTTTTCAGCACTTCCGGGGAAGCATCCGCAATGACCACCTGCTTGTTGATGGCTGGCATCAGCGTGAGCGGCAACGCATATTCCGGCTCTCTGGCGGGAATGGGGGAGCGGGTTTTCTGAAACCCCGCGTGTCCATCGCGCAAAACACCCAGAGCCTCCATTACCACCTTCAAAAACTCTTCATCATTCCGTGCCTGGTCGGCCTTGTCCTTCAGTTTGCGTTTTGCCTTCTTCCAGTCGTTGCCGATTTTCTTCAGCTCAAAAAATGGATATTTGGCATCCACTTCCTGTTCAAAGGCCTTCCAGTCGGAAGAATACTCCCCGGCATTACCTGTACATGCCAGTAAACACGCCAGCATGCACACTGTGAAAACATGCTTAATCATTAAATCACTCACATATCACGACTCAGCGAAAAAGCAACACAATACTCCACCAATACCGTTGGTCATTTCGTCCCTAATTCATGAAGAAACTCTTCATGAATTTTTTGCACGAGTTCAGGGTATTTTTTGGCGATATTATCTGTTTCTCCCGGATCATTCTTAAGGTTGTAAAGGATGGCATCGGAAGACTTCTTTTTAGCCCTGTTGTCAGAAGAAGAGGGAATGTATTTATAATCTCCGGAAACCATGGCTAACCGAGTCTCGCTAAGAGCCTGTTCCACAAGATTCTTTCTTCCCTGCTTCTTTTGTCCCAGAAGGGTTGACATCAAATTTTGGCTATCGGGGAAAACTCCGTCCGGATAAGTCTGCCGGGTGAGAGCAGCCAGTGATGCGGCCAAATCCATTTGGGAAATAAGGGCATCACTCGTCGTACCATCAGCAGTATGTCCCGGCCATGATACAATGAACGGTACCCTCGTTCCCCCTTCATCCAGACTATATTTGCCACCTTTCCACGGGCCGGACGGTCGATGTCCGTTCAGATCTTTCAAGGCACCATCGTAATATCCGTCAATCACAACCGGCCCGTTGTCACTGGAGAAGATGATCAAAGTATCGTTTTTAATACCTGCCTTTTCCAAAGCCTGGACAATCCGCCCCAGGCAATCATCCAATTGGACAACCGCATCACCCCGGATCCCACACTGGCTCTTGCCGAGAAAACGTCCATGGGGGTCTCTGGGCGTATGAATATCATTGGTGGCAAAATACAGGAAGAACGGTGTCTCTTTATTTTTTTCGATAAAAGCAATGGCCTCATTGGTCAGGTCATCCGCAAGGTCGCAATCCTTCCATAAAGCGGATTTTCCCCCTTTCATGAATCCAATTCTGCTAATGCCGTTAATGATCGTATCCATGTGCTGATTATTGCATGAATACCTTAAGGCTTCAGGATGTTCTCTTCCTGTGGGAACACCCGGGATTTTCTTTTTATAACTGATTTCTATGGGATCATCGGGATCCAAATTCTCGACAATCCCATTCCTGATATATACGCAAGGGACGCGATCAGCCGTTGCGGCCATGATATAACTTTCATCAAAACCGACATCCCTGGGATTCGGAGAAATGGGTTTGTTCCAGTCGATTTCTCCATTGCCCAGCCCCAAATGCCATTTTCCAACAGCACATGTTTTATACCCTGCCTTCTTCAACATCGAAGGCAGGGTCATTCTCCTGTCTGCCGTTGGAACAATGAGAGGAGCGTCACCCGGAAGAATATGGACTCCCTTTCTTCTCCACGGGTACTCCCCCGTCATCACAGCATAACGGGAAGGGGTACAAACGGATGTCGTACTGTGGGCATTGGTAAATCTCACTCCCTGTTCCGCCAGTTTATCGATATGGGGTGTAGGGATTTTTGTTGCTCCATAACACCCCGTATCGCCGTATCCCAGATCATCCGCATAAAAATAAATGATTGCCTTGGGGCGTGGAATATTTTGATCTTCAGCTGCCAGTGAAGTACATGCAAAACATGCTGCGCATGCACAACCCACAAGTGTCCTTACAAACATACTATCTTTTATCATAGCGGATATGCCTCGTGAGATTACTTGTTTTTGACGGGTGAAGAAGGGAGCAGTTTTTCCAAATCCTCGACGGTCAGTTCCTGGGATGGGTTAAAATCCGCGGAAGCCATGTATTGCAGGATGCTGTGGCGGAATTGGCGTGCGCCGGGGCGTTTGTCCAAATCCTTGTCGAGATCCGCGCCACAGACGATCAATTTGCCATTCCCGACCTTCATTTCCATGAGTAGCCCCAGCTTCCGATTGATGAACCAGTCGTCGATGTAGTGGATGATGGGGCGATACGATTTCGGCAGGGAATCCATCACGATGGCCTGGCTGTCATGCACGATGTCCCACCACTGCCAGTCGGAATAGCCGTCGTTGGGGAATGCCGCCAAAGCCGGATGTTTGGGATTGCAGTACACGCCGAGCGTGTGCGGAGCCTGATTGTTCGTCCAGGCCGTGTTCCAGAAGATCGATGAGAATCCGACGGCGATGTTGCCGCCATTCTGCGGAGCGAGAGAGCCTTTCTTCAGGGAGAGGAGTACCTTTCCGCCCTGAGCCAGGTGTTCCTTGGTCTTCTGATCGAAACAATGCGTCACATAAGGCATATCCTTCACCTCGGGAAGTGTGGCCGGATACACCCAGATGTTCCACATATTGCGCCCCTGGACGGATGCTCCGGAAGCATCCTTGACGCTCACCTCCACTGTCAGGCATGCGGGATCTGCAATCTGAGACAGAGGGAATGAAATCTTTCCAACCTGATTAGCATTTCCCAAGGGGATATCGCTGGAGAATTGACCGGAAGCCACCACCTTGCCGTCTCGACATGATGCCTTCCACTCCACCGAGGCTCCCTTCAGGGCTTCCTTGCCGAAATGGGCAATCTCCACCGGGGCTTCCAAGGTTTCGTTGTTGTGCCAGATCATGCGCGGGAAACGCACCAGAGGCACGGTGTCGCTGCAGAACGTCCGGTACTCCTGTGCATCGACATAGCCCTTGGAGCCCCATTGGGCATTCAAGGTTCCGACCAGAGCCGAACCCTGACCAGGAAAATCCGTCAGGCCCAAAAGCTGGAACCCGCCCATGTTCGGCGTGCGCAGAGCGGCTTCGATATCCGCCTTATAGCAGAGCGTTTGGAGCCTGCCGGAAGCAAAGAGGAACTCGTCCGCCAGATCGGCCATGCCCTTGTTGGCAAGCACTTCCTGAAACAGCTCGAAATTCTTCGCCTTCAAAACGCCCGTGTACTTGGCAATTTCCTTGAAGTCGGGGAAGGCGCACCACTGGCCGATTTCATGGCTGACTGTGGGCATGTTCTTCTTGATGATGTCGCGGAAGTCATAGTCAAACGTCGGCGGCTGGGCATTGATCCGGCTACGGAGTCCGGCTCCCCAGCCCTGGATTCTAGGATCCGGAGCATTCCAGTAATCGGCGTTTCCCAGATACGGCCACCCGGCGGCCCCCGTGTAAACGCGGCGCGAGTCTGCCTTCTTCCAGCTATCGACGAGATTCGCCAGATAGTTCACAAGATTATTACCGCCGGGTTCGTTCCCATAAGCCATCAGACAGAATGAAGGGTGGTTGCCGTATTCCTTAAGAATGCGGTCTCCTTCTTCGCGCACCCAGTTATTGAGTTTAGGATCATCGCCGACCACCATGCTCCAGGCTCCGCATTCCACCTGCAAATACAATCCCAACTTGTCCGCAGCCTCAAAGGCAGCCTCCGGTGGACACCAGGAATGGAAGCGGATGTGGTTGAGTCCATACTCCCGGGCTGTTTTGAACATTTTTTCCCAGGAAGCTACATCCGTAGCAGGATACCCCGTCTTCGGGAAGACACAGCATTCCAGCGTACCACGCAAGAAAACCGGTTTCCCATTAATAACAAAACGCGTACCATCCACCTTGAACTCGCGAAGGCCAAAAACCGTCTTCTTCACATCGGCATCCCGGCCTTCACCGATAGTCGTCCGGACATAGTAACACACGGGATTGTGCTCGTCCCAAAGCTCGGCCTTGTCGCCGAGGATCAAGTTGGCCTGTACCTGCGCCGTCCCCTCGCCCTGTTCCACCTGTAATTCCACAGGATCGCCGATTCTCCGTCCATCTTCCGTCACCACTTCTACAAGAACCTTGCTCGCCCGGACGGGATTCTTCCTGACGGAAGCATCCATCTGGACGGACTTGCCTTTCACGGACGGAGTCAGCCGGACATCTTCCACGCGAGCAGGAGGAAGTGCATTGATCGCCATTCTGCCGACGATGCCGTTCCAATTGCTCTGCGTATGGTCGGAAACGCTGTGCGCATCAATACCGACAGGGATGTGTACGCGGTTATCCACCCGCACCGTCAGCCGGTGTTTCCCCGGTGTCAACCCCTTGAGCAGGTAACGATGGGGCGTACCAAGCGAATCCCGGCTGCCAACGAACTGATCGTCCACATAAAGAGATGTCTCCCAGTGCGTCCGTTCCAGTTCTACCATCCACTCACCCGATGATGAAGCGGGAAGGTCAATTTCTCTCTGGAACCAGGTAACGCCCTGATAATATTTGTCCGGTTGCAGCCAGGAAGGTACTTTGTATGGGATGTCCCCGCCCTGCTGCGCATATTTTTTGTACACGGGATCCCCCAATACAGACTTGGTATCCCTCTTGTTGCCGACCCACGGTGTATTGGGCCCCACGTTTTCTCCGATGCCCTGGCTCTGGATCGAGCCCGGGAGCGTTAACGCATGATCCAGCTTTTTGCCGAACCATTGTTCCTGAACACCCCTGTCATCGGGATCCAGAGCATAATTCCATGTACCCTGGAGCGGAATGTCCGCCATCGACGCATAACTCAATGCGCCTGCCAGAATGGCTGTTGATAGTATGTGTCGTATCGTTGTCATAAGAAAAATCTGGGATAGCACTGCTAGAACAGGGATAGTTCCGCGATGCTCAGTTCCTTGCCTCCGGCTGCGATCCCGGTAGCTTCCACCCGGATGTACCGGGCCTTGACCTTTTTCTTGAAGAAATGTTCGCGCTTCGTCGGATCATTGATCAGGTTGCCGAATTCGAAGTTTTCCAGCACCGACCAGCTTTTGCCGTCCTGGCTCGTCTTAATGACGCCGCGTTCCATCATCCCCTTGGCATTCTCCTTCTGCGGGGTATAGGCAAAGCCGCTCAAGAGACGTTCGGTACCCAGATCGAGTTCCAGGAAATGAGGAGATTGCCCGGGCGGAGTCGTCCAATACGTCTGGTCATTGCCATCGAAAGCTTTGTCGGCTTCATGTCCGGGCTCCTGCCCGGATGACTTCGCCAGAGTCCAATCGCCCTTCGGATAACCGACGATTTCCTTGAATACGGGGCCAGCCTGCCCGCCAGCAATGGCCAGGGCCTTCAGCATCCCGCAATCCATCGTGAAGGGAGCCTTATACACGGGAGATGAAGCCGTAGGATCCGTACCGTCAACCGTGTAGTGAATTACCATCGTGCCGCCAAGATTCTTCGCCGCATCCTGTCCATGGGATTTCCACCCGAACTGATGGCGGACTGATTCCAGCGTCACCCTATTCTCCCTACTTACCGTAGCCTGCAATTGCGGTGGACGGTTCTTGTAAAAGTGCGCAGAAACTTTGGCGATGCCGGGAGGCACGCTGCGAGATTGAAGTACACGCACGCGAATCTTGTCCGTCGTCACGTCAGGGAAACGCAGAATCCGTTTGTAACCGATGTTGGTCGCTTGGGCAATTTCCTTCCAGGCTCCATCAATCCAGGCATCCACGGCATGTTCTTCCACGCGTTCACCGCATTTGGCAATGGCCTCCTGAAGCACCAGGCGGTTGATCGTCACCGGATGAGACATACTCAGGATGAGTTCACCAGACAAACCCGGCAACTGAACAAAAGTATCGAGATCATCATCCAGCAGAGCAACATCACCCTGGGCACCCTTCAGAAGATCCGTTCCGTAGGTTTCGCGAATGCGTTGCCCCACTTCCTCCAGGCACTGGACGTCTGCCGGAGAGAATTTCCCCTCGCGATTCGGCGGGATATTCAGCAAGAACACGGAATTGCCCCCGACGGCGCGCTCATAGATATCGAACACATCGTCGGCATTGCGCACCTTCTGGTTGGTATCGTCGCGATAAAACCAGCCCTCGCGAATCGAGGTATTCACTTCCGTCGGCTGGTAGTGCAGGAACTTGGCTGCGTAGAGTTTTTCCCGGCTGGCAATGTCATTGTCCGTAATATCCGGGAATTGCTGTGACGTCAGCGGGTCAAACTGGTAGGGGATCACATTCCATTCGGAAGCGCGCGTTCCTCCGGCTTCATTGCCGCACCAGCGAATATCCTCGCGCCCGAAAACCACAGCCTTTGGGGCCAGCTTATGGATCAATTCCTTCCACGCGGTATAATTGTACTTCTGCCCACCCTTGCTCTTGGGATGGGCGCCATCAAACCACAACTCGTTCACGGGGCCGTACTCCGTCAGCAATTCATAGAGCTGGTTCAGGAAATATTCATTGTAGTCATCGACCTCAAATTCAAATTTCTCCGTACTCTTGAAGGGACGCCCCGGAACATTCCTGGGAATTGTCCTCTTGGTAGCTTTGCTGCCATTGCCGTACAGCCCTTGAGGGTTTTCCATCTGATACAAATCTGCCGGAGAAACATAAATACCCAGCTTCAATCCGTACTTTTGGCATGACTGAACCAGTTCTCGAAGAATATCTCCCTTTCCATTTTCAAAGTTACTCGACATCATGCCGTGGTCGGTATACCGGGTTTGCCACAGGCAAAACCCATCGTGGTGTTTGACAGTCATGATAACCATCTTCATGCCCGCCGTCTTCATCACCCGGCACCATTGATCGGTATCAAGCGTCTTCAGGTCAAAAACTTTCGGATCTTCCTTCCCATCCCCCCATTCCTTACAGGTGAATGTATTGGGACCCATGTTAATAAAAGCGATAAACTCGTTTTTGAGAGCATCCAGCTGGTTGGATGTCGGGACAACCTGAGCAGCCTTCCGTATAATGGATTCCTGACTTTCGCCCAACTCCACCGGAATGGTCGAAAAAGTGGCAACTTCTTCAGCCAAGGCAAAAGAATGGATCATGGCAACGCAAACAGCCGACTGGAACAGTATCGTATAATTCATACAATCGATGATTGATATTCGCTTCCCATATATGGGGTCTAGTTCATTAGAATTTTCCTGTGAATCAGAACACCCTGATGGGAAGGTGACAGGGAAAGTACCTCATCGAAGCAAGTTGCAGTCTCAGTCTGCTTTTCCAAGCCCAGATAGCCCAAGCCCATCACGTAGTAACAGTGAATCCTGTTGCGGCAATTGATATCATCCTCCCAGATGGCGAGATCCGGCAGAGAGACGGCAAAGTAATCAATGCTACACTCATCGTACAAATGCTTTTCCCCGTAAGCCACCAGCTTGTTGAAACAGCCGCGCGCCTTGTCCTCATGCCCCAGGGCACGCCAGGCAAGCCCCTGATAAAAGATCTTGTCCGGCTGAGGATCGTTGTAGAAGAATGCCTGCTGAGGCTCGTTAGAACCCGTTGTGGCCAGCATCAGGAAGCGGGAAGCCTCCTCGTCATACCCCAAGGCACGCAGAGCAAGCCCCTTGTAGTAGTTGATGTCATTTTCCTCGGCATTGGCGAGCTTCCCTTCTCCGAGATTCTCTGGATAAACATCCGTCGCATTCAAGTGTTCCAAGGCTAGTTCCGCCTGCCCCGCGTTCAGGGCGGCTTTGGCCAGGGCCACGTGAGCCACGACGTATTGCCCGGTGATCTTGCCTTCGCCGCCTTCCCAAGGATGGAAATGGCGTCTGGAGATTACATCCAACGCTTCTTCATGGTGTCCCTGAAGGTTGAGCAGGGTAACCAGCTCGACTACGAGATCGTCTCGACCATCCACCACGTCACAATGCTGTTGCAGGAAGTTCAGGCGTTTGTCGGGAGACATGCCTGTTTTTTTGTACAATTGATCCAGCTCCATCAAAATGCGCGAGTCCTGATCATCCAAAGAGTAGGCCTTTTCCAGCAGGGCAATGGCTTCAGCCTTGAGATCGTACTTATTGTAATAGGCGAGAGCCAGATTGCGCAGGACTGTCGGGAAACCAGCATCCAGCTCAATGGAAAGTTCCCAGCACTCGCGGGCGAGATCGTACTGCCGCATGGCATACCAGAAGTTGCCCAGATAGTAGGGAGCCCGCGCATCCGAAGGATTCAGACGCATGGCCTCCTTCAGAATGAGAACTTCCTCGATCCTGTTGGGGAAACACCTGCCGGGGTCCATTGCTTCACCCTTGGAGCAATAGGCACGCGCATCAGCTTCGCGCCCCTGTCGGGCGGCCAGCCAGCCCAGCATGTAGTACACCATGGGGTACACCTCGCCCGATTCCGGAATCGCCATCGAGAGCAGTTCTTCCGCCTCGGCATACAAGCCCGCAGCTGCATAATCGCAGGCATATTCCATGTAGGAATGGGCGTTACCGCGCATGAGTCCCTGCAATTCAGACAATGTGTCAACATCACCGGTCGAAAGGTACAGCTCGAACAGGCACCCCAGATTGAAGCCATCTATTTTGAGGGAATCTTTCGCCCACTTCATCACCTCCTCAATCCTGCCCATCTTGCGAAGGATGGAACACTTTAATTGCCGGGCCTGATGGTTGTGGTAGTTGCGAATCAAGGAACGTTCGACTTCTTCCAGCGCATTGTTCCAGCACCGGACATTGCGACCATCCGGAGCATTGGCACGACGGCAATCGATACGAGCCACTGCCAGGTAGGCGGGATCCTGCCAGGCGGCATTCCAGGTAGCCTTGTAAAAGGCATCGTACGCCTCGTCACAGCGATCCTGCATCAGGAGGCTCCAGCCAAGATTGTAGTATGGTTCGCCATCGTAGGGATTGGGATTCCGCTGCGTCGCCGTGTCGATAGCCTTGCGGAAGTGGCCTTCCGCCAGATCAAAGCGTCCTTTGCGCAGATAGAGCAGTCCCATGGCGTTATTGCAACGGATGTCCCCCGGCTCGCGCTTGAGGGCTTCCATGTAATAATCCTGCGGAAGATAGGTGGCATGGCGGTATTGTTCCAGGTGGTGCCCCGTCAGGAAAAGTTGTTCCATGGATGCAATCTCCGCCGGACGTTTTGCCGCCTGAGCGGGATCCGGCACCGGGTGGATTTCCGCTGGTTCCGGCTGATAGCTCAGGATTTCCCGGCCATCGGCCGCCATCAATTTCAGGCAAATATCCTTTTCCTCGATACTTCCCACCGGAAGTGTCCTGTCGCAAGTCTGTTCCGGCGAAGAATCGAAAATCTCGGTGGCAAGAACATTCCCTTCCGCATCTTCCAAAATCAACTGTAAATCGCTATACCGTCCCGTCGTATAGACAATCACACGCGCCTGACCATCCCGAACTTCGAGATTGACGATCGCCTCGGTCGTTGCGTTCTTGACATAACCAACAGCGGAATACGGGATGAAGTACTGCTTCCACGACTTCTCTTCGTAGGGTTGCAGCCACGAGAAGTCCGGCTGGTTATCGGTGTAAACACCCGTCATCAACTCAATATACGGGCCATCTTCATCGGTGAGGTTGCGATCCCAGGCCTTCCCGAAATCCCCACATCCCCAGGTCCATTGCTTCTTGCCGGGGGAAACATGATGGCTGGCAACATGGAGTACACCCGCCTCATCATCCGTCTGATAGCCCCCGACGAAATCGTATTTGGATTTGACAGCCATGTACGAAGTCGGCACAGGGATATTCTCATACCGGGAAATATCAACGCCTGCAGAATAATCCTGCTTGTAATAGGTTCCCGTCGCAATCGGGAAGGAAGACACATCGCGCTTCCCGTGATCAAACACCGCATGGACATCCGGCGGAAACACAGATTGGTAATACTTATTCACCACCACGGCGGGGTTTGCCCACCACAGGAACGTCTGGGGGAAGGGAGTGCGGTTGTACACATCGACGCAAATTTCCAGATACGAACGGCCGGGATGCAGGGTGAAGCCCTGCCTGGCCTTCGTCCGGAACATGCGCTCCACTTCATTGCACCACACGGTGACACTGCCGTCCGCGTTTTTCTCCACCAGGGCTTCCGTCGGCAAAAAGGTGCTGGGACGGTGATGCTGGGGCCAGTTGAATTCAATACCGCCGGAAATCCATGGCCCGGTAAGCCCGACCAGAGCCGGTTTGACCACTTGGTTGTAATATACAAAGTGGCGTTGTTTCACCTTGTCGTATGCCATGTGCACGCGTCCGCCCAATTCCGGCAGAATCATGATCTTCACATACTCATTCTCCAGGAAAAAAGCCCGATAAGCCTTATCTATTTTCGTGTCTGAAATACTTTCGATAACCGGATAGGGATACACGGAACCGGAACTCCCCTGATAAACGCGTTTTTCCAGAAAGACAGGAGCTTTCTCTTCCTCCCCGGCCTGGTAGGTCGGCAACATGATTGTTTCTTCCCATGCCCGGACCTCGCCCGGGGTGGATACTGTGGATTGAATCAAATAAGCAGTAATGGGTTCCATGACTTTTGTCGTAGTAATATAATAATTTAAAAAATGTTCTGATGAGTCGGAGCTCCAGATTATTTGGCAAGCTCACGCTCAATCTCCTCCAGAGACTTCCGTTTGGTCTCCGGAAGGTACTTCCTGATGAAGAGGAAGCCAGCCACGCAAATGACTCCATACAGCCCAAAGGTGCCTGCTGCACCCATCGAGGCATTGAAGATGGGGAAAGTCCAGGTCAGCAGGAAACATGACACCCACAGGGAAAAAGTAGAAATCCCCATGGCAAGCCCGCGAATCCTGTTCGGGAAGATCTCGGAAATCACCACCCAGGTCACCGGTGCCAGCGTCATGGCATAGGCGGCAATCGCCACCATTACCAGGAGCAGAAGAGGCCAGCCGGAAACCGAATAGTAATAGCACAGCCCCATCACCCCATAGATGCAGGCCAAAGAGATGGAACCCAGACTCATCAAAGTCCGGCGCCCCAGTTTGTCCACCGTGTACATGCCCACAAAAGTGAATACCACATTGGTCACCCCCGTAATGACGATGTTGAACAGAATATCGGACACTTTATAACCCGCCGAAGCAAACACCTCGTGGGCGTAGTTGAAGATCACATTGATCCCGCACCATTGCTGGAAGGCGGCAATCACCACCCCGATCATCACGAGACGGGGCATATTGCCCTGAGTAAGCCGGGAGAGACCTTCGCGGGACGAACTCTTCTTCTCTTCCTCACTACCCTGGACAATCTGAATCAGTTCCTTGCGCGCATTTTCCTCGCCGACAACACGTGCCAGCACACATTCCGCCTTGCCTGCAAAGCCCTTCATCGCCAGCCAGCGCGGACTTTCGGGGATCAGGAAGAGGAAGAGGAAAAAGAGCAACGCCGGAACGTTCTCCGCCCAGAACATCCATCGCCATCCCATCTGGCCATTCCACGTATCGAGGATATTGACTCCATCCTGCACTGGCTCGGCAATGCCCCAGTTGGTCAATTGTGCGGCAAGAATGCCCAGCACAATCGTCAACTGGTTGATCGAGACGTACATTCCACGCTTGTTAGCCGGGGAAATCTCCGCAATGTACATCGGAGAAAGGTTGGACACGATGCCAATGGCAACCCCACCCACCAAACGGTAAATGATAAACCAGAAGATCGAATCCACCCAACCCGTTCCGATAGCGGAAATGATGAAGATGATGGCAGAAATAATCATCAAAGGCTTGCGCCCATACTTGTCCGCCAGAACTCCCGCCACCATCACTCCCATAATGCACCCAATAATGGCACTACCCATCACCCAGCCCTGCATGGCTGGAGAATCCGAAATGCCAAAGTACACCTCATAGAAGGGTTTTGCCCCGCCGATCACGACCCAGTCGTAACCGAACAGCAAACCACCCATGGCCGATACCAGGGAAATGAGAAGAAGGTAAAGTTTCATGGTACTCAGAATGTGTTGAGTGGATTCATCCTGTTTTATTGATTCAGAAGTTGCTTAATGGCCTCGTCATTGCCCTGGTCAACAGCTTTGGGAGCCACGGATGAATCACCGAAAATCATGTCCAGCTCGGGAAGGCTCACCTTGGTTCCGGGAGCAAATTCCTGACCGCCGACATAGTTGGCAATTGATCGGAGCAACTGGCGGGATGCCGGACGCTTCTCCATATTCTTATCCACATCCATGCAGAGAACAAACAACTTGCCCTTGCCCACGGCTGCTTCGAAGGCGATGCCCAGCTTCCTGTTGAATTCATAGGTATCAACACTCTGAATCACGGGCTTCAACTGGCGCAGTGCCGTCAGATCCACCGCCTGGGACGAGTTGAGAATGTCCCACCACTGCCAGTCGGCATATTCATCCGTCGGGAAGTTGCCAAAAGCCTTGCTGTTTTTATCAATCAAGGTACCTACAATCATCGGATTCCAGCGGAACATGATCGGGTTCCAGAAATGACTGGCAAAATGCGTCTTCCTGCCCTTCGCATCGCGGGGAATAAAGAGAACATTTTTGCCCTCATTCAAATCGCGACGGACATTTTCATTCCACTCGCGGGCAATGGTATAGCCTTCCGTCGGAGCCGGAGTCCCCGCTTCGGGGTACACCCAGATATCCCAGGAATTCTTCAGTCCATCGGCACTCGCCAGCTTGAGCGTCAGTTTGGACGGTTTCGTGACGTCCTTCAGCGGGATTTTGACAGAGCCAATTCCCTCAACCGTACTGCATGGAATCTCCTTCATCGGCAGCACGCCATTGATCACGACATCACCGGACTGAGTCTCCAGAGACCACTTGAGATCACCCTTTGGAAGCGGCTTGTTGCCGTAGTGATAGACCTCAAACTGCGCATCGAGTGTTTCTCCACTGCCGTAAACGCGTTGGGGGATGCGGCAAAGAAGAACCGTCGGAGCACAGGACTCACGGTATTTGGCAGGTTTCACCAAGCCCTTGCTCTCCCAGAAGGCATCGAGAAGGCCGACGAAGGCACATCCCTGCCCCGGAAAGTCCGCCAACCCCAGCAACTGGAATCCGCCTGAATTCGGCGTACGGAGGAGGGATTCATTCACTTCCTTATACTGAAGGACAGTATGCGCCCCCGTCGCCTTGAAAAACTCGTCAGCCTGTGCCAACATACCATTGGCATCCAGTCGTTCACGGAACACCTCGAAGTTACGCGGAGCAAGCACTCCCGTATACTTCTTCATTTCATCAAAGTTGGGATACATGCATCTTTGCCCGGACTCGTGGGCAATGACAGGTACGTCAATATCGGATTCCTTCCGCTTGTCCCACATTGTCGAAGGATTGCCTTCGTACACGGTAATCCCTCCCTTGCCGGTAACGTGTGACACATAGAACTGGTCGGACTTGACATGGGTACGCGCTGTCGAAGCAGAATACAGACGCCGGGTATCGTAAGCCTGCGCCTTCTTGACAAGATCCTCCAGCACATTGAAATCACCCTGATTTTCATTCCCATTGCACATCAGGATAAATGAAGGATGGTTGCCGTATTCATCGAGGATCGCGTACATTTCCTTCTCGAAGAAATCGCGGCGCGCCGGGTATTTCCCCACATCCTTGATCCACATGGGAAGTTCCGCCTGCAAATAAATCCCCACTTCGTCCGCGGCCTGGAAGGCAGCCTTCGGCGGACACCAGGAATGGAAGCGGATATGGTTCATCCCATACGACTTGACCGTTTCAAAAATCTTCTTCCAGTCCGCCGGATTCGTCGATGGATACCCAGTCAGCGGGAACACCGCACAATCGAGAGCTCCACGCAAATGGACATTGCGTCCATTCACCTGAACATGGTGTTTGCCCTGAGTCACTTCGCGCATCCCGAACACGGCAGACTTCGAATTCTTCACATCTCCCACGGACAAATCAGCAGTCAATTCATACAAATTGGGAGTGAACTCATCCCACAGCTTCACATCAGCTCCCATCGGAATCTCGGCTGAAACCGTTGCCCCCGCCTTATCCAGCACCACGGGCACCTTCTGCGTGGCAACAAGCTTGCCGCCTTTTTCACGAACGGAGAACATAAGTTCACCCTTCGCCTGTCCGGCATCGGGATTGGAAACCACTGCTTCCACACGCACACTCGTGCTGGCAAGCTGGGGCATAGTCTTGAGCTTGTCCACACGGATGCGGTCATCCGCAATCAACTCCATCTCCCCGACAATACCATTCCAGTTCGTCTGCGTGTACTCCGTCGTCCCGTGGTTCCACTGGTCCATAGGGTACTTGAGGCGGTTGTCCACGCAAATAGTAATTTCATGTTCGCCGGGCGTGAGTTGCTTCGTCAAAACAAAACGATTCGGCGTGCTCAAACGCTCATCTACGGCAACCGGATTGCCATCGACATACACAGATGTCTCCCAATGGCAACGTTCCAGATGCAGCACAATCTCCTTGCCTGCCCAGGATTCCGGGATAACGACACTCTTGCGATACCAGGCCGGCCCCATAAACTCGAACTTTCGCGTCAGGCGATCCACATGACGAGCCGGATTGGCAACCCCCTTCCCCGCCTGATCCGTCGTACCGGGCAGCAGAATGGTGTCGTTCAGATCCTTCTTATATAACTCGGAGCCGGGTGTCTTGCCAAAGCCCATCATGTCCAACTGGAACTGCCAGGTACCGGACAAGTCGATCGTTTCTTCGGCCATGACCGGAGCCAGCCCCATCAGGCCGCAGCACAAAAGGCTGGCAGCATGGTATAATCTCGACCGGAAACCATGTCGGCAGGATGTGTTCTGATTCTTGTTCATATCTTGATTGTCTGCTTAAGATTGGGGAATTTATCTTCGTTTGGCGATGAAGTTCAGTCTTTGCTATGAAGAAAAAACGTAGCGGATTCAACATCTTTAGTGCATTTGAATCCATTAACGCGAGTTTAACGAAAAAACACATTGAAGTCGTTGATTGTCACCTCTATGTTATCAGAACAGATTTCCTGTTTTTAACGCATTCGAAACGTAAAACACCTAGGAGAAACATCTCATGAATCGAGACAAAGTAACTCTTCACGACATCGCCAAGGCCGCTGGCGTCTCCCAAATGACTGTATCCCGAGCCATCAGGGGAGCTCCCGGAGTCAGCAAACAATTGCAACGCTCAATCACTAAACTGGCTTTGTCCATGGGATATGTACCCAACCGTAGCCTTCATGAACTCGGCAGGCACGGTTCCTCCATGACTGTCGGAGTCATCCTCCCCTATCTGGGCAACACCATCTTTGCCGAAATTCTGGAAAACATCGAAGCCATCCTATCCTCATACGGTTATCGTATTCTTCTCTGCTGTACTTTCAACAATCTCATCAAGGAATTTCACGATGTATCCTGCCTGCTCGAACGGCAAGTCAACGGCATTATCTGGGCACCCCTCCATCTGGAAGACAGCATACCCGCTGCCACCATCATCAAAAAACAGCACTGCCCCCTCGTGTTCGTCGACAGGAAAATCCCTCAATGGAAGTCAGACTCCGTCCTGGCGGACGACTTCGACGGTTCCCTGGCTCTGACCAGGCATCTGTTGGAAATGGGACACACCCGTATTGCTTACGTTGGAGCCAAGCAAGACTCTTACGTCGAATGGGAAAGAAAACGGGGATTCCTGGAGGGAATGCAGGAACGCAACCTGTCCGTACCCGACGAATGGATCATCAGGGGAGACTCCGACATCGCCGGAGGAAAAAAGGCGGCAAGCCAACTTTTGAAATGCAGGCCAAAGCCCGATGCCGTCCTCTGTTTCAACGACTCCCTGTCCATCGGGGTCGAAATGGGCCTCCTGGAACACGGTATCAACATACCGCAGCAAATAGCCCTGGCTGGTTTTTCCGGTACTTTGGAAATGGAAACGGCACGAGTCCCAATCACGGGAGTCTTTCAGGACGCCGTCGCCCTTGGCAAAACCTCGGCAGAATTCCTTTTGAAGCGTATGATCAATACCAAAGTCAAACTTGCCCACGAAGAAAAAATCCTGCCCACAAAACTCGTTGCCAGGGAGTCCACTATCGGACCCCAGAAAAAGGAAAAGCCCGCAAGTTATTGAACTTACGAGCTTTATAATGGTACAGGGAGAGGGATTCGAACCCCCGACCAACTGCGTGTAAAACAGCCGCTCTACCACTGAGCTATCCCTGCATGAAACTGGAAGGTGAAGGGCTTATACGAACGATCATCCTACTTGGCAAGAAAAATCATCCAAGAAGACATCGATTTACCCCGGGAAACTCATCTCATTCGGAAGGATTCCATGCCGCGATTAGGGATATGCGATGGCAGTTTTTTGGCTCGTCAATACCCGGACAGGCTCTATGATACAGGGTAAAACGACAGGAAAATCATGAGCGAAAACGTCATTATCATTGGAGCCGGCTGCGCCGGATACACAGCTGCCATTTATACAGCCAGGGCCAACCTGACTCCGCTTGTCATCACGGGATCCCAAATCGGCGGTCAATTGACAACAACAACTGAAGTGGAAAACTTCCCCGGCTTTCCGGAAGGAATCATGGGGCCGGATCTCATGTTCCGCATGCAGGAACAGGCAGAAAAATTCGGAACGCGCTTTGCTTATGAAGATGTCATTTCCGTAATCAAGGACGAAGCGACAGGATTGTTCACCATCAAGACATCCAGCCAGGAGTACCAGTCCAAGACAGTTATTGTCGCCACAGGGGCTTCCGCACGCTACCCGGGCATCGAAGGAGAAGAAAAACTGATCGGCCACGGCCTGACAGCCTGCGCCACATGCGACGGCGCTTTCTACCGGGATGTTCCCGTTGCCGTCGTCGGCGGAGGCGACAGTGCCTGCGAAGAAGCCGCCTTCCTGACTCGCTTTGCCTCCAAGGTCTATCTCATCCACCGCCGGGACACTCTCCGTGCCTCCAGAATCATGGCGGAACGAACGCTGGCAAACGAGAAGATCACTCCCGTTTGGAATTCCGTCATTTCCGGTTACATAACGGATGACAAGGGAGAAGTAGACGGAGCCATCCTTACCGATACCCGGACAGGAGCAACCTCCGAGCTCCCTCTCAAATGTGTCTTCATGGCCATCGGCCATACACCGAACAGTTCCTTCCTCGGAGATCTCGTCGATCGCGATTCCGCCGGATACATCATGCGGACTCCCGGGCTCATGGCAACCAAGACTCCCGGACTTTTCGCCGCCGGCGATGTAGCCGACCCCCACTATCGCCAGGCCATCTCGTCTGCCGGCATGGGTTGTTCCGCAGCCATCGAAGCGGAACGCTATATCATGGGACATTAATTGCCGTTCCCTTCTTTCAAGAGGCTCATTTTACCCTCTCCATGAACCATTACAGCGTCTTCGAACTGTTCAATATCGGCATCGGGCCCTCGTCGTCCCACACGGTTGGGCCGATGAGGGCAGCCAATCGGTTCCTGAGCAGAATTCAAAAATCTCCGTCATTGGGGCAGATCTCCCGTGTTCTCTGCCAATGCTTCGGCTCACTGTCCGCCACAGGACACGGACACGGTACGGACACGGCTATCATCATGGGTCTCCTGGGAGAATTGCCGGAAGATATTGATCCCAAAACCATTCCGGGCCGTATTGCCGAGCTCGACCGGACTCGGGAACTAACCCTGGCTCCCGGCAAAACTATTGAATTCATCCATTCCAGAGATGTTGACCTGAGCAACTTCACCCCCTTGCCTCTTCACCCTAACGGCATGCACTTCCTGGCACTTGATGCCGAAGAAAAACCTGTGGAAGAAATGGTCATTTATTCCACAGGAGGTGGTTTCATCTCGACGGAAGAGGAATTGCGAAACCCGAAGGATACTCCGGACATTACCTATCCCTTTCCCTATTCCTCTGCAGATGAACTTGTCCGGATGGCACATGATTCCGGAGGCCCCATCTCGGACATTGTCCTTGCCAACGAGTCTGTCTGCAAATCCGAAAAACAAGTTCGCAAGCAACTACGCCACATCTGGCACACGATGCAGCAATGCATCAAAAACGGACTGACAGCCAACGGAACATTGCCCGGCCCCCTCCATGTACCCAGACGAGCCAGAGCACTGCGCAAAACCCTCCTCATCCGGGGCGAAGCCCAATTGCAGGATCCTCTTTCCATTCTGGACTGGGTCAACCTCTACGCTATTGCCGTCAATGAAGAAAATGCAGCCGGCGGACGCGTCGTCACTGCTCCGACCAACGGAGCATCGGGGATCATTCCCGCCGTCCTCAACTACGCGACGAAGTTCTGCTCATCCCCGTACGACGATCCCGTCGAGCGATTCCTTCTTACGGCCGGAGGTATCGCGATCCTCTACAAAAAAAACGCTTCCATTTCCGGTGCCGATGTCGGCTGTCAGGGAGAAGTAGGAGTCGCCTGTTCCATGGCAGCCGCCGCCCTGACAGAATATTTGGGAGGTTCTCCGGAACAGGTGGAAAACGCTGCGGAAATCGGCATTGAACACAACCTTGGGCTCACCTGCGATCCCATCGGTGGACTCGTCCAAATCCCGTGTATCGAACGCAATGCCATCGCTTCGGTCAAAGCTCTCAATGCTGCCCGCATTGCCCTGCGCGGGAGCGGAGACCACTTTGTCCACTTGGACAAGGCCATCCGTACCATGCTGGACACCGGCCGCGACATGCAGTCCAAATACAAGGAAACCGCACAAGGCGGATTGGCCGTCAATGTCGTCAATTGCTAAGGATTCTAGAGTTACGAAGAGAAAAAGAACGACCTTTTCATTCTTCTCATCCCCCCATATGCAACATGGCCCGGTTTCCTAATCGGAAAACCGGGCCACGGAAATACAATAATCGAAAAGCTTTATTCAGCAGAAGCTTCCTTTTCTTTTTCGGCAGCCTTGCGAGCTTCTTTAGCTTCTTCCTTAGCCTTCTTGAGCTCTTCCTTCATCTTTGCTTTTTCGTCAGGATCAAGACGACCGTTCTTGTTCACGTCGTATTTTTCAAGCATTGCCGCTTTCTTTTCAGCGGGGGTCATCCTCTTGACGGGCTTATCGGCAGAAAAGGCAGGAGCGCAAAGGGCTGCAGCAAGCAGAAGGAATATATACTTTTTCATAAACTGGATGTTTTCTTTTGAAAGGTTATCTCTCTTTACTCCACTCCAGTCGGGATGTCTCTCTTTTTTTAAGGCTCCCTCTACATTTTTTCTCATCCATCCGGTCAAGCTTCATTCGCATCATTCCATGATCCCGACCGTTCATGCAACTTGACGAGTCGGAACACCGGACTATATTGGTAAAACTTCTGTCTTTTTCTCTCTACCACAGAAATATTCTCCCTCGTCAAACCATGAAAATTCCGCGTCTTCCCGTCCTAAACCCACTCATACTTGCATTCCTGGCTTCATCCTCCCTTGCCTCCGAACCCATCATCCCGGCAACACGCCCTACGGAAAACACCAGTCACTGGGTACCGGCAAGAACCCGGGAAGTCAAACGCCAGTTGAAAGAACTGCCATGCGATATCCTCTTTGTGGGTGATTCCATCACGGAATGCTGGGAACGGGAGGGTAGGCAAATTTGGCAATCAGTCTTTCTCCCCATGAAAGCCGTCAACTTCGGCATCAGCGGAGACCGTACGGACAATGTCCTCTGGCGCATCAAGGATACCGGGCTTAAAACAACAACTCCACCGAAGTGTTGCATTATCCTGCTTGGAACCAACAACATCGGCAAATGGGATGCCAAACAAAAAACGGACGACATCGTCCGAGGTATCGAATCCGTCTGCAAAGCCATTCGGAAAAAATTCCCGCTGGCTCACCTCATCCTTATGGGAGTAACGCCTTACGGCAACGACCCAGCAGCTCCTCATCGCCGGCAAGGCGATGAAATCAACGCCAAGCTTGCCAAATTAAATCTGCCTTATTCCGATTTCCTGAACTTGAATGACAAAATGCTCAACGAGGACGGGACTCAAAAGGAAGGCCTCTTCAAAGACCATGTCCACCTTACTGCAGCAGGCTACCAAATATGGGCCGATGCCCTACTCCCACTACTTCATAAGCAAAAGTAGACAGAATATATCTCCTGGATCCCACTACTGGGCGCCATTAACCCACTTGCCTCCGCCTTCCGGCAGATAGCCGTTGGAGACAGGGGCATAATAGGTTGATTTTGTATTTCCCCACAGAGGAATCCCGATCAACTTGTTCCACCAGTAGGACATGCTCATTCCCGTGTAGCAACCGTAACTCCAGCATTCGGCATCAGACTGGAAAATTCCGGGTTTGATCTTCTCCAGATCGGTTTCATGAATCCACTGCATGGAAACCGCCATAATCTCATTGCCATAGTCCAGCATGAACGCATAGGCATTGGAATGGCCAAAGTAATAGAAAGACTCTACTTTCTCTCCCCGAGCTCTCGGCACTGCATTTAACGTGGAAATTGCCTCATCGGCGCTTTTCACCCACTTTATGTTCACCTTGTATTTGGAAGCCAGGTCATTAATCCACTGCACGTACGGTTTGCCATCCTCGCGGGCACGCGTCTCATAACCGGGACGGTACACAATCCAGGTAATTTTCGCCTTGGGGTTTTTCTGCTGGATTTGAGCGATGCGAATTGTCGAAGCGCGAACAAAATTCGCCCACCAGTTGTCATGGCGATCCGGTTTGATTCTTAACTGTTCCCAACGTTTCAGGGCAGGACCTCCCGTCAAAACGACATGGGAGGCATGGGACACGCAGGAAAACGCCAGCAGAGCAACGGCAATACCAATAGGGCGAATCGACATGCAGCAACTATCCACACAAGGATTTAGATGTCAATGCAAGGGGAAAGAAAAAATTCATGAGGGGCGCGCTATCGGATTGCCAATCAGCCTCATCCTTGTACACTTCCCGTGCGGACGGATATTACCCCCTCCGACCTGGAACTATGACTCAAGCAATGAACGTCGCAATTGTGGGCGCAACCGGTGCGGTTGGCGTCGAAATTCTCTCTTGTCTCGAAAATCGCAATTTCCCGCTCAAATCTCTGAAACTTCTGGCCTCCGCCCGTTCCGCAGGCAAACAAGTATCCTTCCGGGGCAAGATGCTTACCGTTGAAGAACTCACGGAGAATTCTTTTGAAGGAGTCGATCTCGCCCTGTTCAGCGCAGGCGGCGACATCTCCCGTCAATTCGCTCCGATAGCCGCAGCGGCCGGTTGTGTCGTGGTAGATAATTCCTCGGCCTTTCGCCAGGATCCCGATGTTCCTCTCGTCGTTCCGGAAATCAACCCGGAAGCAGCTCTCAACCACCCGCGCAATATCATCGCCAATCCGAACTGCACGACCATCATCACCCTGATGGCCCTCTATCCACTGCACCTCAAGTTCGTCCTCAAGACGATCATCGCCTCCAGCTACCAGGCCGTTTCCGGTAGCGGTCAGCACGGCATTACCGAATTGGAAAACCAGGTGCGCGCCATCGCGGACGGTCACCCCTTTACTCCCAGCGTCTACCCCTGCCAGATCGCCTTCAACGTCATCCCGCAAATCGACTCCTTTACGGATACCGGGTACACCAAGGAAGAACTCAAAATGCTCAACGAGAGCCGCAAGATCCTCTCCTTGCCCGATCTCAAGGTCACCTGCACCTGTGTCCGCGTCCCCGTATATAGATCTCACTCCATCTCGGCCATAGCCCAATTCGAACGACCGGTTAGCGTCGAAGAAGCCCGTAAAGCCTATGACGGCATGCCTGGTATCGCCATCAAAGACGATCCCGCAACTTCCACCTGGCCCACGCCTCTGGACACAACCTGCCAGGATACCTGCCTCGTCGGACGCATCCGCAAAGACCTCGCCATCGACAACGCCCTCAACCTCTGGGCCGTCGGAGACCAGGTTCTCAAGGGAGCGGCGCTCAATGCCGTACAGATCGCCGAGTTGCTCGTCAAGCACGACTGACAAAACGGCAAACTAGCCCACCAATCCCAACCCGTCATGAATCTCAAGGAATACATCGCACACTGCAACACAATGGTCGAACGAGAACTGGACCGCCTCCTCCCTCCGGAAGAGACGGTACCCTCTACCATTCACCAAGCTATGCGGTACAGTATTTTTGCCGGGGGAAAACGGCTCCGTCCCGTCCTCTGCATGGCAGCTGCCCAAACGTGCGGAGGCAGGGAAGAAGATGCCCTCCTTCCCGCCTGTGTCGTAGAAACCCTGCATACGTATTCCCTGATTCATGATGATCTGCCCGGCATGGATAACGACGACCTGCGGCGCGGCAAACCCACCTGCCACAAAGTCTTCGGCGAAGGAATAGCCATCCTGGCCGGAGACGCTCTGCTGACAGAGGCTTTCGCCATGCTCTCCAGGGTCGAGCCGACGGAAAGATATTCCGTCAAGGACTTCATCGTCGAACTTGCCTCCACCGGAGGCAGCGTCAAATTGATCGGCGGCCAGGTTCTCGACCTCGAAGGGGAACACAAAAAGCTCACCGAACCTGAACTTCGTGCCATTCACGAAGGAAAAACAGCTGCCCTGCTCACCACAGCGCTCCGCTTCGGAGCCATGACGGTCAACGCAACCCCGGAACAACTTGCGAGCCTCACCACATTCGGTTATAATCTGGGGTTGGCCTTTCAAGTCGTCGACGACATTCTGGACGTCACCGCCACCACTGAAGAACTCGGTAAAACCGCCGGCAAAGACGCCAATGCGGAAAAATCCACCTACCCCGCCCTCCTCGGCCTGGAGGGCGCCCGGAAGGAAGCCGATCGCCTTACTCAGGCTGCCATGGATGCTTTGTCCATGTTCCCGGAATCCCGGAAAGAACGCCTCGTCCAGCTGGCGGATTACCTCCTCAACCGTAAGAATTAATTCAATTTCCACTTATAGACTCATGGTCTCCAATAACGTCGATCAACTCATTAAACTCGCCCTGGAAGAAGATTTCGGCACAGGCGACGTCACGTCCCAGTATTTCGTCCCGGAAACCCTCACAGCCAAAGCCATCCTCACTCCCCGGAAAAAAGGAGTCCTCTCCGGCGTAGAAGTAGCCGCCCAAGTCTTCCGTACCGTAGACCCCACGCTGAAAGTAGAAGTGTATCTGCACGATGGAGAAGCCGTAGCTCCGGGGGCCGTCGTCATGTTGATCGAGGGGAAAGCGCAGTCCATTCTCGGAGCCGAACGCACAGCACTCAATTTCATCCAGCGCCTGTCCGGCGTCGCCACCCTGACGCGCAAATACGTCAAGCAAGTATCCCACACCAGCGCACGCATCCTCGACACACGCAAAACAACCCCCGGATACCGTCTGCTCGAAAAAGCGGCCGTCGTTCACGGAGGAGGTACCAATCACCGCCTCGGACTCTATGACCGTGCCATGGTCAAGGACAACCATCTCATGACGGATGGCAATCTGGAACACCTCCAGAAATGCATCAATACGCTCCGAGCCGAAAAACCAGGCGTGGAAATCCAGCTTGAAGCCGACCGACTCGACCAACTCGAAGCTTTTCTCAAGCTCGACGGAGTCGATCACATTCTGCTCGATAACATGTCCCCCGACATGCTCCGCCAAGCCGTTGCCATGCGCGGAGATTCCTCCACTCCTCTGCTGGAAGCCAGCGGCGGAGTCACGATGGAAACCGTCGCCGCTATCGCGGAATCAGGCGTTGATTTCATCTCCGTGGGCTATATCACCCACTCTGCGCCCTCCCTGGACCTCGGACTCGACTTCGCCGTACAAGCCTGATCGGGTTCATCCCCAACCAATCAACTCCTCCGGAAAACGCCATGGATTTATCAAGCTTCAGAAAAGAATACCTCAAAGATACCCTCCACCGCAAGGATCTCCATGCCAATCCGGTCGAGCAATTCCAGATCTGGTTCAATCAGGCGCTGGAGGCCAACATTCCCGAGCCCAACGCCATGAGCGTCGCCACGGTCAACGCACAGGGGCATCCCTCTCTGCGTACTGTCCTGCTCAAGTACTTCAGTGAGGAAGGCTTTGTTTTCTTCACTAACTACGAAAGCCGCAAGGCACACGACATCAGCGAAAACGCGAATGTCTGCATCATGTTTCCCTGGGTTGTCCTCGAACGCCAGATCATCATCTACGGCAAAGCGGAAAAAGTCTCCCGGGCAGAATCCCTGCGCTACTTCATGAAGCGCCCTAAAGATTCCCAGCTGGGAGCATGGGTCTCGCATCAGAGTTCAGTCATTTCCGGCAGGAAGCTTCTGGAAATGAAACTCATGGAGTTGAAACGGAAATTTGCCGACGGAGAGGTTCCCATTCCTTCTTTCTGGGGAGGTTTCCGGATCGTCCCGTCACAAGTCGAATTCTGGCAGGGCGGCCCCGGACGCGTCCATGACCGTTTCATGTACACCCGCCGGGAAGATAATTCCTGGACTATCGAACGTCTCCAGCCATGATCGCCGAACGGACAACTGCCAGCGGACTGCGCTTCCTTGACATCTCTACAGCAGACTGCACCGCCAGCCTGTGCATCCAGGGAGCCCATCTGACCTCATGGAAACCCGCCGGACAGGAACACGACTGTCTCTTCCTTAGCCCGGATACACAGCTGGAACCGGGCAAGGCCATCCGCGGAGGCATTCCCATCTGCTGGCCATGGTTCGGTAAACGTCCCGGGGCTCCTTCTCACGGTATCGCCAGGATTTCGGAGTGGACGCTTGATAACGTCTCTGAAACCGAAGAAGGAGTCCACATATCCCTCCGTCTTCTCCCCGCCGAAGAAGGAATGCCCGTCGCCTTCCTGCGCATCGGTCTTGGGAAAACCCTCACCATGTCTCTCAAGACAACGGCGAGACACCACGCCCACGATCTTACGGAAGCCTTCCACAACTACTTTCTTCTCGGCGATGTCCGCCAAAGCCGCATCACCGGCCTGGGAGATGCTCCTTACGAGGAATTTGCAGGACAAGCCGCCCACCACGCCAAAATCCCTCTTCCTCTTACACTGCATTCCGCCATCGACCGGGTCTATAGCGTGGACGAATCGCTTCAGGAACTCATTCTGGAAGATCACGCCCTGTGCCGCCAGATCCGCATCACCCGGCAGGGAGCCTCATCCGTAGTCATCTGGAACCCTTGGGAAGAAGGAACCCGTTCCATCAACGACCTACCCTCCGGCTCATGGCAGCATTTCCTCTGCGTAGAAACAGCGAATGCCTTGGAGAACATCATTCGCCTGGAACCCGGGCACACCCACATTATCACTCAGACCATCAGCGTAGAATCTCTGTAACTCAATCTTCGACGATACTCTCGTTCATTGAAACCAAGTCATTAGTTATCTGCTCACGCTTCATAGGCTTCCACCGCGCGCAAAAGCTTTAAGCAATCCGCACATTCCCGCACGTCATGGACGCGATGGATCTGGGCTCCGTGTCTGTCGCCGTACATCGTCAGGGCAGCCGTTCCATAGGGCTGGCGACCCCGCTCCAGCTCTCCAAGGATGGTACTAATCATCCGCTTGCGGGAAAGAGCCAGAAGAATCGGGCGTTCTGCGACACGCAATTCCTCAAGGCGGGCAATCAATTCAAGATTATGTTCCAGCGTTTTGCCAAAGCCAATACCGGGATCCCAGCAAATTTGCTCCTCCCTGACCCCCGCACACATCAATGCAGCATAGCGTTCTGAAAAGAAATCTCTGACTTCAGTAACAACACAGTCATATTCCGGAGCATCCTGCATCGTCTTCGGTTCTCCCTTCATATGCATCACCACCACACCGCAGCCTGTCTCTGCACACAGTTCAGCCATCCCAGGAGCCTGCATTCCTTCTATATCATTGATAATATCCGCCCCCGCTTCCAATACGGCACGGGCAACAACCGTCTTACGGGTATCGACGGAAATCAGCACATCCCCGCATACCGCCCTCACAGCGCGAACCACGGGTAAAACGCGGGCCATCTCCACCTCTTCGTCCACATTCTCGGATCCCGGACGCGTCGACTCTCCGCCAATATCAATAATCGCCGCCCCATCCTCTATCATCCGCATGGCATGAACCGTGGCCTGTTCACAGGACATGTGGGCACCTCCATCGGAAAAGGAATCGGGAGTCACGTTCAAAATCCCCATCAATATTCCTCCGGCACCGACATCCAGAGTTTTTCTTCCAGTCTGCCAAATCATGTTCTTCACTATCATGACGGGAGTATTCTGCCCCAAAATCCCCTCCATGATGAGCTTTTTCCGTACCATGCCAGCAAAAAATCCATCCTGTACAGGAGTAGGATTCATGATTCATGCTTGATCATTTGATTGCCTTCCGATCTTTTCTATCATAATACAGAAGTGCAAACAGGACAGTCTGCAGGAAACGACATTCCAACAGCCCATTTACCACCATGAAAAGATTCACTATGTTCCTCGCCATCATCTGCATGGCCATTTCCGGGCTTACCTTCGCCGTTGACGAAGGCTTCAATGACGAAGACGGCCCCTATGTTCGCGTCATCCGCCATGATGACGGTTCCAAAAGCATCTTCAAAAGACTCCCCAACCAAAAGGGCATGCAAAAACGTATGTACAATTCGGTCGGCACTCTGATTTCCGTCACCCAGTACGCCACCGGAAAATGGGGAGAACTCACCGGATGCAAAATCTACGACGGCAAGAAAAATGAAATCTACAAAGTCTCCTACGGCTACGACAAAAAGACCGCCAAGCTGCTGGAAGAACGCATGTACGATTCGAAAACCAACCTTCTCCTGCGCCGCTTCATCTACACCTACGACGATGCCGGCAACCGCAGCAAACCCATCTGCATCAACATCCGTAAGGACGTTGCCGAAGAATACAAAAAGCTGATGGAAGCATCCATGCCCGAAAAGGATCCCTTTGCCGACGATCCCAAACAAGCCCTTCCCACTACTCCTCCGGGAACTCCGGCCCAGGAACCCAATAAGCCCTCACAAAATAAGTAGGAATCTTCGGTTTTTACAACAAAGTTTCAGTAGGGATGCTCCACATATCGGCGGAGCATCCTTTTTTTATCCCGGTATTTTCCCGTGTAGATTCAATCCCGCCTGTACCTGACTGTATCGACATCCTGACGGAACCTCTACGGGTTCATGGGATAGTCAGTAATACTCTCCTTTCGAGAGGTATAAAAAAGAACCGTCCCTTCCAATAAGAGACGGTTCTGAAAACTTACGATAGACTAGCGGATAAACCAATTAGTCGAGCTGGGTACGAGAATAACGGTAGTAGCTCTGGAAGCCCAACTCAGCCGGAAATTCACTCATACCACCGTTGGGATTGTATTCGCGAAGGCCGCTCTGGCCGCAGAAGCCCTGATACGGGGGCTTGTAGGTGCACTTGTAGGTCGGAGCCCAGAAGGTTACGAGTTCGTACAGGCCGTATCCCATTCTCTGAAGCATGCGGGAGGTACCGTCAACGAGGCCGACGGAGAACCCGGCATAGTTGCCATCCTCGGAGTTCCAGCGAATCATCTGGACCGGGATTTCTTCAGCAGAGTAAAGGAGATTGCTCAGAGCACGTCCCAACTTGCGAGAAGGAGTGTACTCGGCAGCAGGAGGAGCCTGAATATCTGCCATGGCTGTGCCCAACAGGCCAGCAGCAAATAGAAGAGTATAAATGGCGCGTTTCATGGTGTTCTTCATATATGACATATCGCTAATGGAAATCAATCGAAAAATGACAAAAGATTTAATCATGTTCCGGACGTGGGTCACGATTCATCAATTCATTTAAGGCAGAAAGAGGGGCTTTCCCTTCATAAAGAACTGAATAGACAGCGTCAATCAAAGGAGTTCTAGCCCCGACTTCCCGTGCCATCTCATAGATGGAACGCGTATTGGGCACGCCTTCCGCCACCATCTTCAGGGAATCCAGCGTTTCCTGGAGAGAAATACCACGGGCCAGGCTCTGTCCGACGCGCTGGTTGCGCGAATGGGAAGAGTAACAAGTCACAACGAGATCGCCCATTCCGGACAACCCCATGAACGTCTCCTTGTTTCCCCCGTAGAGGGAACCGATGCGAGTCATCTCGGCCAGACCGCGCGTCACCAAGGCAGCCAAAGCATTATCCCCGATTTTAAGTCCCACGCAAAGACCGGCCCCAATGGCAAAAACATTCTTGATTGTCCCTCCCAGTTCCATACTGGTCACATCATTGGATGTGTACACACGGAACTTGCCCGTTGACAAAGCTCTCTGGACACGATCGGCATAATCCTGCTCCTCGAACCCGATCAGGGTCGCCGATGGCAACCCCATGCAAATATCCTCTGCATGATTGGGACCGGAAAGCGCACCGATCTTATTGGAGGGAAGGTATTCCTTCAAAATCTGGGTCATTCGGCAATGCGTACCCTGTTCGATTCCCTTCGTACAGGAAACGAGGATAGCGTCCGACCGCAGTCCGGCATTCTGCAATGTGCTGGCCACGGAACGCATCGCTACGGACGGCACGACAATCAATACTAAGTCAGCATCCAGCACTTGGTTTAAATCGGATGTCGGCATGATATTTTCCGCCAAAAGCGGGGCCGCGTCCAATAAAAAAGGATTCCGTCGAGTGGAAGCGAGGAGCTCGGCCTGGGTTTTATCCTGTGTCCACAACACGACATCTCTGCCTGATTCGGCTGCGACCATGGACAACGCTGTTCCCCAAGAGCCTGCGCCGACAATGGCAATTTTTTGTAATTCTTTCATTTATTTCCGGGAAAATGCTTTTGGTTCAGTGCCTTTTAACAGGCGCGAAATATTTGACCGATGCTTGGCAATCACCAAAATGGCCACCAACAGCAAAAAGATAATCACAATGGCGTCCGGCCTCCAGACCAACCCTCCCAATGCAAAAAAACCATAGCAATACAAACCACTCACCACCATGGCTACAGCGGCCACAATACTCGCCAGGGATACATAGCGCGTCGTCAGGAATACAACCAGCCAAACGACTATGGCAATGCCGAACACCTGGGGAGACAGAGCCATCAGGACACCGGCCGTCGTCGCCACTCCCTTACCCCCCTTGAACTGGAGGTAACACGTATACGTATGCCCCACGATCGTTGCCAGGCAAACCAGTACCAGCACCGTTTCCGACATCCAGGCCGAGGAACCGGGCCCCTGCAGGAATGAAGAGAAGTGCGCCCAGCAAAATACAGGGAGAAATCCCTTCATAAAGTCCAATACAAACACAGGGAATCCAAGACTTTTACCCAAGACACGCACAGCATTTGTCGCTCCAATATTATGCGATCCATGTTCTCTCAGGTCGACTCCTTTGATGCGCCCGGCCAGATAACCGAACGGTACGGCACCAATCAGATAGGAAGCAATAATGTACAGAAAAGCGATCACGAATTGGTCAATAATATACGCGTCACAGCACCGCCACGCAACGGTAAACAGACAACACATTTATGAATAATAACATAGAACCGGATCCAACCTTTGCATGGCGGTTTCCGGCTCTATCACATATACCCGGTAAGCACACTTACCAACGGCCTCGCTGGCTGCGGAATCCTCCACCGCTGCGACTGCCACGGTCACGGTAGCCGCCGCGCTCCGAATCGGAAGCGTAACCGCCGCTACGCGAACCGCCGCGCGAATTACCAAAGCGCTCGCCACGACCACCGCGGAAACCTCCGGCAAACGGACGCCGAGAATGACTTCTGCCCCGGTCTTCTCGCTCCGGTCCAGGAGCGCCTTTGTCTTCGCGAACATTGACCTCGTAACCACAAATCGTCGCCGTAGACAGGGCTTCAAGCAACTTGGGGGCAACAGCCGCATCCACTTCAATCAAGGAATGTTTGGGGAACATGCGAATATCCCCGATAGCGCCGCGGTCCATTTCCACCGTATTGTAAAACAACCCCGCAATATCCTTCGGGCGGATGCCCAGCATCTTGCCGCCATTCATAAACAGGGTGACAGATTCTCCATTGCTTTCCCAGGAATCTCCCTTCTGGGGCATTTCACCATCCTCGCGTTCGGTTCCTCGCGACTTGCGCGACGAGAAGCGGGAAGGCTTATCCTCCGGAATTGGCTGAACCTCACGATGGGATTTGCTCTTGACCAGCTCGAAGAGGGCGGACACAAGATCCTCGGCGGAAGCTTCCACTTCGCGCAATTCCTCCGGAAGCCCGGACCCCGGTTTCAATTTTTCGATCACATCATCCACGAGAGACTCCGTGCGCAACTGTTCCACTTCAACGGCAGTCATTACAGGCTCGCAAGAGAGTTTCGTACCGATAAAGCGCTCAATGCGGTTCAATAAAGCAAAATCACGACGTCCGACAAAAGTAATAGCCTTGCCCTTGCGACCGGCGCGAGCCGTACGACCGATACGATGCACATAATCCTCCGGATCGCGAGGCAATTCAAAATTGACCACAGCATCCACATCGTCCACGTCCAGACCGCGGGCAGCAATGTCCGTCGCCACCAGCACTTTCAGGTTGCCTCGGCGGAACGACTCCATCACGCGTTCGCGCATAATCTGGGGCATATCCCCATGGAGGCGGTCCACCGCATAGCCGCGAGCCATTAAACCGTCTACAATATCGTCCACCACCCGCTTCGTGTTGGCAAAAACGAGTCCCATCTTCACACGGCCCGTATCCAGTAAGCGGCTCAACAACTCAATGCGGGATGAAAACACGACCTCGTAGTAAAATTGCTCAATGGTTGGCACCGTCAGCGTCGGACGCTCAATGGCAATTTCTACCGGATCCGTCATGAACCGGGACGCCAGAGCACGGATCTGAGGGGACATGGTTGCAGAGAAGAACAATGTCTGCTTCTTGTCCGGCATCGCATCGGCAATCCGGTCAATGTCTTCCAGAAAACCCATGTCCAGCATCTCGTCCGCTTCATCCAGAATCAACATCTTCAGGTTATCCAAACGCAGTGCGCCGGAATCCATGTGATCCATGATTCTACCGGGCGTACCGACAACGAACTGCACTCCCCGGCGCAAGGCATCCAGCTGGGGTTTGAAAGATGCACCTCCGTAAACGGGAACGGCGGACACCCCGTCCAGAAACAAGGCCAGCTTGTCCACCTCGCGGCAAATTTGAACGGCAAGCTCACGCGTCGGGCACAGGCACAAAACCTGGACGCCTCGTACATCGGTAGAGATCATTTCGAGAGCAGGAATGGCAAAAGCCAGCGTCTTGCCGGATCCCGTATGGGAAAGACCGATGATATCGGAACTGTTCAAGGCCGCCGGAATAGCGCGTTCCTGAATTGCAGAAGGAGTCTCAAAACCGAGAACTTCAATAGCTTCAAGAATTTCAGGGCAAATGCCCAAGGAGGAAAAGGAGGATACGTCTGACATAAATAAATGGAATGAAGGAGCGCTTCAGAACGTTATGAAGCTGACGGTTGATGCTCCTTCTGGCAAGCGCAAAGATGAAAAACTTTGTTCAAATTCATCTTCATCTCTTAAAATAAATAAATTACACACCAAAAATACTTTTCAACTCCTCCACATTTTGTTCAACCCGCATGGGATCGAACCTGTAGGAACGGAATCCGAAGACTTTCCCCGTCAAAATATTCTCAGCCAGATCATCCACATACAACGTCTCTGCCGGATCCAGTTTCAATCCGGAAACTGCATATTCGTACATTCCGTCACCGGGCTTCATCTCTCCGACGACATAAGAATACACGACATTGTCAAAAAACCTGTAAAATGCACTCTTCCGGATTTCTTCCTCATGCAAAGGGTTCGTATTGGAAAAAAGCACCAGACGGACGGAACGCTCCTTCATCCATGCACAAAAATCATGCATCGGGTGGATAGGAGCAAAAATATCGCACCACCGGAAGGAAAATTCATCCGCACTGCCTTGGAAATTCGTTATCTCCATACCACGGCTGATAAATTCTTCAGACCGCAACCCTCCCGATTCAAACAAGGCATACAATTGTCTGAATGCCGTCATTCTCGCTTCATCCGGGATCGAACCACGAAACAGTCCCTCCCACGGATTACTCCGAAGGCGCAACAAAACATTCCCAACGTCTATCAATGCATTCTTGATCATCGGACACATCTCCTCTACAGAAATTAGTAGGCAAACTGCAACCCCGCCTTGATATAAAACCCGGGATCCATCTGCTTTTTCGAAATTTCGTTCCTGCCGTTCGCCGTTTTAAAACGGGCGGAATTATACACGGAAACTCCCGCATCGACCACCAGCTTGGGATGGACTCTCCCCCAAGTTCCCAGTTTCGTCTCCGTGGCAAGTCCGACAATGCCGGATGTCCAGCAAAAACGTTCATAACGCCGATTATGCTTCACCGTCCAGGTACCGGACATAATCGAACAAAACGGACCCCAGGAAAAAACGCCACCCTCATTATTCATCAACGAAAACCGGGTACCCTCGAAATGAAATGTCCATACGGGAGACACCTTCCAGTTCATAATGAAAAACGGAAACAGAGGAGAATCCCCCAACTGCGGAGCATAAGCCATCCCGATGGAATAATCGAATGAATCCGACGCTTTGCTTCGTAACAGCACATGTCCTCCCAAATAGATATCGCGACTGCACCATGTATCCAGATCGGAAGATAGTTCGGGGGTTAGCCCTGCCATCAAATAAGTCGACCCAAACAGACGATATCCGGCCGTCGCGGAAAGCCAGATAGTATATAGGCGGTCCATGTCGAAATCAGCATCCTCTTTCCCATGAATCCAGGTCACGCGCAATGCAGCATCCATATTAAATACAAAACGGTTACCTTTGTCGTTCAAGAGATTGAACTTCGTCATCCAATTCGTCACATGTACATTCCCGGAACCATTTTTCGCCTTCATCGGCCCCAGCAGCTCATAATAGGACTGTGACGGGAAAAGAGGCTTGGGAGAACTCCCCGCACCGCCGCTATTATCATTGATCGAAGGATCATAGGATGAATAATCATAGGCATCATACCCACCCGCACTGCCATAAGCCGAGGATTCATCATACCGAGGGGATGTATTCTGATAAGTATCATACCCATACTCGCTATCATAGTTAGCTCCCTTGGCAACACATGCAGCAAAAATCAGACCTGTAAAGATACTCAATACTCGCTTGGGAAGACACATGTACATGTCTTAGCCGAATCACGCCCCAAAGAAAGAAAAAAATGTAATTTTACTACAATACATTGACAGTGTTAATCTAACAATTATAGTAATCCCTCCTTCAGAATCACATAATGCTGAAAAATCCATTTTCCGATCATTTTAGTGTTGCCAAGAATGGGAAGCAATGGTAGTTTCTTTCCCGTCAACTCCACAGGGAGTTGCAAGTGGCTCGGTAGCTCAGTCGGTAGAGCAGGTGATTGAAAATCCCCGTGTCGGCGGTTCGATCCCGTCCCGAGCCACCACTTTTTATCCCAATTCTTTACCCTTTTTTATTCGGGAAGTAGCTCAGCCTGGTGGAGCGCCTGCTTTGGGAGCAGGATGTCGCAGGTTCGAATCCTGTCTTCCCGACCATTTTAAACGGGTTCCTGTTTTACTTGTCGCTGGAGGGCATTCATTTTGACGAAAAGCCGCCGTTTTGAAGTTGACCCAATTCTATTGACTCCCGTCATATTTTCATTTACTGAAAAATCATGGGCGTTATCAATGAAATTTGGCAAAACATGACGGCACCACTTCGTGCCGAGGCAACACCAGAAAACCTTGCCCTATGGGAATCTCGTGCCCCGGAATGGATCGTCACGTGTAAAAAATGCGGACTTCAGGATCCATTCGGCCGATATGGAATCCGCCAAAAGGCCGCCGGAAAAAGATGGCTCTTCGGACCATGCCGCCAATGCGGTAAATGGTCTTGGCACCCCGTAACCAGAAAATAGTCCCCCCTAGATATCAATTATAAGATACGCCCGCCGCGATTTGGAAAAATCAACGCCGGGCGTATTGGTGTTCCTATGACAGGTTGTTTATAAATCCCGGGAGTGCCGGACAATTTTACCCGTTTCGAGGTAAATAACGTCTTCGCAAATGTTCGTGGCGATGTCGGCAACACGTTCCAGTACGCGAGAAATACCGACGCAATTAAGGTAATACCCCCCCTGGTTGGGATAGCGGGCAATCATTTCCTCGGCTTTACGGACGTTTTCGCGGTTAAAGTCGTCCACCACCGAATCCTTGCGGATGGTTTCAAACGCCAGCAGGGTATTGCTGTCGTTCATCGCCATCAGAGAACTCCGCAGCATGCCGCGGGCACTATCCGCCATGGAGCTGAAATCGAACTTGTCTTTCACTTCCTCCACCCGGGGAGCCATGTGTAGAACACGGCGGGCGATGTTCACGGCAAGATCGCCGACGCGTTCGATCTCGTTATTGACCTTCAACAGGGTAATCACGGTACGCAAATCAGTTGCTACAGGCTGGTAGAGAGCCAGGATTTTGAGGCACTCTTCCTCGATTTTTATTTCGTTGCAGTCAATGGCATAGTCTCCGTCTATCACCGCATGAGCAGAGTCGCAATCCAGAGAGTCAACGGCCTGGAGTGCGCGTTTCAGGGAGCTTTCCACTTCGCGAGCCAATTGTTCCACCATATCCTTGAGGTGGTTGATTTCATGAGTAAAATGTTCTTTCATAATAATTTAACGGTAAGATCTATTAACCGAAACGTCCCGTAATATACTCTTCGGTCTGTTTGTTTTTCGGATTGGTAAACATGATGTTGGTGTCGTTCACCTCAATGATGCTGCCTTTGTAAAAGAAAGCCGTATAGTCACTGACACGGGCGGCTTGCTGCATGTTGTGAGTCACGATGACAATGGTGAAGCGTTTCTTGAGTTCCATGAGCAGTTCCTCAATTTTCAACGTTGCAACCGGGTCAATGGCACTTGTAGGTTCGTCCATCAGCAATACATCCGGAGCGGCGGCTATAGCTCGTGCAATACACAAACGCTGCTGTTGTCCGCCAGACAGGGCCAGACCGCTCTTTTTGAGTTTGTCCTTGACTTCTTCCCAGATAGAAGCACCCTTCAGAGCCTCCTCTACACGGTCCGCGACCTCGGACTTGCTCAACTTGTAATGCAATTTGAGAGGATAGGCGACATTGTCGAAAATCGACATGGGAAACGGAGTCGGTTTCTGAAAGATCATGCCGATTTTACGGCGCAATTCCAGAATATCCACATCATTGTCGAGAATGTTTTTCCCGTCGAACAACACCTCGCCTTCCGTCCTCTGGTCACGGTAAAGTTCGAAAATGCGGTTGTAGATGCGCAAGTGAGTGGATTTACCGCATCCGGAGGGACCGATCACTGCAGTAATCCTGTGTTCGGCAATGTCCAGATTGTTGTCGAACAAAGCCTGATGAGTTCCGTAGAAAAAGTTCAGATTACGAGCCGAAATCTTAGTTTTTATGTTGTCTGTCATTGAAGATGATTCGTGTTGAAATATTGATAATCAAGATGACTGCCGCTATAATCAGGGCAGCTCCCCACCCCGCAGCCTGCATGGACTCAAAGGGAGAGTTCATAGAGTACTCCGTAATCAGGACGGGCATGTTGGCAGTCGGCTGGGAAAAATAATCCGTCGGCCATGCATCGGCGAACATAGCTGTGAACAGAAGCGGTGCCGTCTCGCCGCTAACGCGGGCCAAAGAGAGCAAAACTCCGGTGACAAGCCCGTTTTTCGAAGCACGGGTGACGAGGCACAAAGTCGTCCTCGTTCGAGTCATCCCGAGGGCAAGGGCCGACTCCCGCAGAGTATTGGGTACCATAGCCATCATATCTTCGGTCGTACGCATCACCACGGGGAACATGATAATTGCCAGGGCAAAAGACCCGGAAAATCCGGAAAAATGCCCCGTCGGCACCACGATCAACCCGTACACGAACAATCCGACGATGATGGATGGAATCCCCATCATCACATTGGCGCTGAAACGAATCAACTTCGGGAACTTCCCGTATTTTCCGAACTCGGCCAAATAGATCCCGGCGGCAATCGCTGGCGGCACGGCCATGATCACGGCACCCAGCGTCACATACACGGTCCCGAGCAAAGCATTGGCAATACCGGAGTTCGAACTTCCGTAAGGTTTCGACGGATTAGTCAGGAAACTCCAGTCGATCACCCCGATACCATGGTAAACGACCGTTCCGAGGATCCATGCCATCCCGCCGACAGCCACCACAATCGAGAATAGGGAAAAAATGCGGAGCAGGCAGTCCGACAGTTTGCGGAATCCCATCGGGCGCTCCTTCATGATCGTATCAAGTTGTTGAGAATTCTTCATAGTTCAATGTTCCTCACCGCGTTTGGCCCCTGTAGCGAACAGATAGTATTGGGCGAAAACCTGGATACCGAATGACATAATCAACAGGATCAACCCAAGAGCGAACAGAGTGCTTCTCTGCAACCCGTCCGCTTCGGCAAAGTTGTTGGCAAGCGTAGCGGCAATCGTCGTACCGCTGGAGAATATCCCATGAGGCATATCCATCATGTTGCCGATGACGAAAAGTACCGCCATCGTTTCCCCCAGTGCCCGGCCAAGGCCAATGAATACACCACCCAAGATTCCGCGGATACCGTACTTGACAATGACGTCGCGGGCGGCTTCCAGTTTGGTGCAACCGATACCGAAGGCGGATTCGCGCAGCATCGGAGGAGTCATCTTGAATACATCGCGCATGATCGCACTCATGTAGGGCAGGATCATCAATGCCAATATCAAACCTGCCGTCAGAAATCCGAATCCGTTGTAATCTTTACCGAGGATGGCACTGATCACCGGCACTTTCTCCAATCCCAGCGTTTCCGCTAGAAAAGGTTGCACGTATTCCTGCATCAGCGGGGCGAGGACAAACAACCCCCACATCCCGTAAATTACACTTGGGATAGCCGCCAGCAAATCCATAGCCTGACTCAATGTCCGGTTCACCCATGGAGGAGAATCAACCACGTACATGGCCGAAACAAACGACAGGGGCAAGGCCAGCACAAGAGCGATAACCGTCGTCAGCAGCGTCCCCAGAATATTGGGCAAGGCACCGTACTCCTTCGCAACCGGATCCCAGGAATCCGACCAGAGGAACCCGATGCCGAAACGGCTCCAGGCATCCCCGGAGTTGATGCCCAGCTGAATGAATATGCTGAGCATCAACAATCCGATCAGAGAAGCACAGGCCAGGCAAACGGTTCTAAACAATTGGTCCGTCTTAGACATGGCGAGTTCCTTCAGAACGTATGGGTAATGGGGATTACTTCTTCAGAGGGCCGGCATTGATCAGGCCGACTACATTTTCAGGCAGAGGCACGTAATTCAATTGCGTCGCCTTAGGAGCGCCTTCCGTAAAGCACCAGTTGAAATAACGGGTAAGGGCGGCCTTCTTATCGGCGGCAAGATCTTTGCGGATCAGGATGTACGTCACACCCGTAATCGGCCAGGATTTTTCACCGGGAGTATCCGTCAGAGCCATGCATAAGCCGGGGGCGTTCTGCCAGTCCGCATTGGAAGCGGAGGCAGAGAAAGTTTCCACGCTGGGGGAAACAAATACGCCTTCGCGGTTCTTCAGGATCGCGCAATTCAGATTGGACTCCACCGCATAGGTGTATTCCGTGTAGCCGATGCTGCCCTTGATCTTGGCAACGTTGTTGCACACACCGGGATTTTTCTGACCACCAAGACCGACAGGCCACTTGACGGACGGACCAGCACCAACCTTTTCCTTCCATTCGGAGGAAATTTTGCTCAAATAGTCGGTGAAAATAAATGTCGTACCGCTGGAATCGGAACGGCGCACGACCGTGATCTTCAGGTCGGGAAGATTCAGGTCGGGATTCAATGCTTTGACGGCATCGTCATTCCAACGGGTGATCTTACCGAGATAGATATCGGCAAGGGTTTGCTGGTCGAGCTTCAATGCACCGGAGGCAATGCCCGGAATGTTGACGATCACGACAACGCCTCCCGTCAACATCGGGAACTGGATCAGAGCCGCTTCATTCTGCTCTTGAAGGGAAAGAGGATTGTCAGTCCCTGCGAAATCAACCGTTCCAGCTTTGATCTGGTTAATTCCGGCACCGGAGCCAAGGCTTTGGTAGTTGATTTTGACCTCCGGATTTTTAGCGGAATAGTCAAACGTCCAGGCCTGATAGACGGGAGCCGGGAATGAAGCGCCGGCGCCATTGAGGTTCATTTCCGCGTGGGAGACGGAAACGGCGGCAACGGAGAACAGCATGATGAACAGATTTTTTAACATAGTGTCTGTATGGGTTATACCGGAGGCAAGAACCTGCCGGCGCATCACATATCCCCTGTTCCCGCCCAATCAACGACAACTTTTGGGTGACAAAACGGACACTGGCAATAGAAGTATCCCAAAATCTTTCTGCCTCAACAACATTCCGCCAACCCATTCTCAACAAAGAAACCGAAACCGGTAGCAAGCCGACATTTCCCGCTGCCTCATTCAAACACAATAAAAAACCGGCGGGAATTGCTTCCCGCCGGCTCATGGCTCTATAATTTATTCTTCAACCCTGGCAGGAGGAACCTCGACCGAAGTAGCAGGTGCAGAGGCATCCACCGGTTTGCCGAGGAATCCCGGCAGTTCCAACCCTACGCTCTTGCCCAGTTCATGCAGAGGCAGGGTATCCTTGACGAGGTTTTGAACAAACCCGCCCACGGATGCTTCCTTGCTGTTGCCCATAACGACAACTTTGTCAAATTTGAGACTGGACACGGCATTCGTCTGATATTCAACGATCTTGGTAAGCTGTTCCGTCACCAGCAGGTTGGAGGCGGCATTTGCGGAGCCGGCGGCCTGCACAATTTGCAAAAAGCCATGGGCCTTGCCGGCCAGCACCGCTTCCACGGCAGCAGCCTCACCTTTACCCACCAGCTCGATACCTTCACCTTCGGCACGCTTTTTAAGGAGCAATGCCTGGGATTCGCCCTCCGCCAGCTTTCTGATAGCCTCGGCTTCGGCCTGTTTCTCAATCAAGAGAGCATCAGCCTTACCTTGCTGTTCCAGCTTGAGAACGGCAGCCGTCGCTTCGGCCTGGACTTCGCGTTCCCGTTTCTGAATCTGGGCACTCACCAGGACGTTGGCTTCCTGAGTAGCTCGTTCGCGTTCGGCACGCTTCAATTCAGCTTCTTTTTCAGCCAGATAGGCTTCTTCCAAGGTTTTGGCTTCCTGAACCTTCTCGGCAATTTCGGATATCTTCTTGGCTTCCGCCTGCTTAACTTTCAACCGTGATTGGGATTCTGCAATCTTAATCGCAGCCTCGTTCTGGCCTTCAATAGCCTCGGCACGAGCCGAAGCCACATTGACGCTCTGTTCCTTTTCGGCTTCAGCCTTGCCGATTTCACCACGGCGAGTTTCATCAGCTACTTTGATCATGGCGTCATTGATCGCGCGGGCGGCAGCTTCCTGCCCCAGGGCATTGATATACCCGGAGGCATCCTGAATGTCCGTAATATTGGCATTAATCAGGTGAAGGCCGACCTTGTGCAATTCTACATCGACGCCTTCAGTAATACCCTTGATAAGCTTTTCACGGTCGGAGTTGATTTCTTCAATCGTCATGGAAGCGATCACGACACGCATCTGCCCCATGATAATTTCCGTAGCCAGGCTGCGGATTTCTTCGCGGGAACGTCCCAGCAAACGGGCGGCGGCATTCTGCATGATGTCCGGCAATGTAGAAATGCCTACGATGAACGAAGACGGCACATCCACACGGATATTCTGCGAAGAAAGGGCTCCCTGCAAAGGAACGTCGATATTGATCGGATTCAAATCCAGATAGCTGTAGGACTGGAACACCGGCAGCACAAAAGTCGAACCGCCATGGTAGCAACGAGCCGGCTGACCTGAACCAACCCTCCCGAAAACGATCAGGATTTTATCGGGGGGACACATCCTGTACCGGCTGAACAGCCAGGAGGACACAACGATAATAAACAGGATCAAAGCGGCAACTGGAAGAATTGCGGGGATCTCGGCTATTATATTCATATGGTATTATCTATTTATTGGTTTAAGGGAAAAGACACAATAGTAACGGAAGCTCCGCCATCCAGGCAGGCTCCGGACTGACAAAAAAAATCATAAAGCTTCGACCGTCAGGATACCTGCATTGACAGCGACAACCTTAACGGGGGATTCGGCCCGCAAAGGCACCTCACCTTCCTGAATGGCTGGCAAATACAACAATTGGTTCGGATGGGACACAAGCACTTGTCCTCCCGTGGCCTTTCCCGGAGGAACAGTCACATACACTTTGCCTGTCATCCCGACGAGGGTTTCGTACTTCAACGTACCGTCCGAACGCATCCCGTACACCATCCGCATAAGAAGTACAATCGCTCCGAACATGAGCAGGCCGACTCCCAATGCCACCCCCACCGTACCCCAACGGCTCAGTCCCGCATCCATGGCCATGATGCCGCCCCAGCCGAAACCAAGGAAGAAACCGACAATCGACCGAAGGGAAAGCACATGCAAATCGGTATCCGCGTGGACATCGCCTCCGCCGGCGTCAAAATCCATATCCCCTCCACTCCCGATTCCGAAAACCATCATGATCGACAAGAACACCGCCACAATCGTAGAAATGCCCGCAATAATGGAATAGATCCCGTAGGAACTCAAATAATCGAATGTGAAGAAATCCTGCATGAAAAAGCAAATACTTGTATCCTCTATAACGTCTCCTGCCTCTCGTGTCTATCAAAATGCGTTTTCCACCACGATTCGCTCGCGGACAAAAAAAGCGGGAAAGAAATTCTTTCCCTCTGCGTATATATTCTTACCGCTCCTCTTCGGAGAACAACATTTCTTTCCCATCTCTATGTTCCGCCTTTCTTCCCCACTTGCAGTGCTTCTTCTTTCGTCCGCCCCTCTTTTCCACCAGGCTCAGGCCCAGGAAAAAGAACTGACTTTCGATTCAGTCCAGAAAGAATACGACTCCATCAACCAGAGAGTTTCCGTTCGTCATACACCCATTCCCTCAAGAATCCCCGGAGTGCCAAATCCGCAGATGACGCTTGATGGCAACTGGTTGTTCAACCCCAGACCGGAAACAGGATTCGAACGTAAAGACTCTCTCGCCGGACTTCCCGGCTGGGATTCCGTCTTCGTCCCGTCGGAATGGTACATGCCCGGCTACCGGGTGGAGAAAGGCCAGTGGGCAGGCTACTTCCGCGATTTCACGATCCCTGCCGACTGGCAGGGTAAACGTACCGTCCTCCGTTTCGGGGCCGTCGAGAGCGAATGCCGCGTCTTCATCAACGGTAAGGAAGCCGGCACCCACATGGGATCAATGGTACCGTTCGAATTCGACATCACCGACTTACTCAAGCCGGGACGAAACACCGTCTCCCTTCTCGTCCGCAGCGAATCCGAAATCTCCGCAACATCCCGCATTTCCCATTATGCCAAGCACCAGGTCGGAGGTATCCTCCGCAGCGTCACCCTCTTCGCCCTGCCCCAGACGCACATCTCCGATCTCTTCTGCAAGACAAATCTCTCCGACGATCTACGCAAAGCCACGATGGACATCGAATTCGATCTTGCCGGGTTCAAGGAAGGAGACAAGCTTCAGGCCAGCTTCGTCCTGAAGAAAAAAGGAGTCGAAGGACTTCCGCCCGAAACCGGCTCCGTTGCTGCACAAGAACTGGAAGTGACCCGGGGAGGCAAATTAACCATCAAGGGTGTCGCTATCGACTCCCCGGAACTCTGGCACGCCGAACATCCCTACCTCTACTCTGCGGAACTCACCTTGAAAAATCCCGGAGGAGACCTGCAAACCGTCACGCGCAACATCGGTTTCCGCAAAATTGAAACAAGGGGAAACTCCCTTTTCGTCAACAACAAGCCCGTCAAACTTCACGGCGTGGCCCACCACGACATCCACCCCTACTATGGCCGCGCCATCCCGGACAAGGAAATTCTCAAAAAGGACATCCAGATGTTCCGCGATGCAAACTGCAACTACATCCGCACCTCCCACTATTCCCCCGACGAATACCTCGTCGACCTCTGTGACCGCTACGGCATCTTCCTCGAAGACGAAGCCTCCGTCTGTTGGGACCGCACCGACAACTCGCGCCGAAGGGCAGAACTCGTCCTCTACGATTTCAAATCCATGCTCATGCGCGACCGCAACCATCCCAGCATCCTCGTCTGGTCCATCGCCAATGAAAGCTATTGGTCACCCCGGTACGTTCCATGCCTCAAACTGGCCAAGGACACCACGCCGGACATTCCCGTCAAATTCTCGCACTCCGAATACTTTGGCATCAAGCGCGACCTTGATGTCGGTACCAAGCACTACCCCGGCTGGCAAGGGCTGATGAAGTACGACAACTACTTCCGCCCGATAGTCTTCGACGAAGCACTCCACGTCAATTGCTACAACACCTCCGAGAACATGACGGATCCCTCCCTGCGGGATCTCTGGGGAGACTATGCCAAATACTTCGTCGACAACATGCAGACGTCCCCTGCCATCATGGGCCTCGGCATCTGGTGCGGCATCGACGAAATGTACTACCCCAAGGGAGAAAAACCCATCATGGGTGGCGGGGAATGGGGAGTCATCGACGGATTCCGCCGTCCCAAGCCCGAATACTGGCACATGAAAATGGCCTACTCACCTGTCCGCGTCACAAGCCGTCATTTCCAAACTATCGGCAACCAGACCGTCGTATCCCTGGAAAACCGCTTCAACACACGGAACCTGAACACACTTGACGTCGAATGGACGGATGGGGACCAATCCGGTATCGTCAGCGTAGATGTAGCCCCCATGGAACAGGGTACCCTGATCATTCCACATTCCATGAAGGGAGACGAACTGACGCTTCGTTTCAAGGACAAGCGAGGCTTCGACGTCGCCATAGAAAAACTGCCGCGCCATTTCACCGCCAGTTATCCCATGCCCTCCATGAAATCCGCGTCCGTTCCGGTCATCACGCAAAAGGACGGTATGCTCGACATCCAGTCAGGCAACGTTACCTTCCGCATCCCGGAACAAACCGGCTTGCCTGAAACCATCGCTAAAAACGGTCAGGACATCGTCACAGGAGGCATGAAAATGTACGCCGTCCCCATGCTGCGCGAAAACCAGGTCGTCGATTTCATCCCTATTGACAACCCGAACCAAGTCACCGTCTTTTCTTCGCCTTCCCTCAAAAACTGGAAAAAGGACTCCATGACCTGGCAGGAAAAAGACGGCCTTGCCTCCGTCCATGTCTCCGGTAAATTCGGCGATGTCCCCGTCGAATTCATCTACTCCATCAATGGAAGCGGCAAATTGCGCGTCGACTACACAATCAACCTGAAAAAACTGCCCTACGACAGTCGGCAAATCGGTATCGGATTCGACTTGCCTCGTTCCTACGACCAGCTGGCCTGGAAACGCATGACCACATGGACAGCCTACCCCGACGACCATATCGGGCGCCCCGAAGGCAAGGCCAGAGCTCTTGCCCCGGAAACCCTGCAGGACTACCACGCCAACTGGGAAACCCCGCGACATGCCTGGTCCCTGGACGGCAATGAACATGGTTCCAACGATTTCCGCTCCACCAAGCACAATTTGATCACCGGTTCCCTATCCGATCCCCAGGGCAATACCGTCACCATCGAATCCAATGGTCGTCAACACCTCCGCGCCTGGCTGGACAACAACCATATCTCGTTCCTCCTTGCCCAATATTCCAACGGCGGTACGGAACACTATCTTAGCTACAACTCCAATCGCACCCGTCCCAACCTCAAGGACGAAAGCGGAGAATTCCCCGGTTGGGTGCAAATCCAATTCTGATTTTCCCGACTTTCCTTGATCGCTTCCTACGATCATGCCCCTGCCCTGCAGCCTCTTTCCAGGCAGCAGGGCAGTTCTTTATCAAGCGAAATGTTCACAGGTTTGCCATCACCTGCACTCTAGTTTACGGTCAAAAAGACGGCCCGCCCAGAGGAAAGCTGGACGGGCCGGAAAATGGCGTAACCAATCGGAGAAAAAATTACTTCTTCATCACGGATTCCATGCCGGGCTGCATATCGCACGTGACTGGAGCATCAGTACCGGGGAAAGCGACTTCCAGCTTGATCGGCAGAGTCGTGTTGACATGTACTTCAGAGACGTATTTTTCCGAGGGAATCACACGGTAGGTATCTCCCTTGCGTTCCACCTTACCGTTCCAGATTTCCGGTATGCCGTCCTTGCCGACATACAACCATGTTGTCGTCAGCACATGTTCGCCGAGGCACTTGAAGATTTCGTGCACATCGTTGTCGCAGGAGCCGCCCTGTGCATTCGGACCAGTTCCGTAGCCAACAACCGCCGTAGCATACGGAGCCTTCCACCATGACGATATCATCGGGATAGGCTGTTCTCCCAAGGTTTGAGGCACAAATTTACCTTTGCCGGGATGATCGGGATCCGGAGTAAACACCGATGTAGCAATCCGCGGATCGACCATGAATGCCCAGTGCAGTTCTCCGGAAACAGGGTCCAGCAAATTGGCACAGGATCCCATGCCGTTCATGGCCTGGCGGAGGTAATCCAGCTTGCCCGTCAAACGATACAGGTCAAAAAGCCCGTAGAGACGCCAGGCACTCCAGCCGTGCGGGGAACCCATCAGGTTCGGACACCAGAGCACATCGTACTGGGATTCCCAGAACCGAAGCGAGGCATTATTCATACGGCTATCCGGCTGGACGATCTGTGACAGGCAACGGTGCTTGGCCACAAGCTCCTCGGCTGCTTTGATATATCCGGCCTTCTTTTCCGGACGGGCGAAAGAACGAGCCCATTGGGCAAGCTGGGTGTAGGAACAGGAAATCATGCCGTCCTCAAACGTCATTTCGCCTTCCGTCTCAATGTTGTCGAGGTTGCGTGCCAGGTCGTCCATGGCTTTCTCCACGGAAGCGTACTGGCGATCGTACCGTTCCTTCCAAACCGGATCGGATGCGGACAGTCTGCGTTCGATATCCATGACTTCCATGATGGACTTGCCGATGTAAATCACGCTTGTATAATGAGTTCTACCGCTGCGATAAGCACCATCCTCCTTCTGCGTTTTCATCACGAAATCACACAACATGGCAGCACGTTCCAGATCCTTGATGTCTCCCGTCAGGAGGTAGCGTTGTGCATAAAGGGAAGCCGCGCAGGCGTGATTCTGGATGCGGTGTGGCAGGGCAGGAGCAGTCGGTTGCATCGTTTCGAGATTGTACATCGTGGGGAACAATTCGTTGAAATCCTTGTCCAATTGTTCATCCAGTGCCTTGTCCGGCTCAAACTGGCTCCACCGGAATGAAGGGAAGAATCCATACCATCCCTCGACATGGGTTCCCGCTTTCTGTTTCGCTTTCACCGCCCACTTGCGGGCTCCGTCCATGTACCAGGACCATGGATGCCTGACAGTCAGAACCATTTCCGATTCCTTGCCGGAACCGTTCTTGATACGAAGGCGGTAAAATCCAGGTGTCTCCGGCAATGTCACCACAGCTTTTCCGTCCTGCATGCGAATGGGCGTGGCGGACTGACCGCACAAGGCCCATTCCACGGAAGCCCCCGGGCCAGCCAAGGCAATTTCCACTTCTTCACCGGGTTCACCTGTATACTTGTCAGTCGTGCCGAAAGGTGCTCCCGTGTATCTGGCCGCAACAGACGGAACATCGGCCAGCGACGGAACATCGGCCAGATAAACCGTCCATGTACGTTCTTCTCCGGGTTTCAGAAGGGAAGATTGTTGCGGAGATCTGGACGGCAGAGGTTGATCCGCGAGAAGATCCAAAACAATGCCATTGATCCGGTGTCCTCCGTTATTGTAATGCAGATGCCAGGATGAGACGGGGTCTGGAGAAAAGATGCCGACAATGCTCCCTTGAGGAGACATCGCATACCCCCAGAAATGAGTCGGTTCACAACGGAGGAACGAGGGGAAATGCCGGGTGTCCCACTGAGGATAACTGATCATGCAGGTATCAATCCCCAAATTCAGTTGGAGAGTATCGGCAGATAATTCCTCATCTCCTGTATTCTTGACCCGTATCTTGACGGCCAGAGCGTCATCCTCCACGGCATATGTCAGTCCGGCTTGCAAATTGCCGTCACTGCCCTCGAAGGAAAAAGCACCGGGGGATTCGGACAACAACTTCATCACGGGCCGGGTCTCTCCGCCGCTCTTTCTCACCAACTTCAGACTGGGTCCGCCAAGATCCCCCCGGAACAATTCCACTTTGCCCCCATTCAGCGTCAGTTCGCGCAACAACCCGCTCTGCTTGTCAAACGAAGCGCCTACCCGTCCATCCTTCAACACCACACAAGGAGGGGGCTGGACATTCCCCTCCGTACAATTGATCCGGGAAAAATACCCTTTCATGGCATACGTCCGCACGCCGACAAAGGCAATTTGCGGCAATTTGACAGCCGACACAGAATCCCAACCGACCGGTTCCGGAGCTCCCTTGTCCCAAGCCTTAAAACGCTGTTCCCCGTCACTGACCTGGAGTTTCAGAAGAATCGTCCCTCCTTTTTTGAAAGATCGTTCCACCATTGATTCCCCATAAAATCCGGATTTCATCCTTCCGTTTTCATTAAAAATGACCATGCCATAAGCCACATCGCGATCATTGGGCCCAATCAGGGCAATCGCTCCGGATGACCATTGTTCCGGATTTTCCGGCACATTTAACTCGGCCGTTACTTCCAAATTAGCTTCCTGAGCCGGGACATGCGCCAATTTCGGCATTCCCGCCTTGAGCAAACCGTCTACAACCAACGCAGCTCCATCCTGGGATTTTACCCCCAGACTACGATTGTTTTTTCCATCCGGCAAGGGCATCCATTCTCCCGGTTCGGCCGCCTGCGAGGACCATAACATAGGCATCAACGAAAGATAAGCAAGAGAAGATAGCTTCATATCCCGGTATATACGCGATGAAGAAGCGAAATCTTCCAGTATTCTTCCATTCCTGAAAGAATATCTCTCTGAAAATCGTACCACATCCAGATGAAAAACGCTCTTTTCCCGATCTTCTGCCTGTCTGCTGCAACAGCTCTCGTCTGCTCTGCCGAAAACTACTCATTCGATCACGGCCCCTACTTGCAGGAATTGACAGACGACGGTGTCACCATCGTTTTCACCACATCCGGCAAAGGTTATTCCTGGGTAGAAATCCGGGAACAAAGCGACGGAGAACAAGCTCCCGGAGAATCATACTGGACATCCAAAGACGGATTGAAAGAAGCCGACAACACGCTTCATGCCATCCGCATTCCCGACCTCAAGCCCAACACGGCCTACCAGTACAAACTCCATTCCAAGGAAATTACTAAATTCGCCCCCTACCGGGTAACGTTTGGAGAAGAAATCGCCTCACCCTGGTACGATTTCAAAACATTCGATCCGCAAGCCACCACCTGTTCCGTAATCGCCATGAGCGATGTCCACGACCACACGGACCAGTTGAAGGATCTACTCAAGTTCGGAGACTACAATACCTGCGACGCCATCTTCTATGTGGGGGACATGTTGAGCAACAGTTTCGAAAAAAACTGGGCCTTCAAAAGCTACATTGATGCCAGTACCGAGATGTTCGCTAAAAACAAGCCTTTCATCTTCGTCCGCGGCAACCATGAAACGCGCGGCCCCGTCGCCCGCATGATCCCTGCCTACACACCCCGCACCAATGGGGAAATTTACGGAACGCAACGCATTGGCAACACATTCTTCGTCTTCCTCGATACCGGGGAAGACAAACCGAACGACCACCGGGAATACTTCGGCCTCGTCGATTTCGATGCCTACCGTACCCGACAGGCCAAATGGCTCTCCAAAGTCGTTGAAACATCCGAATACAAACAGGCAGCCTGCCGCATCGTCTTCAGCCATTTCCCGATCTCGGAAATCGAACAATACAACAGCAAACTTCCCGACGGACAAAGCCACGGCATGAAAGATGCCAGCGACAAAATGCTCAAAATCCTCAATAACGCAAACGTCGATCTCATGGTCGCAGGGCACACGCACCGATTCACCTATCATGAACCGGTTCCCGGCAAGCGCAATTTTCCCATCCTCGTCGGCAGCAATAAAAGCGCCGTCCGTCTTGACATCGAAAACGGCACCATCAAGGCTCAAGCCTACGATATAGAGAACAAGCCCCTGCTGGAAACCACGCTCGGACGCCGGGAAGGATCAAAATAGTTTGCGGTTTCCCGCCAGAGTGTCCCACACCTGCCCGACTTCCCCGTTCAATGTCTGTTTGACCATAGACAGGGAAAACGAAGCAGCCTGCCCGATACTGATGTAAGGAGGCAGTGAAATGGCATTCCTGTCCACGACGGCATCCAGCAAAGCCGGGCCGGGATAGTCGAGGAATTCTTTGACAAGACGTTCGATATCGCACGGCTTTTCGAGGCGGAATCCACGGATGCCGACAGCTCTCGCCAAATCCGCAAACGATGGGTTATGCAAATCAATCTGACTCGGGACAAGCCCGGCAGCCTCCATCTCCAGCTGGATGAAATCAAGACAGTCGTTATTATAGACGACAAGCTTGATGGGGAGTTTGTACTGGGCCACAGTAATGAGATCTCCTGCCAGCATGGAGAATCCACCGTCGCCACACAAGGCAATCACCTGTCTTCCCGGGAAGGCAGCCTGAGCCCCGATTGCCATCGGCATGGCATCCGCCATGGACCCGTGGGAGAAGGAACCGATCAAATTCCTGCCTTTCGTCGCACAAATATAGCGGGCCGCCCATATGCAGGGAGTTCCCGTATCAATTGTGAACACGGCATCATTGTCTGCCAGAGCATTAAGGGCTGTCGTCAGGTGTTCCGGACGAATGGGGGGCTTTTCCGAATCCGGCTCAATGTAGGCATTCATTTTCTTGATCTGGTGTCCATGTCTCTTGAGGGACTCTGTCAGATGAATGCCATTATCCTTGGTATGAACCAATGGAGCAAGGGCATCCGCCGTCGATCCCGCATCGCCGCAAATTCCAAGATCCAGTCGGCAGCGACGGCCAAGGTACTCTCCGCGGATGTCGATTTGCACGACCTTGACATTGGTAGGAATAAAATTCTGATAGGGGAAATCCGTTCCCCACATCACCAGTAAATCGCACCGCTTCATCGCCTCGTAGGCATCACCCCATCCAAGAAGCCCCGTCATTCCCACGCCATTGGGGTTGTCGTATTCGAAGATTTCCTTGCCACGCCACGTATAGGCGACGGGAGCTTTTAATTTTTGAGCCAGGGCCGCAATCTTGTGTTCCGAGCCGGCACAGCCAATCCCGCAAAAGAACGTAATTTTTTCACTCGCATTCACTAATTCCGCCAAAGCCTTGATTTCAGAATCGGCAGGCACGAGCCGCGGATTGGAAAACGCGGGGGGATGCACCAGTTCCCGGCCCTCCGCCTTGGAGGCAGCAACATCTCCCGGCAGAACAATCACGCCAACATCCTGACGCGCATAGGCATGCTGGATCGCTGAAAGCAGCACGCGGGGAACCTGCCCCGGTTCCGATGCCAGTTCGGAATAAACACTGCACTCGCGAAACAATTCTTCCGGATGAGTTGCCTGAAAATAATCCACTCCAACCTGGCTTTGCGGAATGTGGGAGGCGATAGCCAAAACCCGGGCATGGCTTCTGTGAGCATCAAAAAGACCGTTGATCAAGTGCAAGTTGCCGGGGCCGCTACTGCCACAGCATACGGCCAGACTGCCGGTCAGTTGCGCCTCCGCACTAGCGGCAAACGCTGCGACTTCTTCATGACGGACATGGATCCATTCAATCGTCTTTTTCCGGCGGAGGGCATCCGTAATGGGATTCAAACTGTCCCCGACTATACCGTAGATCCTTTTGATCCCGGACTGCTCCAATATGTCAACAACCTGATCTGCTACCGAATACATACCGATTAGACCAATCAGAGACGGAAGCGATCAACACTTCTCCAAGAAATCTATACAAATGACGCAACAAAACGGTCACTTATGTGTCCATTTCCTAACCATAAATCCGTTCTCGTCCTGAAAAAAATGGTTACTCTGCGAATCGTAGCTTATGAAAAACAACAACACTCCCCTCATTCTGACATCGTTGCTCGCAGGAGCTTCCATGATCCAACTTGCCGGAGCCGCCGCACCGACGACAGTTGCCGCAACGCAACCGGAGGTTACTCCTTCCGTCACCAAAAACATCTACTTCTGGGATCAGGCTTTCGGGCTCGCACCCCAAAAGAAAGTACATCTCTATAAAAACAGTAACAACCCCTATATTCAGGAAGTCAACGTCAGCCTCCGCATGCAATACCAGGCCGGATGGGTGGACGGACAAGTCGGCAACTATGACGGCAGCCGCAACTGGACGGACGGATACCGCCGCTTCCGTGCAGGCTGGAACGCCAAAGTATTGAATGACTTCAAACTCCAAAACGTCTGGAACATCGGAGGCGTAAACAGCACCGGTTCCTGGAACAAATCCCAGGGATACTGGGATGATCACAGCCAAACGTCAGCCAGCCTCTACGAAGCATTCATCCAATACAATTACAAGGACAAGGGCTACACTTTCGCCTTCGGTAAAACCAACCCGGAAATCTACGCCGAAAACCGCGTTTCATCCAGTTCCCTCAAAGTGCCAGAATTCTCCATCGTCGAATCGACTGTCCTCTTTGACTCCGTCTGGGGGTTCTGGGCTGCCAACGACACCAAAAAGGACAAACTCGGCTACTACATCGGCATCTGGTCGGGAACAAACGACTCCAATAAACAAATCTGGGGTACATGGGAAAATTGCTTTACCACGGCGGAACTCTCCTATGGTCTTGACAAGATCCTTCTGGACAAGGGGCGTTTCTACATTGACTGGGTTCACAGCTTCGCCGATACGGACAAGCCTCTGGCCGGTAGAAGCAGTACTTTCGTCGGTTCCCAGAACGAAGACGTTTTGTCCGCCTACTACATCGGCAAGCAAGGTAAATTCGGCATTACCGTTGAAGGGCTCTGGGCACTCAAGAGCAACAACAAGGACGCCGACGATATGTTCGGTCTTGTCGTGCTGCCCACCTACTCCATCACAGATCACGTCGAGGCCGTGGCCCGTTTCCAGTTTGCCTCTGGCGACAATGCCGTCAACGTCGGTAAAAACCGCTATGTCAAGGCTCTCCAAAGACAATCTCCGGGCTACGCCGATTCCTACTATGCCATCGGTGGCGGGTTCAACTTCTACGTCTATAGCGCAGAACCTTCCCGTCTGAAAATCATGACAATGATGGAATACTGCAACTCCACCGTCAGTCAGGAAAACAAAGCTAAAAACGCCGGATTCACCGGTTGGCAGTTTATCTGCGGTGCCTATCTCAACTTCTAAAGAAATCATCATCCCAAAGAATTTGTTACGATAAAGACACAGTAAATTTCTTAGCGGACCAGTGTGTTTCGGATAGGTTCGATCCGTTCGGCACACTGGTCCGTTCTTTTATCAAAATATCCAACATTGGATCTTCATACAACGCCATGAGCAAAATCAACTGCATCATTATGGACTGGGCGGGTACCGCCATCGATTTCGGCTGCTTCGCCCCCCTCCATGTCTTCCTCCGTGTCTTTGCCGAGAAAAACATTAAAATCACCTACCGCCAGGCACGGGAACCGATGGGGTTGCTGAAAATCGATCACATCCGCGCTATCCTCTCGATGCCTCCAATCCGCGAACAATTCCGGGCAGTTCATGGCAGGGATTGGACGGAAGAGGATGTCCTCGGAATGTACGAAAGTTTCGAACGACATCTCTTCGCCTCGCTCAAGGATTTCACGACTCCCATCCCCGGCGTTATCGAAACACTCGAAGCACTCAAAGCACAAGGCATCAAAATCGGTTCCACCACAGGCTACACGGCAGCCATGATGGATATCGTTCGTCCTGAAGCCGCAGCCAAAGGCTACGTGGTCGACAACCTTGTCACTCCTACCAATCTGCCCGCCGGCCGCCCAGCGCCTTACATGATCTACCAAAACATGATCGACCTGGCCATCCCCTCCGTCGACCAAGTCGTCAAAGTCGGGGACACCATTGCAGATATCCGGGAAGGGATTAATGCCAAAGTCCACACTGTCGGCATCATCTCCGGAAGCAACGAACTCGGTCTTTCGGAAGAAGAATACGGCAACCTTCCCGCCGGAAAAATCAACGCGATGAAATCGGAAGTCCGCCAACGCATGCTTACCGCAGGAGCCCACTACGTTATCGATTCCATCACCGATCTTCCCGCCTGCATCGACACCATCAACAAATTCAACGGATAATATAACAACCTCAAGCTTTTTACTTCATATGAGAAATTACCTCCTCCTCACACCCGGCCCCCTGAGTACATCCCCCTCCGTCCGCGAAGCCATGCTTCAGGACTGGTGTACCTGGGACAAAGACTACAACGAAGGCATTGTCTCCGTCATCCGCCAAGAGTTGCTTCGCATCGCCGGACTGGACAATTCCTATACCTCAGTCCTCCTGCAGGGCAGCGGCACCTACAGCGTAGAAGCCGTCCTCGGCAGTGCAGTCAAGCCGGAAGACAAGCTTCTCATTGTCTCCAACGGAGCCTACGGAAAACGCATGGGGGACATCGCCCGCTACCACGGCCTGAACTACGCCATCATATCTCTGAAGGAACCCCTGCAGGTCACCGCCGATGTCGTCCTCAAAGCCCTTGTCGAGCACCCGGACACAACCCATCTCGCCATAGTACACTGCGAAACGACAACAGGTATCATCAACCCCATCGAAGAAGTCGCCAAAGCTATAGAAGGACATGAACTCACTTTCATCGTTGATGCCATGAGCAGTTTCGGAGGTATCCCCATCGATATCAATGGGTTAAACATCGACTTCCTCATCAGCAGCGCCAACAAGTGCATCCAGGGTGTTCCCGGCTTTGGGTTCATCATTGCCAAACGAGCCAAAATAGAATCCTGCAAGGGTACTTCCCGCAGCCTCTCCCTGGACATCTACGACCAGTGGAGCGAAATGGAAAAAGGCCATGGCAAATGGCGTTTCACTTCCCCAACACATGTTGTCCGCGCTTTCTTCCAGGCACTCAAAGAACTCAATGACGAAGGAGGGATTGCCGCGCGTCACCAGCGTTACCGGGAAAACCACAGTATTCTCGTCGAAGGTATGGAACGCCTCGGATTCAAAGCTCTTCTCCCCGCCGACGTACAATCTCCCATTATCACTTCTTTCCTGTATCCGGAAGAAGACTTCGATTTCCCCGCCTTTTATGAAGCGCTCAAACAACGCGGATTCGTCATCTATCCCGGTAAAATTTCCGAGGCTCCAACCTTCCGCATCGGCAATATAGGCGATGTTTTCCCGGAAGACTTCGCACGCCTCGTCAACCAAGTAGCCGCCATCCGAGGAAACAAAACCCGGTAACTTCCCATCCTTTACCAAAACACAATTATGCTGGAACTTCACAATATCAAAAAAATCTATAACGACACCCCCGTTCTCAACGGCATCAGCCTCACGATAGGGAAAGGAGAAATCGTTTCCATCCTCGGACCATCCGGCAGCGGCAAAACCACTCTGCTTAACGTCATCCTGGGATTAACGGACATGGACGGCGGCTCCATCATTTACGATGGGGAAGATCTCAGCCGCACCCCCATGCAACAGCGCGGATTCAATATCGTCTTTCAGGACTACGCTCTGTTTCCCAATCTGAACGCCTACCAGAACATCACCTACGGCCTTAAAAACAAACCCAACATCTGTTCGCGGAAAGAAGTGGAAGAACTCATTGAACTTTTAGGACTCTCCGAACATCTCGACAAAAGGATTGAACAGCTCTCCGGAGGACAAAAACAGCGTGTCGCTCTCGCACGTACTCTTGTCATGAAACCTCGTATCCTTCTCCTCGACGAACCCCTCAGCGCCCTTGATGGCGTCATTAAGGAATCCATCAAAACGCGTATCAAAACCATCGCACGGGAATATAATCTCACCACCGTCATTGTCACCCACGATCCGGAAGAAGCCCTGACTCTTTCCGACCGAGTCCTGATCCTCAACGAAGGCAGGATTTCCCAATACTCCACCCCGGTCGAAATCGTCTCCCAACCATGCAATAACTTTGTCAAGACATTCATCCTGAATCAGCTCGAGATCAAACGCAACAACATCATGTCCCTCTTCGGAGGTTGTTATGCATCATAAGGAAAAATCGGAAATCAAAATCGTCTTCTGGGCAGTCATCGCCGTTTTTGCCGTATTCCTCGCCCTGCCTATGGGTTACCTGGTGAGGCAATCCCTGTCCGCCAACGGAAGTTTCGGGCTGGAAAATTACGCTGAAACATTGGCCAACGGACGATTCCTCCACTCATTCGGCAACAGTTTCCTAATCTCGGGGGCTTCCGCTCTGATCACAACGATCCTGGCTTTTTTCCTGGCTTATACGGTCAACAACACCGCCCTCCCCGGGAGGATCAGGAAGATCATCGGAGGATTAACCATTTCCCCGATGTTCCTGCCGACTATCACCTACGGTTTCGTCATCATTTATTCATTCGGCAAAGAAGGTTTGCTCACCACCATTCTGGGGTTCCAGCCCTTTGACATCTACGGGTTCAACGGGATGCTTCTCGGGTATGTCATTTATACGCTGCCCATCGCCTTCCTGCTCATCAACAACACGTTTAAATACATTGATAAAAACTTCGCGATCGTTTCGCGCATCATGGGAGACACTCCGATCCAGACTTTCTTCTGTACGGCAGTTCGTCCTCTGGTCGGAACCCTTGGAGCCGCTTTCATCCAGGCGTTCACCCTCAGTTTCACGGACTTCGGCATCCCCGCCTCCATCGGCGGCCAATTCGATGTTGTCGCCATCCATCTGTACAATGAAATGCTAGGAGCCATCCCGAACTTCGCCGGAGGCTCCACGATCGCCGTCATCATGCTCCTGCCGTCCATCATCAGTATCATCCTGATCGGATATCTGGAACGCTACAACTTCCGCTATAACAAAATCTCCCGGCAGGAAATCAAGTCCAGCCCCGTCCGGGACACCATTTGCGCCTCCGGTTCATTGATCCTCCTCGGAGGGATCATCGCCATCTTTGCAGTTATGTTCGTCGTACCTTTCATCCGTAGCTGGCCCTACGAGCCCTCATTGACGTTCGATAACATTATTCGTCTTCTGAAGTCACCCAATCTAACGGGAATTTACGAAAACTCCCTGCTCGTCGCTTTCTTTACCTCCGCCGCAGGTACCTTTCTCGCCTACGGAGCCTCTCTGGTCACGGCCCGGTCGGAACTCCACGGCGCAGCGCGAAGCATCATCAATGGCATTGCCCTTGTCACCAACACCATTCCAGGCATGGTTCTCGGCATTGCCTACCTCTTTGCCTTCTCCGGCACCAGTCTGCAAAACACCTTCCTTATCCTCATCGTCTGCAACGTCATCCACTTCTTCACGACTCCCTACCTTATGGGTAAAAGTTCACTGGAAAAAATGAACAAAGGTTGGGAAGCGACAGCCTCCCTCATGGGTGACAGCTGGATCAAGACGATGTTCCGAGTCGTCATTCCCAACTCTATGGGCACAATTCTTGAAATCTTCTCCTATTATTTCATCAACAGCATGATCACCATCAGCGCCATCATCTTCCTCGTCGGCGCCAGAACTGCCGTGTTCACCACGAAAATCAAGGAACTTCAGCACTTCGCGAAGTTCGACGAAATCTTTGTCATGTCGGTTCTCATCCTCCTCACCAATATCGTGATCAGGGTGGTCATCTCAGGGATATCCCGGAACCGTCATGCACAATAACCACACCCATACCATATGAAACAACTACGTTCCATCCTCGCCGCCTGTATCCTCGGAAGTGCCACCATGGCTTTCATGACCTCCTGTCAGGGAGAAAAACAGGTCATCATCTACTCCAATGCCGACGATGAAGCTATCGCCGCCATGGGACAGGCCCTGGACAAGGCCGGTTACAAAGACAAATACATGTTCACCACGTTCAGTACGTCGGAACTGGGTGGCAAAGTAATCGCCGAAGGTAAAAACATTGAGGCGGATATGCTGACGCTCTCCTCCTATTACCTGGACAGCGCCCAAAGCGCCAACAAGATGTTCCTTCCCCTGACTTTTGCCATGGAGCCCCTTAAGCCCGTCAATCCCTGCTTCGGTCCCATCACCGGACAGGAAGGCGCTATCTTCATTAATACCAAAGTCATCGAGGATCGTGGAATCGCCGTTCCCAAGTCCTTAAAGGATCTGTCCAAACCCGAGTATAAAGGACTCATCTCCATCCCCAACATCAAGAGTTCGTCAACTGCCTGGCTCATGGTCCAGGCCCTTGTCAACGCTTATGGAGAAGAAGAAACACGGCAAATCCTCAAGGCCATGATTGACAATGCCGGTCCCCATTTGGAAAATTCCGGATCAGCACCCCTCAAAAAACTGCGGGCCGGGGAAGTCGCCATCGCTTTCGGTCTGCGCCAGCAAGCCGTAGCCGACAAAAAGAAGGGGCTTCCCATCGATTATGTCGATCCCACGGAAGGGACCTTCTCCCTGATGGAGGCTGTTGCCATCCCGGACAAGGGTGACAACACCAATCCCGAGACCATGAAAATGGCTGAAATCATGATCCGCGAAGGCCGCAAGGAGTTAATCAAAACCTATCCCGTCCCCCTCTTCCACGGGGAACAGGCCGTCTCAGACGCCAAATCGCCCCATCAGAAAACATTCCCCCAGCCTCTGACAGTAGAATTGCTGAAAAAACATCAATCATTAATGGATAATTAAAAAATAAATCCAATTTAATGATTTCAAGGCTTCTCTCTTCAGGGAGAGAAGCTTTTTATATATTAATATCGTCTTCGGACAAACGACATTTTCAATACTTCCCCATTTTGTTCCTAAAATAAGGCAGAAAAATCCCTCTCCCGACCATGGGAGAGGGGCACGAACGAGATACAGTTGTTCGTTTTCTCTCCTGGAGATCTTCCCGCTAGTCACCGGATAACCCGGTAGAACTTCTGGAAAAATATTCTTATGTGGCTCAACCACAAAAAGAAAATACAATTTACAACGACAGGAATACTTCCCTCCTCGCTGTCGCGAGGACACTAACGGTTTTGCAAACCGCTGTCAATTTTTTTTACACCCATTGACATTCAATGTGGTTGTTGCCGAAATGAATTTAATTCAAGAAAAATAAATATACATTATATATGATTATAATTTACTGACGATCAGAAGAGTAATAAAAAAACAAGCGGTTTGCAAATTCGTTAGAAAAACAATGGATCTTCAATATACCACCCCTTCAAATGAAAATCAGATATTTATTTCCATTTTCTCTAATTTTTAGCGTTTCTACAATACCGGCAAATGCTGATTTAGTAGTCACCACTGTCGATGAACTTAATGATTGTCGCGATCAGTATTTTCAAAACGGCGCCTTCGTTCTGGATTCAGTCGGGAACGTTTCCTTCACGCCTCTTTCGGAATCTCCGGAATCAACCTCGTTTCCTTATCTATTGACTTCCAGTGCCAGCAACAAAACAGTAGATACCCGTTTTTCCATAACAAATACGGGGGATATCTCTTTCCAAGGCAACGGTACCTATGGGGGGATAAACTCTTCGGGGAATATGGGAGGCTACCTTTCCAATTCCGTCGTATTTTCAAATACGAGGTCTATCTCCTTTTCCGATTTCTCAGGCTATACGGGAGGAGCCATTAACTGTCCCTACGGCGGACTGATCTTTTCCGATATCAACGGAAATATCACCTTCGAAAACAACAAGTCATCATCGGAAGGAGGAGCCATACAACTGAGGGGAAATCAGGCGGACATGCCTGGTAACCTGACTGTTCATAATCTTCAGGGGGATTTTATAGCAAAAGGGAATTCCTCCACATACGGCGGCGTTTTGTTCAGCATTTCCGGACATCTGGATTTTTCAAAGACGGGAGACCTGATCTTCGAAAACAACATGGCACAAGGAAATTCCTATTCCAATGGTGGAGCTCTTTACAGTGGAGGAGTAGCAAACCACATGTCCTTTGTCGATACGGGGAACATGGTCTTCCGGGGAAATGAAGCACCTTATTGCGGCGGTGCCATTTATATAGACTTTACGCTTCTGGACGAGAACATCGCTCCAATCCTGTTTCAAAATACGGGAGATATTCTTTTCGAGAATAATCAAGCCACTTACGGGGGGAGCTATCAGTGCCCTCAACTACCGGCCCACCAGTAAGTACGACATTGTCTTTGAAAACACGGGAAAGATATCCTTTATCGGAAACAGCGCCGTTGTCGGCGGCGGCATCTATGCCGGATCATTAGGCAGCGGACTGGATGTCGGAGTCAGGATTACCGGAGCGGAGAGCGTACTTTTCGATAGTAATTATGCCACTAAAGATGGTGGAGGAGGAAGTGCCATTTATTCTACCAACCTGTACATTGCCAATTGCGGAGATGTTTCGTTCACCAATAACAGAGGTGTTTACGACGGAAACGCCGTTGTCTACCTGAGCATGATGGGGAAAGGCAACAATGTCCTTTCCGCAGACAGGGGGGATATTCTTTTCCGCAACAATCTTCCCGGGGTGAATGAATATGTCAATTTAGCCATAAACGCCTGGGGGATGGATGAAACGGATTTGAACGTACGCGCAGCGGAAGGAAGAAAAGTTTCCTTCTACGACCCAATCATCATCGAACCCGATGCCGAGCCCGAGGACGCAAAGCCGATCACTTGGGATCTGAACAAGGGTGATGGCTATACGGGTACGGTTGTTTTTTCCGGAGAGGATTTGGAAGACCCAGATATGGCTGTTTCAACGATAAAAGGCGGCGATCTTGTCGTACACCAGGGATCACTCGTACTCCAGCAAGGAGCATCCCTGCTCGTTGAAGGCGAAGGACACGGGTTTTCCCAATACGCAGGGATCCTGGATATCAGCAATGCCAAGATCACAGCTCCTTTTATCCGAATCGGCGGTACGCCTGAAGGGGATATCGTTACCATCAGGCCCGGTGAACATGCGATATTGGAAGGGGATGAAATTACGATGAATGGCAATATCATCGTCGATTTCGCCTACCATATGACCGAAACGGGATTTTCCTCCCCCGGCCCGGTTGAAATTATTGCCGGGCAATTCCTCCTCGGAGGATCCCTCGGCATTCACAATACGGAAACCGACACGAATTACTACTATGCGGACAACCGGTGGGCTGCTCCCCATAGCTTTACATTGCTGCATGATGCACAACAAATCCATGACGGGGATTTTGATTCCGTTGCGTCTTTAGCGACGGGAAGCGACCGCATCGACTCTCCCTACACCTACAATGGAACATGGAGCCGTGAATGGATTGATTCGGATGGAGACGGCACATTGGATCAATTGAATGTCGTATGGACTCCCGATACCGTAGAACCTCCCGTCGATCCGGTAGATCCTGACGATCCTAATCCGCCCACACCTCCGGCTCCGATCATCCGAGACATCCTGCCCGAACTGGCGGGAGGTCTCGCCATGAACACCATGTGGTCATCCGCTTCCAATGCCCTCTCCACATCCAATGCCGCACTCGGCAACCTCGGTGTCACCCGGTTCAAGATGGAACCGAAAAACAACTACTGGATCAAGGGACTCGGAGACTTCACCAACCACGGTTCCGTTGGAACCCGTGACGGATACGACTACAATGGAGGAGGGTACGCCGTCGGCGCCGATCGCAAGATCACGACCAACGCAATTCTCGGCCTTTCCTTCGGCAATCTCTACGGCAAGAACTACAGCCGCTCCTTCGTCGGAGATGTCGACCAGACATCCGAAGTCGCTCTTCTTTACGGTGGCTGGAGAAAAGAGATCAATCCCAAGAACGCGCTGACTGTAACAGGAGCGGCCGGTTACGGATGGACGAAGAACAAAATGGATTCATTCCATACGGGAAACTGGTCACACGGCGAGTGGGATAACCGCACTCTCTTCGGCACTCTCAAGGGACAGTGGGACCACGCTCTGAAAAACAACTGGAGCGTAAGCGCATTCCTTGGGCTTGAGTACACGGATGTCACTCAGGACTCATTCACGGAAAAAGGCTGGGACGCCCGCCGCTTCGATGAAGGACACATGAGGAATCTTTCCCTTCCAGTCGGAATGGGAGTCTCCAAACAAAGCTCGTTAAACGGAATGGGCTGGGTCAATTCCCTGTCCGTCAGCTATGTGCCGGACGTCTATCGCGAAAATCCGAGCGCCGGAGCCGAACGCCTGATGAACGGATACCGTTGGACGGCAAAAGGAATTGTGCCGGACCGCAATGCCGTACGAATCAATTACGACAGCACTCTCGCAATCTCTCCGCAATGGACGGCATATGCCGGGTATGAGTTCGAAGGCCGGAACAGGTCGGTGTATCACCGCGTCAACCTGGGCGTAAGCTTCTCGTACTAAAGCAAGACCTCTTTGGATCTGCAGCAGATGTCCGATAAAGACCTGCCGCAGATCCGGAACAACAAAGCCACCAACATAGGGAACTCACTTTCTCCCTGATTTTTTCCTGTCTCTTTTCTTCTTGCGCTTGACGTTTCTCAAATCGCGATACTGCTCCAGCAATTCCTTCCTCCTGCCTTTCGGATAACGATACGCTACAATCGATTTGGGAAAAAACTGCCAGCAAAAGATACCGGCAAGCATCAACACCAGGAATAAAAAAGCAAATGGCACCGGCAAATGGTCAAAAGCGGAACTGGTTGCTTGATCCCATACTTCTCCCGTTTTTTGACGTCCTCCCAGCAAGGCTGCCAGCATAGAGATCAAACCCAGAAAAGCAAACAAGGCCAGAAGGACAAGGAAGATCTCCCAGGGACTTCTTTCAATCTCGCCAGTCATCGGCAATAATGATCCAATTCATCCATCCATACTTTAACGACGGCATCGGAAGGCATGCGCCAGTCGCCCCGAGGGGATAACGCGATCGTCCCCACTTTAGGACCGTCCGGAATACAGTTCCTCTTGAACTGCTGGGAGAAAAACCGCCACAAAAATGTCCTGAGGCATTTTGCAATGAACGCACGGTCGAATTCCTGGCGGAATGCATGTTCCGCCAGAAAAAGGATTTTAGAGGGAGACGCCCCGTACTTGATAAAATGGTACAGGAAGAAGTCATGCAGGTCATAGGGGCCCAGCACATCCTCCGTTTTCTGATCAATTGATCCATCCTCGGAGGCAGGCAGCAGTTCCGGACTTACCGGGGTTGCATTGATGTCCAGAAGCACAGCTTCCAACTCTCCTCCCGCTTCCGAAGCAAGGCTCTGGATCAACCGGCGGATTAAGGTTTTGGGGATGGAGCAATTGACCGCGTACATGGACATGTGGTCGCCATTGTACGTTGACCATCCCAAGGCGATTTCCGACAAGTCGCCGGTACCGATGACCAGGCCGCCCATCTTGTTGGCCAGGTCCATTAAAATCTGAGTACGTTCCCGCGCCTGGACATTCTCGTAAGTCGTCGACAATTCCTGAGGATCGTGTCCTATGTCGTCAAAATGTACGAGACAGGCCTGTTTGATGTCGATCTCGCGCAATTCCACCCCCAGAAGGCGGCACATCGCCAAGGCATTGTTGTACGTTCTGCCCGTCGTGCCGAATCCGGGCATCGTGACGGCCACGATATCGGAAGCCGGCCTGCGAAGCAGGGTACAACAGCGGGACGAAATCAAAAGGGCCAGGGTAGAATCCAAGCCTCCGGAAATCCCGATGACGAGCTTCTTCGCACCGGTATGTTCCACCCGTTTGGCAAGGCCGGCCACCTGGATGGCAATAATTTCACGGCAACGTTCGTCGGCATGAGCCTCTCCGGGCAGGAAAGGACGGGGAGGATTGAAAGCGTATTCCAAATCCGGAGAAGCCGGCGTTTCATCCAACCGGATCACCCTTCCGGTCGTCTCGATCCCGTCACGGCAATCATTGAACGAACTCTCGGAAAGACGAGCCGCAGCCAAACGCTCGAAATCGATATCAGCCGTAATCAAGGTAGCCTCGCGGCAAAAACGCTCGTTTTCTGCAGCCAGCCTTCCGTTGTCGGCAATCAGGGAATGACCACTGAAGACGACATCCGTCGTCGATTCATGGACACCGCAGGATGCAAAAACATAGGCAGCCAGGCAACGGCCGCTCTGTTGCCGGACGAGATCCCGGCGGTATTCCGCCTTACCCGTCAATTCCGTACTGGCAGACAGATTGAAAATAGCCCGCGCTCCTTCCAAAGCCAAGCGCGAACTGGGTGGAATCACGCTCCAAAGATCCTCGCATAGTTCAACCCCGAAAATCAGCGGCGAATCTCCTGCGCGGAATACGGTATCCCGGGCCACAGGCACCTCCTCTCCGTCCAGCGTCACATGGGAGGCATTCAGGGCACGCCCCGACCGAAACTGGCGCTGCTCGTAAAATTCCCGGACATGGGGCAAAATTGTTTTGGGAACCACGGCCCGCATCGTTCCGTTCTGGGCTACGACCGCCACATTGAACAGGGCTTCCCCCTGCAAAACTGGAAGTCCGAACACGGCAATCGACCCCTTCCCTGCCGTTGCACGAGCCATTTTACGTGCGCCTCGTGCAGCATGGGACAACAATGTACCCTGGAAAAAAAGATCCCGACACGAATACCCCGTCACCCCCAATTCGGGGAAAACCACAACGGAGCAACCTTGACCGACAGCCTCTTCGTAGCTGGCAATCATTTGATCCACATTGTAATCCACATCGGCAACCCGCACTTGCGGTACAGCGGCGGCAACTCGGTAATATCCGTACATCATGGGCTAGAGGGGGGGAGAACGAACCTCTTCTAACTTACATGAAGGGGGCAAAGCGATGAAAAAACTCCACAGCAGGCTAATTCAGGAAATTATTATCCCCTATCTTCCTTACCACTGAAGAACCAGCACGGATACGGCAATAGCCAGGACCGTCGCCGCCGCCATCAGCAGAACAGCATGCCGGGCATCCTCTACTGTGGCTTCCGTCCTGCCTTCCCCAATGTAGGGATAGGGAGCCGGCATCCCCTTGTAGGAAACGGGACCACTCAAGCGAAGTCCCAGGGCTCCGGCAAATGCCGCCTCGCTCCAGGCTGAATTCGGACTCGCATGTTCATGTCTATATTTCCAGCCGATGGAAAGAGCACCATGAAGAGAACAACCGGGAACAACTGCGGCTGCCACGGCTATCAACGGTAGTGACAACCGAGCTGGAATCCAGTTGAGCACATCATCCGTTCTTGCCGCCCAGGTGCCGAAACGGCGGTACTCATCATTCCTCTTGCCCCACATGGCATCCATGATATTGGAAACACGGTGAAAGACGGCGCAGAGGGCACCGGCTTCAATTCCTCCGAACGTACATCCAAGAGCCACCCAAAAGATGGTAGAAAAAACGCCATCCGTCCAATTCTCCGCCACACTTTCAATAGCAGCCCTCAGGACTCCGTGCATATCCAACTTCTTCGTGTCCCTTCCGACGATCATCGATACCGCCCTCCGCGCTCCCTCCAAATCGCCGGAAGAAGCCTCCCGAATCACACGCCAGGCATGCTCGGCCAGGCTCCGGGGAGCCAGGCAGGCATACACCGCCATTGCTCCCGGCACAAGAACTCCCCATTCGGACGGAAACAAGCGGCGACATGCGAACAAAAGGCAAAAACACAAGAACAACCAAGGAAGAACGGAACAAAACCAGGCCATCCCCCCGGATAAAAACGTCTTGCCAAACATACGTTTCCAGAAACATTCCACCTTTCGGCACCACCATCCCGCCAGGCATACGGGATGCCAGTCCACACGGGGATCCCCCAAAGCCAAATCCAGCGCGAAAGCCAGGGGAATGAGCCACACGGTGTCGTTAACCATCGTCATGCCAGTCCCATGCTCCGGTAGATCGCTTTCAAATCAACACTTTCGCGGACGATATCCGCCAAACGATCCAGAGCACCGTCCAAATCGCACCGAACGAGAATCCTTCCCGCAGGTTTCAAACCGGCGTCCGTTCGGACGCGGTCAATCATTGCCCGGCGGAATTCATCATCCTCGAACACCCCATGCAAATACGTCGCCCAAACCCGCCCAGTTCCATAACCGCAGGCAGAACCGTCAGGACGGAAAAACAACGGCTCGCACCCGCTCCCGGCACGCGAACGCCCATGGTGGATTTCATACCCGGAAGTCGTCCGTCCCAAAGGTGTTGTGACCCCGTGCAAGGCAGTCAGTATTTTGTCACGTTCGAATGTCGTCTCCAAATCCAGGAGTCCCAAACCGGAAAACGAACGCCGGGAAGATTCGATCCCGGAAGGATCCTCAATCGTCCTGCCCAGCATCTGCAAACCACCGCAGATACCCAGCACCCACTTGCCGGAAGCAGCGTGCCTGCGGATCAACTCCGCCAGTCCGGCTGCCTCAAGCGTTTCAAAGTCATGCACTACATTCTTGGATCCAGGTAAGATCACCCAGTCCGGCGAACCAAATTCATCCGCCGTACGCACCTGACGCAACCGGATATCCGGTTCTTCGGCAAGCGGAGCAAAATCCGTATAGTTCGATACATGGCGAAGCATGACGACAGCAACGTCCAAGACCCCGCCGACCGGGACATCTCCTCCAACACTCTGGAAGGAAAAAGTCGCCCTGTCCTCTTCGGGAATGTTCAGGGAACGGATCATCGGGACGATGCCGACGACGGGCACTCCCGTCCGGGCCTGAATGTAGTCGTGGGCAGGCCCCAGCAGCGAAGCATCGCCTCGGAACTTATTGACGAGAAATCCGCCCAGCAACTCCCGTTCCTCCCGGTCAAACGTCATCCACGTTCCCAGAAACGAGGCATACACCCCGCCGCGGTCAATATCCCCTGTCAACAACACGGAAGCTCCGGCGTACCTGGCCATGGACATATTGACAATATCCACGGACTTGAGATTCACCTCACCGGGGCTCCCCGCCCCTTCCAGCACCATCACATCGCATTCTCGGGACAGGGAATCGTATGCCTCGCAAACGGTCGGCCACAAGGAACTTTTGTGCCGATAATACTCACGGGCATCCATATTGCCGACAGGATGCCCCATCAACACAATCTGGGAACCCATGTCGGAGTGAGGCTTGAGCAGCACGGGATTCATCCTCGCATCGGGATCCTTCCGGCATGCCCGGGCCTGTACCATCTGAGCCCGCCCCATCTCTTCGCCCAACGCAGTTACTCCGGAATTCAGAGCCATATTCTGCGCCTTGAAAGGCGCCACCGCATACCCGTCCTGAACGAGAATACGACCGAACGCGGACGTCAGCACGCTCTTCCCGGCGTCGGAACAAGTCCCCTGCAGCATCAGGGCCGGTACTCTCTTTTTGATCACGGGTACCGGGAATTCCACTCGGGACGGCTCTCCCGGATCATTCCCGCACACATACCCGGAGAGAGCCCGGACCAGACGTTTATGATCCTCCGGAAACCTCACCGCCGCACGAAACCACACACCGCCGGACAAACCTTCGTAATTGGAACAATCGCGCAAAGCAATACCGTGTTCCACCAGGCACTTGCGGGCGAGATCCCCCCCGTAAGGCCAGCGGAACAGCACATAATTGGCTGAAGAGGGAATGCGCACCACTCCTGGCAAGGCATCCAGACGCCGCTCCAAATCGTCACGCCGCTCCGCATTCATACACCGTTCCTTATCGGCAAAAGTTCCTCCCTCCCGGAAAACGGCCTTCATCGCTTCTGCCGCACATGTTGAAACATTCCATGCAGGCAAGGCCGCACGCAACCTCTCCGCCACGGCAGGACACGCAACAGCATACCCGGCACGAAGCCCCGCCATCCCGTAAAATTTCGTCAACGAACGCAAGACCATCAGATTGGGCAACGCCGCAGCCATGTTCACCAGCGATGCTTCCTCTCCGACATAGTCGATAAACGCTTCATCCAGTATCCACAGGACATCCTGCCTCCGAGTCACCGCTTCCAGCAACTCGTCTCTGTCCAAGAGCACCCCGGACGGATTCCCCGGATTCGCCAAAAAGACCATGCCTCCCGTCCGTGCCGAAGAGGCCAATTCTTTCGGATCCGCACGAAACCCGGATTTTTCCCCAAACACGAGGGAACGCACCGGAATGCCGGCCTTCAAGCAAGCAAGCCTGTATTCGGAGAATGCCGGTTCGGCAATCAACCCTTCCGCCGGGGTAAACGCCCCCGGCAGAACATGGATCAGCTCATTGCTGCCATTCCCCGGCACAAAACACGCAGCATCCAGACCATGGCGTTCCGCAGCGCAAGCCGCCGCGTCCTCCGCGTGCGGAGGCGGATAAGGAGCCAGCTTCTCCAAGCTTCCCCAAAGAGCGGCACGTATGAAATCCGGCAAACCGGAGGGATTGACATTGACACTGAAATCCACAAGGTCCTCTGGCGCATGCCCCGACACCTCCGCCAGCTTCAATAAATCCCCGCCATGGGAAAAATCCCCGTTCGACATCGTCATGGACTTACCCTTCAGACCCGGCTACCCACCAGAATAGATCGCAACTCCGCCACGGACTCGCAAACGGGGACCCGGAACGATTCCAAGGCGTCACGCGTACTATAGCCCCAGTCGACCAGAACAAGTCCAGTCCCGGCATTGACCGCCGTATTGCCGTCATGAGCGGAATCCCCCACCATGCAGACATCCGCAGGCGTTAGTCCCCAGCTTTCGATAATATGAAATAGCGAAGAGGGATCGGGTTTACGGGGGAACTCCGATGAAAATCCGAGAATCGGGTCCAGAGGAATCCCCGGAAGTTTGTCAAGGACGAGAGGGCGCGTCACATCATGAGGCTTGTTGGACAACACCGCCAGGCGGGCACCTCCGTCCGACAACTCCCGCAACATGGGGATGATTCCCTCAAAGGGAGTCGTGCCACCCTGCCAGGTATGGGGATATTCGCGACCAAACTCTGCATACAGACACATCACATCATCGTCGCTAACCTCTCCCTTCGATTTCCGGAAAGCCTTCAACGCAGAACGGCACAATTCCCGGGCGCCCTTGCCCACCATCGTCGCCACGGTTTCCGCCGGATAAGGCGGATACCCCTGCGCCTTCAAGGCACGATTCAATCCTTCGGTAAGACCGGGCAGGGAATCGACCAGAGTACCGTCCAGATCGAACACAAATCCCTTGTACATATTCGTCAATCCTTCCTTAATGACCAAAACCGCGTTCCGAAGTCTGCAGGAACTTGACGAGATTGACGACATAGGGATTCGTCCCGAAACGCTCATCATTCAGCAACTCCTCCACCGCATCAGAAAATACCGTACCCTTATGCAGGAAAAACTTTTTATATGCCTGTTTGAGCGCCCGGATATCTTCTTCGCTAAACCCGCGACGCTGGAGGCCTATCGTATTGACGGAACGCACAACACAAGGGTGGCCTTCGGAAATCATGTACGGAGGAATATCTTTGACAACCCGGTTCCCTCCACCGATCAGGCTATGCTCACCGATGCGGACGAATTGATGAACGACCGTCCCTCCGGAAACAATCGCATAATCGCCAATCACCACATGGCCTGCTATGGCGGCGTAACCGGACAAAATCACATGATCACCCATGCGGCAATCATGCCCCATGTGAGCAGCAACCAGCATGTTGTTGTAATTGCCGACGACCGTCTTCTCTCCGGGATCCGTCGCGCGGTTCACCGAACTATATTCGCGGAACACATTGTGATGTCCCACTTCCAAATAGGTCGGCTCACCCTTGTACTTCAAATCCTGGCTCCTACCACCAATATAACAGTGGGGATAAAACTCATTGCATTCGCCAAACGTGGACGGGCCGTCGATAGTTACGTTGCTGTGAAGCACGCAACCTTTGCCCAACTTCACCTTGTCGCCGATCACACAGAACGGGCCGACATAAACGTCGTCAGCCAATTCCGCACCCGGATGAACAACTGCACTGGGATGGATTTCTGCCATGGCAGCGGGATTCTGCCGCAATTTCTCCGGAAAGGCAAAACCAAAAACAGGTTTAACGCCCTTCCTGCATCATTCTAAAGGTCTCCTCCATCGCAGCCGTGATCGAATCGGTCCAGGGAACCAGCAATTGACCGGATCCCTCAATCAGGAGCAAAGCCAGAGCCAGCACCGCAACGATGCGGAACGGCGACACGCGACGACGGATCTCCACCAGAGTCGTCAGACGCTGGTCCCAGGGGGAAAGCATGTTCTTTCTCGTCCACCACCAGGACAATGCCAGCAGAACGGGAGAAAAGACCGTCGTCACCAACCCCATGCCGAAAAATATTACATAAAACGACCGGGTCAACATGCGCATCAAACGGAGTTTCCCCCCATCCATCATCACCACGCGCAAACCGAGCAGAGCCTTGCCCGGAGTCGTCCCCCACAAAGACAAAGACACCGCCTCCAGCAACACCACCGGCAACCAAATAAGAGCATTGAAAAAAGAAAGATGAAACTCGCTGAACGACAAGCGTAAGAAAACAATGTAGAGCAACAGGTAAATCAACAAATCAATGATCCGTGCCATAAAACGAAGCTCGGGAGAAGCGAGCTCCACCCGGCGCTGGACATCGACCTTCCCGAATTCGTCCATACGCTCCAAAGGGACTGCTCCCTCTACGTCAGCATCGGAAGTTTGAACATCGGAGACATGTCCGAATTCTCCATCCGGTTCAGCCTCCTCCAATTCCCGTGAGAACCGGGTCAGGAAAAAATCCTTCAACTCCGGCAAATCCTTCAGAGGCATCCAAGACTTGCATCCACGATGCCACCCCATCGTATCGGCATCCAGTTCGCCACGTTCCACCATGGACATAATCTCCACAGCAGGAACGGGATCCTGTTTCTGTTGCCCAATTGCGTAATAAATATCCATAATCGCGTTCTAAAATCGTTTTTCTCAATCCCGGTTACATGCTTCGGAGAGCTTTCGCAGGATCCTGGTAGGCAGTCAGCACGGCAGGTACCACCGATGCCACGACAACCATCACAAATGCCTTCACCGACTGATTCAGCAATTCCGCAGGATTGATCTCCGCCGGAATCTCCACCCCGTGGAAATCCATCGGAAACGGATCAATACCGATCGTCTTTAGGAATATGTGGATCTGCACCCGGTAATGCAACACCAGCAACGCCAAAGCCACCCCCAACGCCGCCCCGGCAATGCCGATAATCACCCCTTGCCACAGGAACACCCGCACGACCTGCCAGGGAGTAGCCCCCAAAGCCTTCATCAGAGCCAGTTCCTTCTTCCTCTGGATCGATACGGTAAACATCACCGCCATAATGCAAAAGGCAGCAATCATCCCGATAAAGGAGAGAACAAACCCCATCATCATGCGTTCCTGCTGAATCAACTTGAACCAGGAACTGTACTTGTCCATCCACGATTCAATGCCCCAACCGGAACTACCTTCATACGTTACAGGCAGGGCATGCTCCACATCGGCAGTCACCTGGGCAAGATCGTAGGGATTCTTCGTCCTGATCGCAATCGCCTGCACGTAATCATCCTCAAATCCCTGAAGCTCCTGACCAATCTCAAGCGGTATAAAAAGATCCGGACAAGTCACATGCTGGGACGCCTGATAGATTCCGATCACCGTCAGATCCTTCGGCAAAATAAGACTCTTGATCATGCGGACGCTGTTAATATCCTCCTTGTCCTTGTTCACCGACTTCAATGCCGAAACCATCGCCTTCAACTGACCGGAGACATTGGCAGGAAAAGTCAGTTCGCCCGCGACATCATCTCCGAAAGCGTCTTCCGGCAACACATCCAACACCTTTCCGATAGCCTCAGCCTCCACCTGTAGCCGGGGAGATCCATCCAGTTTCTGCAATAAAGACACCGCTTCCCTGACATCCGATCCGTTCCAGACAACGCCATCTTTTCCGTTGGGGCGCTTCTTGTCGGCAAGAGAGAGCAACCGGTCGAGTTCCGTTTCAAACCTCGTCGCAAGCAATGGGCGATCCATCTGTGAAAACGCACGCACTGCATCTCCATAATTACGCGTGGTAAACACGCGCAGCTTGTCATTAACCGATAAGCCCAGCATCCGGGCCACCGTTGAAGAAACCACCGCATTCTCGCCCAACCCGAGATCAAACGACCCCGAGCTTAACAACGGAGCAAGCTCCGCCATCTGCTCCTTGTTTTCCGTATCCAGAGCCCGGAACGAACATGGTCTTTGGGCACCGTTCACATCCACCAGGGCATAATCCTCCACCAGGGCATAAGTCGATTCTACCCCCGGCACCTTATTGATCGTCTCTTCCAGAGTCCGCCAGTCGCCAATCGCCCCGCGAAGACCTAGGGCCGCATAATAATTCATCTGCAAATGGGGGGAATAGGCAAGCAACCTCTCCTGAAGCTCCTTCTGCAAGCCTCCCATCACCGACAACACAATAATAAGAACCATCACCCCCAGCGACACACCCAGCAAACAAATCAGCGTAATCACTGAAAAATACGTGCGCAACGGATTCAAATAACGCAGGGCCAATGACAGGCTCATGTGGCGACTCAGAAAATTCTTCATAAATACCGCCGGGAGAATGAAGGAAGCCCTCCCCGATTCCAAGGACAAAATGAGTCTGAGCGTAATCCCGGTCAGGATTTCTAAACCGCTGCGGTGAAATTGGAACTGGATGATGTCGGCTCTATCGCCTGGTAGGATGCCTGTTTCTAAACCAAAATGCATCATGATATGAAGGAGGCAGTCGATATGATATGTTCCAATTTCACCGCAGCAGTTTAAAGACAGACCGTAGAAAACACCTGGATTCTACTAAAGAAAAAATTAGAGCCACACTGCATTAGCAGAGTGGCTCCAAGGTGAAAAGAGTTAATAATAAATATGAAGAGAGGAAGAAATCAGGCCTTTAATTCGTCTTCTTTCAGTTCCTTCTCATTTGTCGGCATTTTACCGGTCGTAAAGTAGGTCTCGATTTCTTCAAGAGAACGCCCCTTTGTTTCGGGAAGGAAGAAGTTCACCGTAATAAAATAAATCACCGTAAAGCCCGCCAGCATGAAGAACACGCTGGAGTAACCGATAGCTGCCACCCACGGCAGGAAGAACATAGCAATCGTCGTCGAAACCCCCTGGTTAATCAAAAGGGCGATGGACATGCCGTTGGAACGAATGCGCGTCGGCATCAGTTCGGAAAGAGCCAACCAGACACACACACCAGGTCCTACTCCGTAGAAGGAAATGAAGATAACGAAGCCAACCACGATCATCCAAGCAACCGTTTGAGAAGGACGGTCGCCAAGATCGGCGCTCAGGATCTTGATCCCGGCAATATTTCCATTCTTATCAGGAGAAGCCATAGGAATCGTCGCCATGGCAGGAGATTCCTCGCCGCCCTTCATCACTTTAGCAAAGTTGAAAACAAGGCTATTCTGTGCACCTCCCTGTTCATAGTTGACAACAAGCTGTTTGTTACTGTTGTCTTCGGAAGGATCTAGCCCCAGCTTGGTCAACACAGCGGGCGTATTCAGGTCGACATTGAGATGCTTATCCACGATCATCGTGCTGACTTGTTCCTTGACGGAAACACGGCTCTGTTCGATAGAAAGGAACAAGAAGCCGATAAGGCACAGCCCCACGATGATTCCGGACGTACCAATGCGCAGAAGGAATTTACGTCCCATCTTGTCAACAAGAGCGACAGCAACAATAGTCATGACCATATTAGCTACCTTCAAGGCAATATCGCCAGCGTTAGCAGACGTACCTTCAAGTCCACCCTGATGGAAGATACTCACCGAATAGTTGAGCATGGAATTAATGCCGGTCGCCTGGGTACAGGCAAGAATGACAACAGCAAGAATGAAAGGATAAACGTACTTTTTCTGAAACAACGTTTCCTTTTTCCCGGAACCGGCCTGAGCTTGCGCCTTGGCTTCGGCTGCAGTAGCTTCGATTTCCTCCATCGTCTGAACAGCCACTTTTTCGGAATTTCCGCGACGCAGAGCAGCCAGGGCTTCTTCCTTGCGATTACGCTTGAAAAGCCATCGAGGTGATTCTGTTACAAACAGAGCGCCAATGCTCAACAAGACTCCGGGAATAATGGATACCCAGAAAATACCGCGCCAAGCCGTATCCTGGTGGAGATTCCAGTTTTCCACAGCCCAAGAGAACCCGTAGGCAATAAGAGCGGCCAGCACAAGCCCAATCGTCAGCATTAACTGGAACATACCGGTTCCCTTTCCTCGCGAATCGGCACTCAGACATTCGGCCAAGTACAAAGGTACGATCACACCAATCAAGCCGGCGGAAAAGCCCTGGATGATACGGCCGATGCACAGCTGAAGAAAACCGGAGCTCACTTCGTACCCCCACAGGGTCCAGACTTCGCCGGAGAAGTAAGTACAGGCAATGATCGGAATGCTCACCACAAACAACAAGGAGCTGATGATAAGCATTTTCTTGCGTCCGAACATATCGGCAAGAGCACCTGCAAACAAGGATGAAATCACGCTTCCCCCAAGCACAGCGGCTACAACCAACCCTAGGTTGGCATCTTTCAGATAGTTGCCGGCAGTTGCCTTAAGAAAGGGGAGAGCCCCTGCGATAATCCCCACGTCCAATCCGTAGATCAAACCGCCCAAACCGGCGATAATCAACAGGTAGCGTGAGTACCTCTTAACGGAAGCGGAGACTTCCGATGAAGCAGTAGTTGAGTCACTCATGGTTTTTTTATTCTATGCAAATACAGTAGTTCCGCAACCAAAAAGAAAACAAGACCCTTCTGGAAAATGAATTTCCCGAAAGCATCTTAATTCCCTCCTCCCGATGTATCCGGTTCTGAAACTTCTCAGGGATGGAGCCGCCTTTCGATTTCCTCCTGCGCCAGATGGGCAAACGTACTCAGACGCGAGTCCTCGTTCCTGCCATACTCTCTTAATAACGGCAGAGACAAGTTTCCCCCGACTTTACCGAGAATACGCACGCCGGATTCACGAACCGCCGACGGGGTATCGTCTTTCTCGATCACCCCGAGAATCCCACGCTCGAGATTGCTTCCAGCAAGCATGCAACGTGTTTCCCACTGTTCGGGATTCATGCGCCACAATGCCAGTAAAAAATCAACGGATTTACCGTCCCGGCGAACCAGCAAATAATCAACCGCAGATACGGGTACGGACAAATTCGCCCGCATAAGGCTATCGACGGTATAGGCGAGCAGGAGACGCGTATTTTCATCGTCAGGCGGAGCCCAGACACCCAGCGCCGAGGCCAAAGCCGCCACGTATTCCGCATCGTTCCCCCAAGGTTCCCTCAAGCGCTCCGACAGCACGGCACAGACTCCGATGGACGGTTTGGCCGGAGGAGCAAGAGCCAGCCTCCGGGCTGCTGCTGCCACCCTTCTCGCATCAAGATTGCGCAACTCGCGCAAATTAGCCTCCAAATAAAACGGATCATCCTGGTTGTTCAATACCTTGGCAGGGGCCGACTCTTCAAAAAGATTGCGATCCAGCTCAACATCCATGAAATGCAAAGAGGAATCGCTTAATTCCAGCGTTCCGATCCGAGAGACGATTCTGGCCAGTTCATCAAATGAAAGCGGACTCTTATCTACAATAAACAATCCTCCCCCCTGCCTGCCATGGTATTCAGGCGTTTCACGCGTTTGCGACATTCGTTTCAAAAAAGCTCCTATTACTTCTGCTTTCCGTTCATCCCCGCCGCGCATCCAAATCCCGGCAACACCCCCGTTATCCTTGCGATCCGTCAATTTCCGGAACAGGGGATCCAGATCTCCGTCCCGGTACATTTCATCGTCCGGTTTTCCCTGGAGTCCCTCCGACGAAGAAACAAGAGCGGGTTTTACGGCGACAGAGGAAGAAGAGACTGCTGCATCCTGCCCGCCAACACTTCCCTTCTCCAGCCGCCCCGACAGTCCCTCTCTTGGCACGCGTGCATATAGCGCAAGCATCAGCGCCACGGCAACTCCGGCCACACGCATGCCCCATGCCGGTGAACTGAGAAAAACCATCGCCCCCCCCAAACAACCGAACAGGACACCGAATGCCTGGCGCTGGAAATCCCCCCGGATCACATCCAAATGCAGAATAACCAGACATACAAAAACAAGAAGAAGGCCGACCACAAAAAACACATACCGGAACCGGCGCCTTCCCATACGCCCCAGCTTACGGGAAGTTCCCCGCTGTTCCCGGTCGAATAATCGCTTTTGCATGCAAATTACGAGTATCACGTTTATCACTCCGATGGCAAGACCTCTCTCGTCCCTACGGTCAGGCAAATCACCCATGCCTTCCACCGGTAAAATTCCTCATTTTTCCTTATGTCATTCCGAGGGAACGCACTTGCAGAAAAGCAACCGTGCATGTAGCATATTCGCCATGTCTTCACCGCTACCTGAACGACGCGATTTTATCAGGGACATGATCGCCTCCGATCTTGCCGAGGGCAAGCACACGGCGCCCATCACCCGTTTCCCCCCGGAACCCAATGGATACCTTCACATTGGACACGCCAAATCCATCTGCCTGAACTTTGGACTCGGTCAGGAATACGCTCCCATCGGCGGGCGATGCCACCTGCGCTTCGACGATACCAATCCGAGCAAGGAAGACCAAGAATACGTCGACAGCATCAAGGAAGACATCCACTGGCTCGGTTTCGACTGGGGCAGCCATCTTTATTTCGCCAGCAACATGTTCGACTTCTTCCACTCCTGTGCCGTCGCCCTCATTGAAAAAGGGCTCGCCTATGTGGACGAACAAAGCGTCGAGGATATCCGCGCCCAACGCGGCAACGTCACCACACCCGGACAGGAATCTCCGTTCCGCAACCGTTCCGTCAAAGAAAATATGGAACGTTTCACCGCCATGAAAAATGGTGAGATTCCCGAAGGAAAAGCCGTCCTCCGTGCCAAAATCGACATGTCGTCCTCCAACATGAACATGAGGGATCCCGTCCTCTACCGCATCATGTTCGCAGAGCACCACAACACCGGCAACACTTGGTGCATCTATCCGATGTACGACTTCGCCCACCCGCTGGAAGACGCCTACGAACACATCACCCACTCCCTTTGCACCCTGGAATTCGAAAACCACCGCCCCCTTTACGACTGGGTCATCGACAACTGTCCCGTCCCCAGCCGCCCCCGCCAAACGGAATTCGCCCGGCTCAATCTGACCTACACGGTCATGAGCAAGCGCAAACTCCTCCAGCTCGTGCAGGAAAAACTCGTCCATTCCTGGGACGATCCCCGCATGCCCACTGTCTCCGGCATGCGCCGCCGCGGCTACACGCCTGCGGCCATCCGCAATTTCTGCCAGACAATCGGTATCACCAAATTCAACGGGTTCACCGATGTAGCCCTGCTTGAATACAGCGTCCGCGAAGATCTCAACGCCAACGCTCCGCGCCGCATGGCCGTCCTCAACCCAGTCAAGGTCATCGTCGATACATTGCCTGAGGACTACCTCGAATACGTCGAAGTCCAAAACAACCCGGAACGCCCGGAAGACGGTTCCCGTATGGTTCCCATGACCCGTGAAGTCTGGATCGAACGCGATGATTTCATGATGGATCCGCCCAAAAAGTATTTCCGCCTCGCCCCCGGCAGAACAGTTCGCCTCCGCGGCGGTTACTGCGTCACCTGCAAGGATGTCGTCACCGATGCCGCCGGAACAATCACGGAAATTATCTGTGAACACATCCCCGGCACAATCGGGGCCAACCCTCCGGAAGGCATCCAGTGCCGCGCCGCCATTCACTGGGTCAGCGTCCCGCACGCCGTCAACGGCGAAGTTCGCATTTACGACCGCCTCTTCACGTCCGAAAATCCGGATGGCGAAGAAGCAGGCTTCCTCTCTGTCCTCAACCCGAATTCCCTCCAGGTGATCAAGCACGCCAAACTTGAACCTTCGCTGGCGGAGGTCGAACCCGAGTTCCGTTGCCAGTTCGAACGCATCGGCTACTTTGTCTCCGACCGCCGGGACCACGTCGCCGGACAGAAACCCGTCTTCAACAGAACGGTCGCCCTGAAGGATTCCTGGGCCAAAAAGAATAAATAATCACAACTCCATGAGCGACGACTGCCTCATTTTCAGCCCTATAGAAACCATTGTGGAAGAAATCCGCAACGGCCGCATGGTCATTGTCACCGACGACCCCGGCCGCGAAAACGAGGGAGACCTCATTTGCGCTGCGGAATGGACGACTCCGGACATGATCAACTTCATGGTGACCCATGCCCGAGGATTGGTCTGCGCTCCGCTTTCCGGGGAACGGACGGATGCCCTGGGACTTCCCCTGATGACTTCCGTCAACAGAGAAAACATGTCCACGGCATTCACCGTGTCCGTGGATGCGAGTGCCGCCCATGGAACAACCACCGGCATCAGCGCTTTGGAACGAGCCGCTACCATCCGTCTGCTGGCCGATCCGAAAGCAACCAACGACGACTTTGTTCAGCCGGGACACATTTTCCCGTTGCGCGCCGTCGAAGGCGGCGTCCTGCGCCGGGCCGGTCACACGGAAACAACGGTCGACCTCATGAAGCTGGCGGGTCTCCAACCCGCCGGAGTCTGCTGCGAAATCATGAACGAGGACGGCACCATGGCCCGCATGGCCGACCTCGCCCAGTTCCAGAAAGAGCACGGCCTCAAAGCCTGTTCCACTGCACAGCTAATTGAATACCGCCGCAAAACGGAACAACTCATTGCCCGTACGGAAACCATCAGCCTCCCCACGGATTACGGCGATTTCACCTGCCACCTTTACGAATCCAGCCTGGACGGAGCCCACCATCTCGCCCTCGTTCACGGAGATATCGACCCGGACAAGTCCATACTCGTCCGCGTTCACAGCGAATGCTTGACAGGGGATGTTTTCGGCTCCCGCCGCTGCGACTGCGGCAGCCAGCTCCACGTCGCCATGCGCCGCGTGTCGGAAGAAGGAGGAATCATCCTCTACCTGCGCCAGGAAGGACGCGGCATCGGCCTCCCCGCCAAACTCCATGCCTACAAACTCCAGGAGCAGGGCCTCGATACCGTCGAGGCCAACGTCAAACTCGGTTTTGCCCCCGACCTGCGCGACTACGGCATCGGAGCCCAAATACTCCGGGATCTCGGCGCACGCCATCTGCGCCTGATGACCAATAACCCCAAGAAAATCAGAGGACTCGAAGGATTCGGGCTCGACATCGTCGAACAAATACCGATCCGCATCGAGCCCAACGATATCAACCGCCACTATCTGGAAACCAAGCGGGACAAGATGGGTCACCTCATCTGAACCTCGCCACCGCCCACACTATTTTCCCGCCATGTCCCACGCTATCCCCGAACGCCCGGCTCCATCCCCTACCGCAGCCAACATCACCATCGTCGCTTCACGCTACAACGAGCGCTATACCAATGCTCTTGTCGATCACTGCAGCCAAGAACTCGGTTTGATCCTGCCCAATGTGCAAGTCGATGTCATCCGCGTTCCCGGAGCTTTTGAAATCCCCGTCACAGTCAAGGCGGTTGCCACGCAAACCACTCCTAGGCCGACGGTTATTATTGCCCTGGGGGTCATCATCCAGGGCAGTACGGAGCATGCATCCCTCGTCGGCACCTCCGTCACCAACGCTCTGCTCGGCATTGCCGTGGAAACGCAAATTCCCGTTATCCATGAAGTACTCCTGCTCAATGATGAACAACAGGCCTACGACCGCTGCATTGCCCCTGGGCTCAATCGCGGGCAGGAATCCGCCCGCGCCGCCGCCTCCATGGTCGACCTGTTTGCTTCACGGTTCACCGCCAGCCAGCATTAATTAATCTCTCTCACCCACTTCTACCTCCATGCTCTCCCGCCATCAAGTCAGGCAAGCTGTTGTCCAGTTCCTGTACGGACTTACTCTGGACTCCCTGCAATCCATCACAGACGCCGATATCGAAGCCATCTGGGACATCATCCTCGAACCCGATCGGGCTGCCCTCGATAAAGCCCGGGTCAAGGCCATCACCCATCTCACACGCGATCTGCCGGACAAAATCCGCCTGTTCCAAACCCGCGCCGACAATACGTTGAAAGCCATCGAAGGCAATCCCGCCCTGTCCGACTTCCGCGACATGTTAACAGATCTTATCAAACGGGAACAGAGCCTGGATGCTTCCGTCCGTTCTCTCCGCTCCGCGAAAAAGACCGATCCCACCGCCGAAACACGGGCCATGGAGGCTGCCTATAATTCCCTGCAAATCATCAATTCCACCCTGTTGCAAATTCGACCGTCTCTCATAGCCAAACTGGAGGACTACCCCCAGTTCCGTTTCGTCATGGATCCGCTGAAGAGTTCCATATCCAAGCTTCAGGACATCAGTTCCAGAATCAGTGGTCTCGAAAACCCGGAAGGCCACAAAAACGCTACCGAATTCGCCCCCGTTATTGAAACATCCCAGGAAATGTGCCAATTGCGCACGGACGCGGGAGAATTGCTCCGTAAAGTCCTCGCCAATATCGAAGATCTCGACCAGCTTATTTCCGACAAACTGGAGAACTTCTCCCCGGAACGAATCAGTCCGGTCGACCGTTCTATCCTTCGCCTGGCCGCCTACGAGTTGAAATACCGTAAAGACCTCGCCACCCCGATTGTCGTCAAGGAAGCGATCCGCCTCGCGGAAGACTACTCCACATCGGAAGCTCCGCGCTTTGTCAACGGCATCTTGACCGGTATCGCCACTTCCTGCAGGAACTGATCGTTCCATCACTGTTCTATCATCACACACACCGCTCTCCCCTCATGGCAGGCTTCTTCTCCAAACTACTCAACAAATTCTCCCGTAGCCCGAAAATTGACTGGGATGAACTGGAAGCCGAACTTGTCACCTCTGACATCGGTATCAAGCGAGCCATGGCTCTCGTCGATGAAATGCGGGAACGCCGGGATATTGATGCGGACAGTATTGTCAACGAAACCCGGGAGACTATCCGGCAGGCCTTCCCGTCGCAACCGGCTCCCCTGCCCTCCGCTCCGGACGGCAAACCAACCGTCATCCTCGTCGTCGGCGTCAACGGTACGGGCAAAACCACTTCCGCCGCTAAACTGGCCTATCTCCTGACCGGTCAGGGCAAGCGAGTCCTGCTCGCTGCCGCCGACACATTCCGGGCTGCCGCCGTCGAACAGCTGGAAAACTGGACTACCCGCCTCTCCCTGCCACTTTACAAGGGACGCCCGAACCAGGATCCGGCATCCGTCTGCTATGAAGCCCACGAAAAGGCCCTCCGAGAAGGTTTCCAGTATCTCATCTGCGACACGGCAGGACGCCTCCACACGCGCCACAACCTGATGGAGGAACTCACTAAAATCCGCCGCACAATCGCCAAACAGGATGAAACGGCCCCGCACGCCACCCTTCTCGTCGTCGATGCCACAACCGGAGCCAACGCCCTCTCCCAGGCAAAGGAATTCCACAAGGCAACTCCGCTCGACGCCGTCATCGTCACGAAGATGGACGGTTCCGGCAAAGGGGGAGTCGCTCTTGCGATCCTGGATGAAATGAAGATTGCCCCCGCCTACCTCGGTACCGGGGAAGGAGCAGGAGACTTCGAAGCATTCGACAGAGACCGCTTCGTCGATCAGCTCCTCTAATCAGAGTAACAATTCCACGACGACCATGCGATCCTTCAAACTGCGGCCTCAATTAGCCGAACGCATTTGGGGCGGCCAGGACCTGCCCATGCTCCGCCTCGGCATCCCCGGCAAACCCGGCGTCCAATACGGAGAATCCTGGGAAATATGCGACCGTCCCGAACTGGATAGCATCGTCAGTGACGGAGACCATGCCGGGCAATCCCTCCATAGCCTCTGGAGTACCTACCGTGAAGAAATTTTCGGTCAAGGCTATGAGTCCCTGGACCGTTTTCCTCTGCTCTGCAAGATACTGGATGTCCACGACAACCTTTCCCTCCAAATCCACCCCCCTGCACAGACGGCAGCCCGCTGGAACGGAGAAGTTAAAAACGAAATCTGGTACATTGCTTCGCACTCCCCCGGAGCCACCATCTATATGGGTCTGAAACGGGATTTTACCGAATCCGAAATCAAGGGAGCCATCCGAACCAACCGTCTGGCGGACATGATGGGAGCCTACTCTCTGAACGATGGAGACAGCGTCTTCATCCCCTCCGGCCTTGTCCACGGCATCGGAGCCGGCCACGTCATTTACGAAATCCAGCAGAACAGCGACACCACTTATCGCCTTTACGATTGGGGCCGGGTGGATGCCTCCGGCCATGCCCGTGAACTTCACTTGGAGCAATCCCTGGATGCCATCCGTGAAGCGGGTAATCCCGTCTGTTCTCCCCGCCCGGCAGCTCCCGGCGTGCTGGTCGACGAATCCTGTTTCCGCATCGTCGAAGAACATCTGACGAACGGAACCGTCCCATTAAACATTCCGGCCTCTCAATTCGCCGTCCTCGTCGTCATCTCTGGAGAATTGGATTACGGCAACGATCTCCCCGCCCGTCCCGGAGACTTCCTGATTTTTCCCGCTCATGGAGAAGCTCCTGTCGCCATAGGACCGGCACGCCTCCTCATTGCAACTGTCCCGCCCCAGTCATGACCCAGCCAGCACCCATCACCGGACAGACTGAAACGTCCCTCACGCAATTCCTCGCCGCTCACGGATTGCCGGCCTTCCGCGCCAAACAAATTCTCGACTGGATATGGGACAAGAGAGTCGAATCATTCGAGAGGATGACCAACCTCCCCGCTACCTTGAAAAACCTTCTGGGAGCCAACTTCTCATGGCCGGCCATGGAAACCGTCCAGATTCAAGGAAAACCCGGAAAAACCCGGAAATTTCTCTCACGGCTGGACGACGGACAATGCGTTGAATCCGTCATTATCCCCGCTGCTACCGGCGGCGACGGAGGACAATCCGAACGCCTCACCCTCTGCGTTTCATCGCAGGTCGGCTGTGCTTTCGGGTGCAAATTCTGCGCATCCGGGCTGCTGGGCTTCTCCCGCAACCTGAACGCCGGGGAAATCGTCGGACAAATCCTTGCGGCAGAACGCATCACCCGGGAACGCATCGACAACCTCGTTTTCATGGGTATGGGAGAACCTCTCGCCAATTTCGACAATCTCGTCACGGCTCTGGACATTATCACCGCTCCTTGGGGGCTCAATATCGGAGGTCGCCACATCACCGTTTCCACCTCCGGCTATGCCCCCAACATCGTACGCCTCGCCTCCTATCCCAGGCAGATACGCCTGGCCATATCCCTCCACGGAGCCACGGACGATGTCCGTAACCAGATCATGCCGGTTAACAAGAAGTGGCCCTTGAGAGAACTCGTACCCGCTCTGGCTGCCTGGGCCAGTGCCCGGAAGCAGATGATTACGATGGAATACATCCTGATCCAAGGAGTCAACGACAGTCTGGAAGCAGCCGGACATCTCGCCTCGCTCGCCCAGCGCCTTAACGCCAAAGTAAACCTCATCCCCTACAATACCGTCGAAGGTCTTGACTGGCAACGTCCTCCGCTATCTCATTGCGAACGCTTCCGCGACCGTCTGAAACAAGCAGGTATTCCTGTCACCCTCCGTTATGAAAAAGGACATGACATCGATGCCGCCTGCGGTCAGCTCCGCCTCAAAAAACTGAAAGAAGACGGGCAAGACATCCTAGTCTGATCTTTGCAAGAGAGCCTTGCGCAAGAAGTTATCCCTGTAACCGGTTCCCGGCGGAAAACCGGGGCAGGTCATGCCCCGGTTTGCACTGTCAGAGTTTGTCCGGCCTTCAACGTCAGGGGAGTTCCCCAGACAAGCACGCCTTTCTCAACTTTGAAATCCGGTGCCGGCTTCCCATCCACGGCCACCCGGACCTTCTTCAAGGGGAAGGCAAGCTTTAATTCCCTGAGAGTTAATTGACCATACTTCAAAGCAACCCCGGCCGTCCAGGCGTTCCCCTGCTTCTCTTGTGAGTAGGTTCCCCATCCTTCCGCCGTCGTGAAAGCGGCCTTGAAATTCTCAGGGGACATTCTGGGATTAAACCCGAGTTTTCCCTCCGGCCCATTGTAATCATATCCGCAAGCGCTCAGGAACGTTCCGTAACTGGCCATGGCACGGGCATAATGGTCGGAACACTCAATCTCGTTGTAAGGATTGCGCTTCTCCGCAGAATAACGGTCATGGATGGCCCGCGTTACAGCCAATGCCTCCTTCACCATGCCCGCGCGCATCATGTGAGAGGCAAGTTGATGCTCGAATCCGGACATGCACTCGTTGAGATAGCCGTGAGTCCAGCTGCTGCCCTTATACGGATCGGATTCATTCAAGGCATTCGTACACATCAGAGTCCCCCCCTCCCCTTCAACGTAATAGGGACGTCCCAAAGGTCGGACATGTTTGAGATACTCCGTCAGATCGGGTGAAAAATTATTGTCCCAGATGGATCGGAGAGCCTTTTTCTGCCTGTCGGGGGAAATGAGTTCGCCCAATCCGCACTGATAAGCCATGCTTTGTCCGAACAACTGGTCGATGAAACTCCCATTATATGTGCCAAACACGTTCGGATGAGCTTCATCCTTCTTCTGGATGAACCATTTCCCATTGAAGAGACGCGCCTCTACAGCTTTGCGGCCTTTCTCCCGGCGATCCCGGCACAGCTTGGCAAACTCTCCGTCTCCCACGGCAAGAGCCATTTCCTCGCCAGCCTTGAACGCCCCAAGAGCTTCAATACTCGTCCAGGCGATTTCGCCATACCAAGCGGCATCCAACGTATTTTCCTGAGCCCCGTCAAGAATCCCGTCCCCATCGCGGTCATGATCCAAGACATACTGGACAGCCTTTTTCGCACGAGGCCAAACCTTGTTGAGGAAGGAATCGTCAGCGCTCATCGTGTGTTCCCTCCAAATCCCCATAATCCGTCCGCATTGTCCGTCAATGGCAGGTTGCCGATTATGCTCGGCCCGCATGCCGATCCCCCCCGTCTCGGGATGGAATCCTATACCCAGATCCACCCGGTCGCGCGTCACGCGTTCGATGTCCGGGAACAGACGGGCGGGAGCCTGGGCGTACTGCCAGACGTGAGTACATGTACCTTCACAAGCGCCTACCCCTTCCCAGGCATAAAACCGCCCATTCGTCAAGCGGTGACTGGTCGTAGTCGCCAACGTCGACGTATTGGCAAAAGTCCTGTCAAGGAACCAGAACGGCAGAGAGGAATCATACCACGTATCCCTCCAAAGCTTCGTCCCGCCAACCAGGCTCTTCCAATGATCAGCCACATAGGATGCCACATCGTTCGCATTGGAGAAACGCGCGGCATAGTGCCGCCGTCCCTTCTTGCCATCGGTATCGGGACGTCCCGTATCACCCATCGTATTCAGATAGATATTGGGGAAATACCAGGCCAGGATAAAGTCAACCTGCACGGATTCCCCGGCAGGAATGGAAAAATCCCGGGTCAATCCCCCCAACGGCTTATCCTTGTCGAAACGGACATTCCCCACGGATGGCTGCGAACCATCCATCCCGAACAGAGCTTGCTCCGTATTTCTCGCAGGAAGACTGGTCATAGCACGAGTACCTTTCCCGGGACTCGCCAAAGCAAAACAGAACGAACCGAAATCCGCTTCTTCTTTCAAGGGACGGGCAGGAGGAGCCGGAGAATCGGAAAAAACGATATGATCCACAATGATATTGCCCCAGCTTCCCTGTGCCCCATCATAAATTCGCAAACGGGCTTTCTTCCCGATGTAATCCTTCACGGGAAAAGCATCGGGGCGCAAACGGTTGGAATTATGCCCCGTTGCAGAGCATACGGCTTTGCCGTCAACCAGCAATTCGATTCCCGTCCCTCCTTCTTTCTCTCGGCCGGGTTTCCGGCCTCCAGCAATTGAAAATCTGATAAATTCCCGGTCAATCGTGAATTCCGGGCTCAGCAGGCTACCCGTATGGGAGTCTCCCGCCATAACGTCTCCTCCCGTTCGGACATTGTGAGAAACGGCAGCCCTCGAACCGTGCATCCCGATGTCTCCCATATACGGGGGGATACGGGCATTATCCAGTGGAGTTTTGTCAAAAGCCGTACCTTCGACCTTCCAGCCGGCATAATCCTCCCGCTCGAAATCTTCAAAACTCACATCTTCCCTGCCGGGAACCGCTACCCATTCCCCCTCTTCCGCCGTCATCAGCACGTGAGGCATCCCCCCATTCGGATCCGCCTTGTTCACCCGCATGCCAAGACCGGTGCCGCTATTGCAGCAGACAGCGTTTTTAAGCCATCCGCCAATCGTCCCGTTCACAGTGCTATCCGTACAGTTCCGAATCGTAAAACTCATCACGGTACATGGAAGGGAAGAATCGTCCGTATTCAAGGGGATGAAAGGAGAAAAGGCTTCCAAACGGACGGACACGGGGAAATTCTGATCCGAATAATCAACCGTACCAATGGGATATGTCCCCGTGAAAGCCACTCTGTTCCATCCGTTCCTGTCCATAGTCCGGACATGGTCGCCCACCTTGATGGCAAATCCCTGCTCCATTTGTTCCTGACCGGAGAATTCATCGTCTCCGGACTTGGCGCTCTTTTGCAATTCCTCCGGAAACCCTTTCCTGAACGGAGAAGGCTGGGCCGAATCAGGATGCACATAGCTGGCTCCATCGCGGGACCGTATCCTGGCGCCGTTCCAGACCAATGACCGAGGCATGACTCCCTGCCGGTTGTCATTGAATACATCCCAAAGCCACAGCTTGCCATCTCCACCCAAATAGACAGTCCCGCAAAACAGGCCTCCCACCGGCATGCCGACATGGGAAAGCCCCGGACCGGAACTCACGGTTGTCAACTGTCCGCGATCCGTCAGGGAAGCCACCCATTCCGGAGAAAGCTTCTTGTCAACCGGAACAACGGCTTCATTCGGATAAACGCCGGCAGCCTGGACGACAACCGTCCCCCATACGGCAATGGCATGAACAAACAGTTTTTTTCTGGTTAAAATGGTCGGGACAATCATAGTTCACGTGATAATTACAATATAATTACGGAGTGGAATGCTCTTTTATTTCATCACGCAGGCGTTTTTCTCCCTTTTCCGTCCAATAGGCGCAATCCAGTTTGAAAAACACAGAGGTATAAGGCAGTAACCCTTGGGTCTTAATAATGACGACATTGAAGACGGACGCCGCCTCATCCAATTGGGCAATGATGTCTTCATGCGGCAGGGAAACCGGACGGACGCCGGAAAGCATTTTTCGCAATCCTTCACGATAGGCATTAATTCCGGGAGCATCTTCTTCACGGACAAAATCGAGCTCGGCATCCGTATACACAAGGGGGCGGACGTGTTTCTGCACGGCCAGCATGTCCAGAACCGCTTTGACAACGGCAGGCTGTTCCCCGTCGACCACGATCGTCTTAATGCCGGGATTGCTCTGGAGAGGATAAGCGGCATCCGTCACCACAACCCAGTTGCGATGCCCCAGCAAAGGCATCATATTCTTCACTTGGGACAATCCGTCTTCCCGCCCTTCGGACGCTAAACAGGAACAGGCGAGAAGCAGAAAGGCCAGCAAGGAGACAATATTACGTTTCATCGGATCACTCCATTCGGTTGCAATCAGGAAAACATGTTGCGCGGATCCAGGTAGCGATCCACCTCTTCTTCCGTCAAAATACCTTTCTCCAGCACGATTTCACGAACACTCTTGGTAGAATGCAGGGCTTCCTTCGCCAGCTCCGTCGCCTGGGCATAACCAATGACGGGTAAAAGAGCCGTCACAATGCCAATACTGCGGTCCACATAGCTGCGGCACACATCGCGGTTAGCGGTAATTCCATCCACCGTCCGTTCCTTGAGAACAATGCAAGCCTGCCTCAAGTGATTGATGCTCTTGAAGAGAGACCAGACAATAACCGGCTCCATTACATTGAGTTGCAACTGTCCGGCCTCAGCGGCGATCGTAATGGTTACATCATTACCGATCACCTCGAAAGCCACTTGGTTGACGACCTCCGGCACGACGGGATTCACCTTTCCGGGCATAATGCTGCTGCCCGGCTGAAGAGGAGGCAGATTGATTTCCCCGAGTCCGGCACGTGGGCCGGAAGAAAGCAGGCGCAAATCGTTGCAAATCTTGCTAAGCTTGGTGGATGTCCTCTTCAAAACCCCGGATAGTTGGACAAGAGCCCCCGTATCCTGCGTCGCTTCAAACAGATTGCTGGCCGTCACAATCTCCAGCCCGGAAACCTCCTGCAACCGTTCCCGGACGCGTTCGCGGTAACCGGACACTGTACTGATACCGGAACCGATAGCCGTCGCCCCCATGTTCACTTCCTTGAGCAAATTCTCCGCTTCCTCCAACCGCTGGATGTCTTCGCGCAGCGTACAGGCAAACGCCGAAAACTCTTGTCCCAGCGTCATCGGAACGGCATCCTGCAACTGGGTCCTCCCCATTTTGATCACATCGGCAAACTCCGCCCCCTTCGCCTCAAAAGAGCCCGCCAGTTTGTCTACAGCCAGCAGAAGGCGTTTCAGGGCAAACCGCAGCCCCAGCCGGAATGCCGTCGGGTACACGTCATTCGTACTCTGGCTCAGGTTAACATGATTGTTGGGGTGGATGAAAGCATAGTCGCCGCGCTCCCGTCCGCAAAGTTCCAACGCCCTGTTGGCGATCACTTCATTGGCATTCATGTTGCATGACGTGCCGGCGCCCCCCTGCATCATATCTACCACGAAATGATCATAGAACCTGCCGTCCAGCAATTCATCGCAAGCCTGGACAATGGCTCGGCTGCGTTCCTTGTCCAGCAGGCCGAGATCGGCATTCGTCAGGGCGCACGCCTTCTTCACCAAAGCCAGCCCGCGAATCAGGTTCGGATAGGAACTCAGAGGAATATCCGTAATCGGGAAATTTTCCACGCCGCGCATCGTCTGGATGCCGTACAAAGCGGAAGCAGGCACTTTGCGCTCACCGAGGAGATCCTTCTCCACCCGGAAAACATCCCCCGGTTTATTCCCGGCAGGAGCACCAAGAACCGGACGCAGCGATACGCTTCCGGCTATTGTCGTCCGCAGACGCTCCAACAGTTCGGGATGAGCCCTGCCCAACCGGTCAAGGTCGTCATGGTTCCACTCAAGGCACACGGAGCGCTCCATCACTTCTCCCGTTAACGAATGGGGGCTGCCCTTGTCATAGAGCATTCTCTCCCCGAGCAGGGAACCGGGTCCGACATCCAGCAGGGGATTCAGCTCATCCCCGATACCACGGGCCAAACGGACGCTCCCCGTTAACAGGACGTACAGGCGCGAAGGCGGCATCTTTTCATAAAACAAAAAGTCGCCCGGGACATAAACACTCTCCCGTCCATATTCCAACAGGACATCCAAATCGTCCGATGTAAAATCCTTTAACAGCGATGAACGCAACGAATGCGGAAACAGCTCTTCCTTCATTCTTGAGTTCCTACCACTTTCCGAAGGAAATCTCAACGAGAAACAACAAATTTCCGGGACTGCGTCAACTAGGACTGTGTCAGCTCTTTTTCCGGGGCAGGAGGAGGAGTCTGGAGAGGAGCAGGGATTTTCATCACAAGCTGGTTGTTTTCAAAGACAATCGGAGCCGGCATTTTATTCAAATCCGTCCATTCCCATGTCTTCTCCAGCACTTTCCAGAACGGGAAATAAGGAGATTTACGTTCCTGCCACAGCCTGGCCGGGGTCGGAACAAAAGGATAAATCTGGATAGGCACTGTCTTCTGCCCTTCCTTCAAGGCTTCCGCCACCATCGTATACACTTCCTCAATACCTTCATCCGTGATGGCGATACATCCCGCCGATACGTCGCTGCCGTGTACCATGATGTAGGAACCGGTGCGTCCCAGAGAACGGTCATACTCGTTCGGATAGCCGATATTGAAGGAAAGATGGTACTTGCTATTCGGATTGAGGGCAGCGGGAACAACCTCGTAAAAACCTTCCGGCACCTGGTTGTCCCCCTCCTTTTCCTTCGGTCCCAGATTGCCGGACATGGCAGCCACCGGATAACGCTTCACCAGAACAAACGAGCCGGAGCCCTTCGGCTGTACCCACAGTTCCAAAATCTTATCCTCCTTGATTGCTCGGAGAAAAACCGGACTGCCCACATGCATATTACCCGGTGCCAGATATTCGGACATCTTCGGCGACGTCCGGGCTTTGGCCTGTACGTCACGGGCCTTCGCAGAGTCATTGCATGCTTGGAAACACATCGTCGTCACAAGAACACCTACCCATATCATCCAGCTTAATCCTCCTCGTTTGGAAGCGCTCATGGCGACAGGAGAACCAAAATAGAGGTATGATTCAATCCTTTTCGGAGACTGTAGCGAAAATTAATGGTTCACGTCTCCGTTTCTTTGATGTAGACTCTTGCAGAACATTTCCAACCATCCGCCATGAGCGAACTCAACGATCGCCTTTTCGAAGAAATCCTCCAGGCCCGCCAACGCGTGTACGCCGTCGGTAAGCCCACCCCCCTCCAGAAACTGAATCTGAGAGGAATCGACGCCCCCGTCTATGTCAAGCGCGAGGATCTCGGCCCCATTAAGGCCTACAAATGGAGAGGCGCCTACAATTGCATGGCATCCCTGCCTGCGGACAAACTCGCCAAAGGTGTCGTCGCCGCCTCTGCCGGAAATCATGCCCAGGGTGTAGCGCTTGCGGCACGCGTACTCAACTGCAAGGCGCGCATCTACATGCCCCGCTCTACCCCGGAAGTTAAACAGGTGGAAGTCAAACGCCACGGCGGCGACCATGTCGAAATCGTCCTGCACGGCGACAGCTACGATGAAACCGCCAGTGCCGCCCACCAGTACGCCGAAAAACACGGTTGTTCATTCATCCACCCCTACGACGACATTAAAACCATGGGGGGCCAGGGAACGCTGGCCGACGAAGTCGTCATGAGCGGCCACGGCCCATTTGACCGCGCCTACGTCCAAATCGGAGGAGGCGGTCTTGCCGCAGCCGTAGCCTGCGGGCTGAAAAAATTCTGGCCGGACATCAAAATCATTGCCGTAGAAGGTATCGACCAGGCATCCATGAAAGCTTCCGTCGAACAAGGAGAACGTACGACTCTGTCCTACGTGGATGTCTTCTGCGACGGCACTGCCGTCCGCATCCCCGGTGAAGAGACTTTTGAAATCTGCAAAGAGCTCGTCGACGAATACGTCACCGTCACCAACAACGAAGTCTGCCACTCCATCCGTGCCATGTGGGAGGCCAACCGCGTCGTCCCCGAACCCTCCGGAGCCATGGGACTGGCCGGATTCCTCAAGCAATGGGACGAAGGCCTGGTTCGACCCGATGAAAAAAGCCTCGTCATCATTTCCGGCGCCAATATGGATTTCACCCACCTGGCACAAATCGCCCGCCAGGCCGGCATCGGCAACTACGAAACCCACTACCTGCGCATCCCCATGGCCGCCAAGAAGGGCCAGTTGCTCAAATACCTCCGCAACATGCCGGAATCGACCACCCTCGTCGACATGCAATACGGCAAAACCGCCGGGGATATCCAATACCCCGTTTTCGGAGTGTCCGTCTCCGACGAAGACCTGGACCTCATCCGTAAACGGCTTCAGGACAAGGATATCGGGTTCGAGGACATCAGCGCCGACGACGACGTCAATTTCCGCATTATCCACTATCAGACGGAACTCTTCGACAACCCGCTCTTTGTCAAAATCGAATTCCCCGAACGTTGCGGAGCCTTACTGGATTTCATGGAGCGCATTGTCGATATAGCCTCAGTTTGCTATTTCAACTACGCCTACTCCGGCGAACGCGTCGGACGTGCCCTCGTCGGTCTGGAATTCGATTCACCCGACATGCGGGAAGCATGTATGGACCGCATCGGGAAAATGCCCCGCAATGTCATTCGTGCCGTCCACAATGTCTCCGAGACAGCCAAGGAACGCATCATGGGCAACGAGAATCCCATCCACTTCAAAGGGCACTAATCAGTAGCGGCATGTCTCCTCTCCCTCGCCTCATCCTCGCCTCGCAATCCCCGAGACGTAAAGACCTTTTGGCGTCCACCGGACTCGATTTCGAGATCATCGTCCGACCGGCCGACGAAATCCAGGATTCTTCCATGGAACCGGAACGTCTCTGCCTGTACAACGCCGGCCTGAAAGCCGATGCCGTCGCCCACGAATTTCCCGATGCTACCGTCATCGGGGCCGATACCCTCGTCTTCCTCGGCAACGAACCTCTCGGCAAACCCTGCGACAGGAATGATGCCGTCCGCATGCTTACAATGCTGTCCGGAAAATTTCACTGTGTCTGCACCGGTGTCAGCTTGCGTTCTCCATTGGGTCACATTGACTTGCCGGTCATCACAAAAGTGAAATTCCGGAAGCTCTCTCCATCAACTATCGACCGCTATCTGGAACTCGTACATGTCCTTGACAAAGCAGGGGCTTATGCCTTTCAAGAGCATGGAGACATGATCGTCGAGTCCATCGAAGGAGATGCCAATAATGTCATCGGCCTCCCCATTGATGCCCTGATGCGCCAACTGGCAGCCTGGGGATATTCCCGCTAGGAAGAATCTCTTGCATTCACGATTTGTTACAGAGGGGCTTGCCAAGCGGCCTGTTTTCTGCCATACACCTGCAGATTTAAACTTGTTCTTCAATGCCCAAAGACACCTCGATCCGCAAAATTCTCGTGATCGGCTCAGGTCCGATCGTCATTGGCCAAGGTTGTGAATTCGATTATTCGGGAACGCAAGCCTGTAAAGCCCTCAAAGAAGAGGGGTACGAGGTAGTCCTCATCAACTCCAATCCCGCCACCATCATGACGGATCCGGAGTTTGCCCCCAGAACGTACATCGAACCCATCACCCCCGAGTTTGTGGAAAAGGTGATCCTCCGGGAAAAACCGGATGCCCTGCTTCCTACCCTCGGCGGACAAACCGCCCTCAACTGCGCCATGGAACTCCACAGGAGCGGAGTCCTGGAACGCGAGGGTGTCCGCATGATCGGAGCCAACGCCGACGCTATCGACAAGGGCGAAGACCGTCTGAGATTCAAGGAAGCCATGATCAAAATAGGTCTGGACGTTCCCAAGTCCGGAGTCGCTCACAACATGGTGGAATCTCGCGACATCGCCGCTGAGATCGGTACCTTCCCGCTCATCATCCGCCCCGCCTTCACCCTTGGCGGCACAGGCGGCGGCATCGCTTACAACAAAACGGAATTCGAAGAAATCGCGGCACGGGGCCTTGATCTCTCACCGACAACGGAAATCCTGATTGAGGAATCCCTGCTCGGATGGAAGGAATTCGAAATGGAAGTCATGCGCGACCGTGCCGACAACTGCGTCGTTATCTGCTCTATTGAAAACCTCGACCCCATGGGCGTCCATACCGGCGACTCCATCACCGTCGCTCCCATCCAGACACTCACGGACCGCGAGTACCAAGTCATGCGCGACGCCTCTTTCGCCGTCATCCGCGAAATCGGTGTCGAAACGGGAGGATCCAACATCCAATTCGCCACCGATCCCAAAACGGGCCGCATGATCGTCATCGAAATGAATCCGCGCGTGTCCCGCTCATCGGCTCTTGCCTCGAAAGCCACCGGCTTCCCGATTGCCAAATTCGCCGCCAAACTCGCCGTCGGCTATACCCTCGACGAATTGCGCAACGACATCACCCGGGAAACCCCTGCCTCGTTCGAACCCTCCATCGACTATGTCGTGACCAAAGTCCCGCGCTTTACCTTCGAGAAATTCAAGGATGCCGACCCGACTCTGACCACCTCCATGAAGTCCGTCGGCGAAGCCATGGCCATTGGCCGCACCTTCAAGGAATCCCTCCAGAAGGCGCTCCGTTCGCTGGAAACCGGACGCTGGGGATTCGGTTTCGACAGCAAAATGCCGAAAAATCCCTCCACCGACGAAATATCCCGCAAGCTGGCAGTTCCGAACGCCGAACGCATCTTCTGGCTCCAGACGGCTTTTGCCCACGGATTCACCGCCGAAGAAATCCACGACATCACCCAAATCGATCCCTGGTTCCTCGCCCAGCTCGAAGATTTGGCCATCTCCGGCGAACGCCTCTCCGATATCCCCCTCGAAAAAGCGAAGAAACTCGGATTCTCCGACCGCCAGATCGCCCTGGCCCGCGGAGAATCGGAAGACAACGTCCGCGACGAACGCAAGAAGCGCGGCATTGTCCCGACTTACCGCCTCGTCGACACCTGCGCTGCCGAATTCGAAGCCTACACTCCGTACTACTATTCTTGCTATGGAGATGAAAACGAAGCCCGCCCGTCCGACAAGAAGAAAATCATGATCCTCGGCGGCGGTCCCAACCGTATCGGTCAGGGTATTGAGTTCGACTACTGCTGCGTCCATGCTTCCTTCGCCCTGAAGGAACTCGGCTACGAGACCATCATGGTCAACTCCAACCCCGAAACCGTCTCCACCGACTACGATACGTCCGACAAGCTCTACTTCGAACCGTTGACGCTGGAAGACGTTCTCAATATTTGCGACCAGGAAAAACCCGACGGCGTCATCGTCCAGTTCGGAGGTCAGACCCCCCTGAACCTCGCCGCTGAACTGGAACGCCACGGCGTGCCTATTATCGGAACCAGTCCGAAGTCCATCGAGCTGGCAGAAGACCGCAAATACTTCTCAGCCCTGCTGGACAAGCTCGGTCTCAAACAGGCCGAGGCCGGGACGGCCACCTCTCCCGAGGAGGCCCTGGACGTTGCCAACCGCATCGGTTATCCCGTCCTAGTCCGCCCCTCTTTCGTCCTTGGCGGACGAGCCATGATGATCGTCTATGACGACGAAGAATTGACCCGTTACATGCGGGAAGCCGTCGACGCCTCTCCGGAACGCCCCATCCTTGTGGACCGCTTCCTCGAAAATGCCGTGGAAATCGACGTCGACGTTATCTCCGACGGCCAAATCTCCGTCGTCGGGGCTATCATGCAACACGTCGAACCTGCCGGAATCCACTCGGGAGACTCCGCCTGCATGATCCCAGCAGCCGGTATCTCCATGCGCATGCACAAGGAAATCATGCGCGCCGCGAAGGAACTTGCACGTGAACTGGAAGTGAAGGGCCTGATGAACATCCAGTTTGCCGTCAAGGAAGAACAGCTTTACATCATCGAAGTCAATCCCCGTGCTTCCCGTACGGTTCCTTTCGCCTCCAAAACGATTGGAAAACCCCTCGCCAAACTGGCAGCCAAGGTCATGGCCGGCAAGACTCTCGCCGAACTCGGGTTCACGAAGGAAATCATCCCGGACTATTACTCCATCAAGGAAGCCGTCTTCCCATGGAATCGCTTCCCCGGCATCGACGTCGTCCTCGGCCCGGAAATGCACTCCACCGGCGAAGTCATGGGCATCGACCCGGATCCCGACATTGCTTTCGCCAAGTCGCAGATCAGCGCCTTCAATCCCCTTCCGGAAAAAGGCATGGTATTCATTTCCGTCAGTGACCGGGATAAAGAAAGCGTCGTCCCCCTGGCCCGGACGCTTGCGAAGCTCGGCTTCGAGCTCTGCGCCACGCGCGGCACAATGATCCACCTCCTCCAGCACGACATCGAATGCGAACGCGCCTACAAAGTCAACGAAGGCAAACGCCCGAATATTGTAGACAAGATCAAGAATGGCGAAATCGCCTTCATCATCAACACGCCCGGCAATCATGACGCCCGTAAGGACGACGTCCTCATCCGCGCTTCGGCCGTCTCCACCAAGACGTCCTACTGCACGAATATGGCATCAGCCAAGGCATGCGTCGGAGCCATGGACGGCATCCGCAACAAAAGCGCGGACGTACAAACCCTCCAAGAATACCACGGGCTGGCCTGAACCAGTTCTAACATATCCCCTCAAGCAGACAGCCCGCTTCCGATCATTCGGGGCGGGCTGTTTCGTTACATGCCTCCATCAAGGGGAAATGTTTGGAGTAAAGCACCACAGCAATCCCAAGCCGGCAACGGGTACCACATTTTCGGGGATCCTGGAAAGGGAATTATTCCTCGTCCCAGAACAACTCGTCCAGCGTCTTGCCCAGGACATGACAGATAGAAAGGCAAAGATTCAGCGTCGGATTGTATTTGTCCAGCTCAATCAACCCAATCGTCTGCCGAACGACGCCGACTGCCGCGGCCAGTTCTTCCTGAGACATCCCCCGGGCGACTCTGGCCAGCTTCAGGCGCAGACCCCGCGATGGATGGACGGGTTTATTTTCCTTCGTCATCTTTGTTCTCCAATGCCTGTTCGGCTCTTTTCTCCGCCTGAAGAATAGAGAATTTCATCCCATAATACCAACCTATGCCACACACCACTCCCAAAGCCATCCTGCAATACGCATTCCAGCCCCACTCGAAAGGTACACCCAGGCAATACGGCATTCCCCATAGCATGAAGCAGGTCATCACGACCGAAAAAACAACCGCTCTCTTCTTTAATTCCCTGAACCTGTCTTTCCCTGAACGGGCAACAAGCTTTCGATCGGGAGACATCAACAGTAATCCCTTCTTGACCAGAAGAAGGGTCAAGATCGAACATGGTATGAACCAGACGAGCAGATTGACCAGCTGGACCGCTGTATCATGGAGGAATAAATAGTAAAGATTCCCTAATACATAGACCCAGAAACAAAACATAAACGCCCTGCTGAGATACGTCTGCCGCAACTGTACCATGCACTCGTCGGACTTTTCCGTAAAAACAGCTCTGTTCCTCACATAGTGCACCAAAAGGTACACAACCGACAACAGGGATACCAATTCCAAATAGTAAATGTTTACCTCACGGGAAATGAACAGGAATTTGACGACTCCGCCGAGAATGATCATCGCGAGCATCAAAGGATACCACCTTGCCAACAGCTGATGAGACAATTTGACAAGACGTTCGTCTGTAGCCGTTACTTTTTTCATACTCTGACAATGTAATATAAATATTCCATTTTGCAATATATATTTTGCATTTTAGTCCATTCCTTCCAAAAATTGACACATTCGATGTCCTACTTTTCTCCCGATTGCAGTCTGCCTCCTTGACTTGCCAAGCCGGGAGTCGTTAGGTTACCGACAATAACTCATGAGATACCTTCCTGTAACTCCAATCCTTGTGGCGGCCGTATCCCTCGTTAGCACGGGAGCACTCCACGCCGATGAACAACATGCAGATGCTTCCGCCACGGAAGCAACGGCACTCAAGCAGGCAAACGAAACCAATACCCTCCAACAGGATCCCAGAATCGTCTCCGGCGTCCTGCCGAACGGATTGGAATATTTCATCCGACCCAATCTGGAGCCCAAGGGTCGCATGAGTCTCAAGCTCCGCGTCAACACGGGATCCCTGAATGAAGTCGAAGAAAACCGGGGGATCTCCCACTTCCTGGAACACATGGTGTTCAACGGAAGCAACCACTTCAAACGCGGGGAAATCATGGAAGTCATGCAGCGCCACGGACTCGGTCTGGGAGGCGATGCCAATGCCTACACATCCTTCGACGAAACAGTTTACATGCTGGAATTGCCCAGCCTCAAGCCCGACACGGTCGATCTCGCCTTCACCATTCTGCGCGACTTCGCCGACGGAGCCCATCTGGACGAAAGCGCCATCAACTCCGAGCGCGGCATCATTACCAGCGAATACCGCGTCCGCGACTCCGCCCAGCAGCGCATGATGCAGGAAGCCCTCGGATTCCTCCTCGACGGTACCATTGTTGCAGAACGCATGCCGATCGGCACGCTGGATTTCATCAACAAGGGACCTCGCTCTCTCTTCCTTGACTACTACAAGACCCACTACACTCCGGATAACATGCAGCTTGTCATCGTCGGAGACATCACTCCCGAACAAGGCAAGGAGTGGGTGGAAAAATACTTCTCTTCCATGACAAAAACTCCGGAAGGTCCTGCCAAGGGAGACTGGGGAAGCATCAAACCCTACAAGGGTGTCGCCGCTAAATGGATTTCCAACAAGGACGCTTCCGGTACGGAAGTCTCCCTCGTAAACGCCAAGGCACATGCAACGGAAGCGGATACGGTCGAAAAACGTATCAAGGATCTCACGGATGACGCCGCCATGGCCATGCTTAACCGCCGCCTTGCCGAACTGACGAAGAAAGAAGACTGCCCCTTCATCAAAGCCGGCATGGGCAAGGACACCATGTTCCAGCTTGCGGATCTCTCCACATTGACAGCCAACACAACGCCCGACAAATGGAGACAAACCCTTTCCGTCCTCGAACAGGAACTCCGCCGCGCCCAGCAGTACGGCTTCTCTAAGAATGAAGTTGAAGATATCATCAAGGATATGGTCAACGACGCCCAAGTCGCCGTTCAATCCTGGGAAACAAACAAATCGGCAGACCTGAGCGGCAGCATTGCTCAAAGCATCGCCCAGCAGGAAGTTTTCACCGATCCCCGCGAAGACATGCGAGTCCTCCAAAAGGCCATTGCAGACAAGGCTATCACACCGGAAAACTGCCAGAAAGCCCTCCAAAAGATCCTCGACTTGAAAAACATCAAGATCACGGTCTCCGGCAAGGAAGCCAACCCGAATGGAGACAAGGACATCGTCAAGGCCTTTGAAGCCTCCTCGTCCGTCCCGGTAGAAGCCCGGGCGGAAGAAGCCCGTACCCCCTTTGCCTACGACCATATCGGAGAACCCGGTAAAGTCGTATCCAGCAAGGAAGACCCCAGGACGGGAGCCCGCCAGATCGTTCTTTCCAACGGCATCCGGGTCAACCTCAAACCCACGGAATTCGACAAGGACATTATCCGCGTCCAGGCTGAAATCGACGGCGGTTCCGTCACCATGCCCAAGGGAAGCGAAGCTCTCTCCATCCTTGCCCCCGTCATCGTCAATAACGGAGGTCTGGAAGCTCACTCCATTGATGACCTGGCACGACTCATGGCCGGCCATGCCGTGAAATCCGGTTTCTCCATCAGCGATGAACGATTCAACGTCAGCGGAGAAACAACTCCCAAGGATCTTGAGCTGGAACTAAAGCTCATTGCCGCTCAACTCATGCACTCCGGGTACCGTCCGGAAGCCGAAATCACCTTCCGCCGATCTATCCCCCTGCTCTATGACATGCTGGGCAAAAAGCCCGAAGGCCTCCTCCAGAAAGAAGGCATGGAATTCCTCTATAACAATAACGGCAAATTCCATTTCCCGGAACGCCGGGAATTGGAAAAACTGACAACCGCAGACGTCAAAAACTGGATTGATCCCGCCCTGAAAAACAACTATATGGAGGTATCGCTCGTCGGAGATTTCAAGCCAGATGACGTCATCCCCATTCTGGAACGCACCATCGGAGCTCTTCCAAAAAGGCAGGATGCCCCCGCAGCTCTGAACCAGGATTCCCTCAAAGTCTCCTTTGCAGATTCCGGCAGTGCCAAGGACATCTCCTATCCAAGTTCAATTGACCGGACTCTCGTCTGCACCGTCTGGCCGACGAGCGACGGCAAGGATGCCCAGAAAGCACGTGAATTGAAGTTGATGAAGGACATCCTGCGGGAACGCCTCTTCAAAGGTATTCGTGAAAAAATGGGAGAAGCCTATTCACCCTTCGTCCTTGATGAAGCCAGTCTCACCTATCCGGACAACGGGTACATGATGTCCGTCGCCCCCGGCGTCCTTGCCAATAAGGATAAAGTGGCCAAGGCCGTCATGGAAATTACCGGAGATCTCGCCAAGGGAACTATCACTGAAGACGAATTCAGCCGAGCCTTGAAGCCTCTAATCAACCGAGTGGAACGTGCCTTGCGCGACAATGGGTTCTGGCTGTCTGCCATTTCCAAGTCCCAGTCCAAACCGGAAAGCGTCGACCGCGCCGTAGACGCCCTCAAGGGGTACAAGGCCATCACGGTGGATGATATGAACAAACTCGCCAAGGAAATCTTCAAACCCGGCCGCGAAATCTCCATCAACATCATCCCCGACATTCAGGAACCTGCCAAAACCGGAGACGGCGAGAAAAAAAAAAGTGATCAAGCCGTAGCTCCGTCCGCAGCCATTTCTGTCCTGGCTCGCCCGGCAAAACAAGTGGTAAAAAAAACAGGAAATAATTCCCCGTACATCGTCCTCGTCTCCGAAGAGACGAAGGCGATGCCAGAATGGATGGCTGTCGCCGAAGCCCTGAAGGCCAAACACAATGCCAAAATCCTCACCTATAAAGGAACGCCTGACTCAGCCCTGCCAGCCTTGAAGAAAGAAGAGGTCCGTTACATGGCTCTCGTCGCCCCTCCCGAACAAATCGACCGCAACCTCGTCAACAAACTTCACCGCCTTACCCGCAAAATTGACGACGATCCCTACGGCGACTGCATTTGGGGCATCATTACCGGCTTTACCCCGGACGATGCCATGCGTATCGCCAAAGCAAGCGAACCTCTGACGATCACTCGTGCCCAAGGTACGACCAATGTCGATGCTTCCCGCTTCACCGACAGCATGTGCATCACCGACTGGGGTCCCTACGAATTCGTAGAACAGCACGGACACCAGGAAGCAAAAGTACAACCCTTTCCGGAAAGCGACAAGGGAGTCGTTCCCAAGTTCGCCGAATTCTGGGAAAAGTCCCATCCGGAACTCGTCGTCACCTCCTCCCACGCCACCCAGTACAATCTGGAAATGCCCTTCGGAAAGGGATTGATCGTTTCCTACGACAATAAATTCCACCTGATGGGCATCAACCAGAAGAAAGAATATGCCTCTTTCCTCAAAGGAGTCCTTTTCGACGGCAAGGAAGAAGAGCTCGCCTCTTACATCCAGCAGCAAAAACCGCCCGTTCTCGCCCATGATGCCACACCCAAGGTATGGATTGCAGCCGGCAACTGCCTCTTCGGCGATACTAAAAAGACTCGCAACTCAATGGCCGTCACGGCTCTGAGCGGGTACGGCTGCAACCAGCTCGTCGGCTACACAGTTCCTTCCTGGTACGGCAAAGGCGGCTGGGGCACCCTGTCCCTGATTTTCAACAACCATGATAAAAGCTCCTTCTCCGAAGCGTGGTACCTGAACAACCAGTTCATCCTGGATGAAACCCTGCGTAAATATCCGGCCTTAATCAATGTCGATTTCAACGCATCCTCCATCAACGCCATTAAAGAGGAAGACCCCGGCTTCATGGAAGCCATGACCAAAGCCAACTGCGGCCTCGGACAAGAACAAATGGGACTCGTTCATGATCGTGACGTCGTGGCCTTCTACGGAGATCCCGTCTGGGTGGCGCGGCTGGACGAATCTCACACCAAATCCCCCTGGTCCGTTACCTGGAATGACGCGGAAGATCCGGCTAAAGGACTGACCGTCACCGCCAATGCGGATTACAACGGCCGCTTCGCCGTTTGGTTTCCCAAACGCCTCCAGGTTAAAAAAGCGGACATCACCATCGACGGGAAAAAGCAGCCTCTGACAGAAGTGGGCACTCTCACCAACGATTTTATTCTCATCCCCGATCTGAAGCTGGGCCGCAAGCAACAGGCAGAAATCACCTTCTGATTCAATCTCGGAATACTTCTCACCCCACGGCGAATTCCTGCATGGAATTCGCCGTTTCCCATTTTCTCCCGTATCGCCTTGACTTCCTCGCCTATCAAAGAGATACCGGATTTATTCATGAAAAAGCTATCGTTCATCCTCATTGCCATCCTCCTAGCTACCCTGGGCACTTGGTATTTCTGGCCGGAATACGGCGATAGCTACTCCGAACAACAGCGACAGCTCTGGAACCAGCGGCGGGGCCTCATGCATCCTCTTTGCATCGAATCATATGATAACGAAGGTATTATCAAACCTGATACTTCAGGTCTCAAACTATTTTCAGGATTAAAGATCCGCCGTTACGAACAAGCGCAGCATGTTGTCAAGCAGAGCATAAAAATAGACAAGGCTCTTCAACAACAACAGTTCCAATTGAGAAATCAATTGGCGCCCTCATGCAGTTTTGTCGTCAACAAACAGGGAAATGAACAGGAACTTCCTCAGGAAGGACTCTCTTCCGTTCAACTGAAAGAGCAGATCAAACAGGGTGATACAACTGCCCCACTCACCTATTTATTGAGAATATCAGCTCAAAACGAGTACAGAAATCCAGCCCTCAATTCCTGGATGGGTTTTCAAAACGCCCGGCAACACCTGATGCAAGCCGCTCAATATGGCTCCCGAACAGCCCCCTTTCTTCTTCGTTATCTGGAAACCATGAGGGACACTGCCGCCGCATATGACCGAAAGGCCTATTATGCAACAAGTACCCCCTTTCAGACGCCCAAGGTTCCCATTTTCCACGGATTGGAATCCATGCCAGGATACCAGGAATTCCATCAGGAATTGTTACAGGGAAATTACGAAGATTTCGCTGTCCTGGAATGTATTATCCCTGAACAGGATAAAGATGTACTCAAAAGAGATATCTACAATCATCTTCTTTCTCTCTCAAAAAAGGGAGATCTACAAGCACAACGACATCTGGTACGAATGATCCTTGAGATGTTTGAGCAGGTTCCATTCAGAAAGGACAACGCTATCAGGGAAGTCCATACGGCCGCGGCAAACGCTATCGGTAGAATTCCTGGTTGCAGGAATATCAGTTATTCTCTGGCAACCGGTCTTGTAAGATTGGGAATATACACACCGGAAGACAGTACAGAGTGGGCATATTACAGTGAAGCCTCCCAATATGCCTACCAGGCAGCCCGTCAAGGAGACTTAACCTGTATGTACCTTTGGCTCCGTTTCGGCATCGAAACCAAAGATTACTTCTCACAAGAAGAATGGGAAAATATATTTGCCTTCACACACCGTCTTTTGGAAACCGGGTACACCCCATTTATCGATTACGTATCGACCCACGAAGCATGGCCCTCCCTGTATCAATTGATCATTCGATCTTACTATCCCCCGGCATCGTGGGAACGAATCGTTCAACAATGCATGAGTGAGCAACAAAAATCTGTCATTGAGCGACCTGAAGATCAGTTCACCTATAATCTTGGTTACGCTGATCTTGGTTACGCTGTTTCGGAATTCGAAAAAACTTTCCGTTCTGCCGATCCATCAACTCTTCACGAACTGGAAGAGTGGTGCGATACCTGTTACCGTGACGGCCACCTGCCAGCACTTTATGCTTTTGCCCGCATTTATTCCTAGGGGATCGGAGTGCCGAAAAATCCGGGCAAGGCCTACCTCCTCCTGAAACGAGCACTTTCAGAAGCCATTTACTATCCGAACTGGACAGTTTACTGCGACGACAATAAAGATCTTCTCTTCAGGTTTGGTCTGGTTGTCAATGGCGCGACACAGTTCGAAAACAGCGTCAAACTCCAACTCATCAGCCTCGTTCTCGACCACCCGGAATTCCCGGGGCGCGACGAACAGGAAGCCTTTCAACTGGCAAATTCCATGTACCACAAATTCTCCGGATCCCCGGACGATGGCCCCTATCTCTACGTTCTGGGCAGAATCTACGAACAAGGGACAGGAACCCCGGTAGACCTTCGTAAAGCTCTGAATTACTACAAACTATCAGTTCTTTCCAAATACCCGAATACCGGATGTGAGAAACGATATCAGAAACTCGTGGACGAAATAGGGGAAGAACAAGAAGAAGACAAGGCGTCTCCGCAGAAATCTGCCGTCCCCAGCCCTTCAGGGGATTGACTTGACTTTTCAACTTCAAACGATACCGTTTGATGCAAGCACTCAAGCAACAAACACATCACTATGACCGATCGCAGAATCGTAATTACAGGCATTGGCGTCATCAGCCCTCTGGGCAATGATCTCAAGACGACCTGGGAGGGCCTCAAGGCCGGCCGTAGCGGCATTGACCTGATCAAGTCAATGGACACCACTGACTACCAGGCAAAAATCGCCGGTGAAGTGAAGGATTTCGATCCTGCTCCCTTCTTCAAAAATCCGAAGGAATCACGCCGCGTTGACCGTTTCACACACTTTGCCGTCGCCGCAGCTAAAATGGCCATTGAAGACTCCGGTCTTGATGTGGAAAACGAAGACAAGACCCGTATCGGCGTCATGATCGGCAGCGGCATCGGCGGCCTCGGCACGCTGGAAGCCCAGCACAAGACTCTTCTCGAACGTGGCCCGAATCGCGTTTCCCCGTTCATGATCCCCTACATGATCAGCAACATTTCTTCCGGCATTGTTGCTATGGAACACGGCTTTGCCGGCCCCAACATGTGCATCGTAACGGCTTGTGCTACCTCTAACCACAATATTGGAGAAGCATGGCGCATCATGAAGTTCGGGGATGCCGACGTCATGGTTACCGGCGGTTCGGAAGCTACCATTCTTCCCACCGGCCTCGCCGGATTCTCCAACATGAAGGCTCTCAGCACGCGCAATGACGATCCGGCTACCGCCTCCCGTCCGTTCGACGTAGACCGCGACGGCTTCGTCATGGGCGAAGGCGCCGGTGTCGTGATTCTCGAAACGCTGGAACACGCTACAAAACGCGGAGCTCATATCTATGGAGAGCTCGTCGGCTACGGCATCAGTGCCGATGCCTACCACCTGACAGCCCCCCTGCCCGAAGGCGAAGGTGCCGCACGCTGTATGCAGATGGCCCTCGAACACGCCGGAATGAAGCCGGAAGACATTGATTATGTCAACGCCCACGGCACTTCGACTCCTGTCGGAGACGTTTGCGAAACGAAGGCGCTCAAAGCCGTCTTCGGCGACCATGCCAAAAACGGCCTCCTTGTCAGCTCCACGAAGTCCATGACAGGCCACCTCCTCGGAGCTGCCGGTGGAGTGGAATTGGCAGCTTGCCTCATGGCCATGCAAGACGATATCGTTCCTCCGACGATCAACATCATCAATCAGGATCCGGATTGCGACCTCGACTATGTCGCCAACAAGGCTCGCCATGTCAGAATCAATGCCGCCCTGAGTAACTCATTCGGCTTCGGCGGGCACAATTCCACCGTCGTTGTAAAGCGCTTCGAATAAAGCCCCCCGCGAAACTATCTTTTCAATGGGGCATTCCGTACTACCTAGACGGGGTGCCCCATTGCTTTCACCCCTTCCTCTTACTAACCATGGACTCCACTGCTTCATCCCAGCATCCCTCCTACCGGGATAAAACCATCCTGCACGAATATATCTTATGGGTGGCCGTCTGGAGCATTCTCGGCACGGCCGCCATGGTCATTGCCTATTCAATCGGCTGGCTGGCCAATTGGAGTGCCCATATCCGGGGAGTCCTATCCGCACCGCCCTTCCTGTTAAGCGATTCGGCGGCAACGGTTCCTCCTCTTTCAATCTTCCTCATCAGCCTGTCCGTTACTCTGTTTTTCACCCATTCCCTTTTAGGGATTCGCGGGTTGGGCATGCGCCTGTTGATACTGGCGGCAGCCACCGTTCTGGTTTCCCTGTGTACTCCGGTCTGTGCGTTGTGGAACGTATTCCTGAGTCCGGGTGGCATTCTGCTATCCCTGGTCGTCTCCGGGCTGGGAGCATCCGTGACAGCTGCTATCCTGCAACGCCATCAAGATGCTCGGAGCATAGTATCCCGATAACGACGATCCCCCGATCTTTTCTCCATGAATGCTCTGGATTACCCGCCGGCCGTCCTGGAACTTGTCCTGCATCTCAAATCCCTGCCCAGCATAGGAACCAGGGGGGCGGAACGCATGGCCCTCTGGATGCTTCAGAACCACAGGGAAGAAGCTGCCTCGCTGGCTAAAAGCATTCTTGAAACCATGGATGCCGTCCAACACTGTCCCGAATGCGGATTCTTTACCCAAGGCGAGGGACTCTGCCCTGCCTGCGAGGATCCGATGCGGGATCATAAACTTTTTTGCGTCGTCGAACAGGCAACGGACATCCTGCCAATCGAACGCAGCAGCGCTTTTCAGGGAGTTTACCACTGTCTGGGAGGCAAACTTTCCCCTCTGGACGATGTCGGCCCGGAAGATTTAAATATTGAATCCCTGATCTCCCGGGTTGAACGGGAAGGAGACTGCGAGATTATCCTCGCAACCGGTTCCGATGTCGAAGGAGAAGCTACGGCAACTTACCTCACCGGTATCCTGAAAGCCAAAGGTTGCCGTGTCTCGCGCCTGGCCCAGGGATTGCCCGCAGGCTCCGGTCTCGTCCATGCGGATGCCCTGACGCTGATGAAAGCCCTTCAAGGGCGGACGGAGTGCTGAGCCGTCGTTTGTCCCTCAAACGGAGAGATTGTCTCCGTCGCACAGCGAATCAATCCTAGCTCGATTGAAATCCGACGGACACACCGTCACCTGAACACGGTCGCCGGGTTTCAAGACATCGCGCAAAGGTGCATTCTTCAATTCGACAAATGCAATTGTCTGCTTCCCATTGGGAAATGTAGCTCGAAAAGCTGTCTCGGCAAAACGATCGACAATAACGCAGAATGTCTTGATAAAATTGGACGGATAAGCGGACTGTTTCATAAGAGATTGGAAATCCGGATCAAGCGCGAAAAGGGAGATTACAGGCCAAACAACTGCCCGGCAGCATTACCGGCCTCGCGAAGCAACTCCGCCTGAATGGAACGTTTCTTCCTTTGGGAAGACTCCTTCCCTTCATCTTCCTTGCCGGCATCCTTTTGGTCATCTTTTTCTGGTTTGTCTGGATGAAGTACTTTTTCCGCACTTCCAAGCAGGAGATTGGCAACGGTCTTCACTCCGCCGCTACCCAATATCCGATCCTTGGCAGCAGCAATGAGACGGGCGCTCAAATCCTCCCGGGGACTATCCAGAGTACCGCTGAGGTTCATATTGGCCCAGAGATATCCGAGTTTTCCTCCGTTATTATCCGGAGTAAACACTTTTTCCTCAGCTCCGGGGATCATGGCAAGCAATCCCGGCAGAATCCCGATCTTCAATTGACCGGACAATTGCTTGTCCGCACCAATTTCAACCCAGCCTTCCACTTGCCCCAACCCATCGCTGACCAATACCATATCCGTAAACCGCCAAGCATTCCGGGCATATTTAAAATTCGTCGAAACCTTGTCAAAATTAATTCGTTTGAATTTGGTGGAAAACGTAAACGCGTTCAACGTATCCAATACGGGCAAAGCCGTCAGCACAGCTTTATCCACATTCATTTCTCCTGAAACTTCCAACAGTCCGGTACGGTCACCCTGCGCACGGGCCGTTGCCTGGATGGTTCCCTCCAGTTTCTTGACCCAGTCTTCATCCAGCAGCAATCCGCAATCAATGTCGCGGGCTACGGCACTGGCCCACCAGCGGGAATCGAACTTCTCCCACTCTCCCTCGGCATTGATCATCCCCCGCTTATCCAGCAAAATGCGGCAGTCCGCCACCGAAACCCGGTCCGGCCTGTACCGTGCAATTGCCTTTTCCAACGTTCCTTTCCTTAGAAAAGAAAATGGGAGTTCGATCCTGGCCCGTTCCAGAGAAACCCTGTATTCGTCATTCCCAAGTTCCGGGGATATCTGGACAACGGCATGGCTCAAGGCATAGGTACGCTCCCCATCCACGTAGGTAAAATTCAAATCACGAATCGAAGCATCCTCCACGGAGTACTTCAACGGCAAGAGGTACTCCTTCAACCAGTTCCCCTTCTTTTTTTCCGGTTTGCCATCGCCGGAAGAAACGGGTTCCTCCGGCAGAGTTTCATCAGAAACAACGGCAACGGGGATAGGTTCGGAAACGGCAGGAGATGCCGAGGTTCCCTTTTCCCGGGTAGCCAAAGCTATGGAAATGGAATCGGCCGTAATCTGCTTGATTCTGAAATGGCGGTCTAATAACGAAGCCCGGTCCACGACGGCATCCAGGCGGGATACCTCCAGTTTTTCCATGGTGCCAGCACCTTGTACAATGAATGAATCCGTTCCGACACTGGCCCCGCCCCAATTGAGAGGAGTGATCTCTACACTTTCAGCCTTGAGAGCTTTGGCTGCCTGTTGTTCCATTTTGTGACGAAAGTCGTCGCTGCCCAGATAGGAACCGATCCAGAAATAGGCCCCTACGAGGAAAAGAATCAATATACCTCCAAAAGAGATACATGAAACGAGAAAGATTCTCTTCCACGACCTTCCACGCGATGAATATCGCCTGCTTCTACGACCCGGCCTGCTCATGCCCATATCCTTACAATACAAATCCTCCCGGCTCAAGAGTGTTTATGGAAAGTTTAAAGAAATACATGCCGTCAATCTGATTCACGCAATTAGTCTCGACTTCCCCTCATTTCAGGCGTTACATTCTGCAAGCATATTGCCACCTTTTCCTTCATCGATTATGCTCAAAGCACAAGATATTTCATTTGAGGTTGATTCCCACGGAGAACCTCTGGTTCTTCTGAATAAAATCAATTTTGAAATTCCAGCCGGGCATTTTATGGCAATCGTCGGTACGTCGGGTTGTGGTAAAACGACCCTCTTAAAAACAATCGCCGGCATGAATTTGGAAACGGACGGGTCGTTTTTCTGGAAAGACCGCGACTTATCCGAAGAAGACTTCGATCCATCGGAAATCGGTTACGTTCCTCAATTCAGCATTGCCTACGACCAGCTCACCGTCGATGAAAACATCGAAAGCGCCGCACGCCTCCGCGTTAAGTTTCCCCATCTTGAAGACATGGACGAACGGATCGACACCGTTCTGGAGGAAACCGGTCTCTCTTCCATCGCAGACCGGCGCGTTAAAATCCTCTCCGGCGGACAGAAGCGGCGCCTTGCCCTGGCCATGGAGCTCGTCTCCCAACCCCAGCTCCTGCTTTGCGACGAAGTCACCTCCGGTCTGGACCCCCAGTCGGAACAGGAAATCGTCGCCCTCCTGCGCGACATTGCCCACAAACAAGGCAGAATCGTCATCTCCGTCACGCACAGCCTCGCCAACCTTAACGATTATGACTCCGTCCTCGTCCTCCACCAGGGCAATGTCGCCTACCACGGATCGCCTCGCGGACTCGCCCACTACTTCGGCGTCACAAACCCGGTGGCCGTCTACCGGAAACTAGCCGTCCAATCCGGTGAAAAATGGGGCAAATCCTGGAACAAGCACAAAGATTCCTATTACGAGAAAACGGAAAAGGAACGCATCAAAAAAGTCGCTGTCGGAGAAATTCTCATCCAGGATAACAATAGCGGGATCATCGAAGAAAACAAGACACCCACTACCCCCATCCGCGATCCAAACGATCCCGATACCGACACAAGCGAATTGTCCGATAATGAGGATGAAAATGAAGTGGATTCCCCGGGTCTCATCAGCCAGTTTCTCACCCTGCTGGGCAGACGCTGGAAAATCTTCTTCCGCGACAGAACGCAGCTGACCCTCCAGCTCGCCATGATCATCCTCTTCCCTCTCATGGTCGCTCTCTTCTCCTCCAAGGGACAGGACCCCATCAATAAATACAGCGCCCAGAGGGATCAGAACATCATCACTGAAATCCAGCAAAAAGTCGCCATCGAACAGAATCAGGTCAAAGTCGGTTCCGCCGTTTCCGGGATCATCATGTTCGAAGTCATCCTCCTCGGTCTCATGGGATCCAACAATGCCGCCCGGGAAATCGCCGGAGAACGCCCCATCATGGAGAAAGAGAAATACGCCGGAATGAAGCCCGGGGCCTATCTCCTCAGCAAACTTGCCTTCCTCGTCTGCCTCATAGCCGTCCAGTCCCTGTGGATGTTCGGATTTGTCGAATATTTCTGGGCATTCCGCGGAGACACGCTGACACACATGGTTTTCCTCCTGTTAGCCAACGCGGCCATGACGGCAACCTGCCTGGGTATCTCCGCCCTGTCCAAATCTCCCGACCAGTCCTCCCTGCTCAGCATCTATCTGGTAGGGTTCCAGCTCCCCCTGTCCGGAGCCGTCCTTGCCCTGCCGACCCAATTCGAGCAAATCATCCGTCCGTTCATCTCGGCCTATTGGGCGTGGTCCGGCAGCATCTCCAGCCTGGAACCCTACGTGTACAATGCCGTCAAAGTCGTTGTCGACACGACACTGTCCCCAGCCAATCTTTGCTACGGAGTCCTCTCCATCCATATCCTGGTCGGCATTATCGCCACCTATGTCGGCGTCAAACATTCACAATGGGACTAGCCGGACCGATCCCGGACACCCCGTTTCTTCCTATTCCAGCCAAGTGAAAATCATAGACATCAGGTAAAAATCTGCTTGGCTGGACGCCTCTATTCCTTCATTCTAGATAACTGAAATCCCCCCATCATGGCCAGACGCGCATCCAAAAAGAACAATTCTCCTTCGACCCTGATCGCCATTGCCGCCGGCATCCTGGCACTCATCGTCGCAGTCTCCCTCCTGTCGGGAGGCTCCGGTCAGGACAAAAGGAGTAACGAACTGGAATTGCCTCTCGAAGACTACCTCACTCGCGGTTCCCTCCTGCGCGACAACAAGTATGCCATCCAAGGAAAAGTGGAAGAGCGATTCCCTGGGGATTCGGGAGAAATGATTTCCCTCCTCGTCAAACGCGGAAACATGGAAAAAAGAATTCCCATCATCGTCCCTCAAGATAAAAAAACGATCAACATCGAGCGCGAACAGGAATACCGCTTCACAGTACGCGTTTCCAACATTCAAGACAATAAGGGGGTCTTGGTCGTCGAATCCATGAGCCCCTGCAAATAACCTCCCCGCTGCAGCCATGAAACAACTTCTTCTTCCCGCTCTGGTTCTTGGTCTTTACCTCACCCACCTGTCGCCAGCGCAAGTTTATACTCCGCCTCCTGCCCAGGCGCCTACTCCCGCCAAACAAGGAGCGGCCTCACAACAACAGCCCCCGGCTTCCGGACAGCAGCAACAGGGACAATCCGGAGATAATCCTCTGCTGGGCAATGAACTCCCCTTTGTCAACCCGCAGGATGAAACCGTCACTTTAAATGGACAAACCATCCCCCTCGGAGACAACCGCATCCTTGGAGCGCGCTTTGAAAAATACCTCAATGAACCGGAGGATTCATCGGAAGAAGCCAAGGAATACTACGCGACCATCGATGAAATACTGAAACTTCTGAATCCGAAAAACACGGATCCTATGACACTCAGTAAAACCGTAGGCCTGCTGGCTCGCGCCGCCAACTATCCCGGAGATGCCAAAATCAGCGATACCCTCGCCCAAGTCATTTTCACGTCGGTACTGTCCAGAAAAGGCCGCGAGGCCAAGAGAGCTACTATCGCAGCCATGGAAAAGGAAAGCGACCAACTCGCCAACCGCCTGAGCAGGCTTGGCGATGCCGACCCGATTGAACGCAACAAGCAAGATATCAAAATCCGAGTTGCCAGCGCCGCCTTCAACAGATCAGACCCCAAATTCGTACATCTGCAAGCCCGCCAAGCGGAGCTTGCGGCCCTTCGCAAGCGCTTTGAAGGAGAAGCCTCTATCTCTCTGTTGGAAGCCAAGGTTCTCTACCAGGCCGCACTCGTCCAGCTCTTCTACCAAAGACGCTTCCAGCACGTCATCATCGGCACGCGCGTCTACAACCGCATCTTCACCGATGGAGACAGCAAGCTCCGTATCGAAAAAGGATCTGCCGCATCCAAAATCTTCGGCGAAAACTTCGGCATGCCACCCACCATCGCCACACTGGACGCCTTGGCCAACGAAGCCGTCAGAGATGTCGAACGCCACATGAAAGCCATTGATTACCAAGTCGAGCAAAAAGAGCTCGTCGGTGCAGGCAAGAGACTTTCAGAGGCGTTCCTTCTGGGGGAATTCATGCCACCCATCGCCACCTTCCCCCGCGAGAAAAAACGCCAGATACACAAAGTCCTCCGCTCCGACTACAAACTGTACAGTGCCATGGCTGCCAAGGATTATGAAGAAGCAGACAACCTTGTGAAGGAAATCAGCGCCGAAGCTTCCGACTTTGACGCCTCCAAAGCCCGCTCCATCATCGCCGGCTACACCCGAGCCAGCGACCTCCACCTCTTCAAAGCCAAACAGGCCCTCGTCAAACAAGACCAGGAAACAATGGATGAAGAAGTCAAGCAAGCCATGGAAATCTGGCCACGCAATCCCAAGCTCAACGACTTGGAAAAAGTCATGGTCGCCACCAGCGACGTCGTCGTCGCCAAGCAGGACTTCGAGCGTCACCTGGCCGAACGAAACTACCGGCAGATCTTCCGGGAACAATACCGTTTCGCCCCTGTCGTCCAAGGGGATGAAAAACTCGAAGACGCCTTCAAGCAAATCATCACCAATATCACAAGAATCGAAACCGCTATCGCCAAAGCAGACGAATTCACCAAGATGGGACAAGAAAACGCTGCATGGGAAGAACTCAAAACCATGCGCGACCTCCCCACATTCTCCCAAGATCCCGAACTCGGTAAAAAAATCGAAGATCTCATGCCCAAAGTCAGCGACCTCACCTCCGCCCTCGACAAGGCTCGGAGGCTGGAAGACATGAACGAAACCGGTTCCGCCCTCGCCTGGTACCTCCAGGCTCGTTCCATCTATCCCAACTCCAAATTCGCCAAAGAAGGCATTGACCGCCTCCTCGCCAAAGTGCTGCAATAGCCCCGGATGACAAAAACCAGCCGGGTAAAGATATTTTTCTTCATGCTCAATCTCCGGCGTGAGATTTACGCTTTGACAAAGAAACAAACAGGACGTATACTTCTCTTCCCCATTCCATATCGCCGCATCATAACAACGGAGACCGGGGAAACAACGCGGCGGGATCTCCAACAAACATAGCGTCTCCCTGCTTAAGGAAGAACAACATACACATATGATTAATGATCTGATCAACCAGATGGTAGAAGCCGGCGTTCACTACGGACACCAAACCCGCAAGTGGCACCCCAGCATGAAGAAGTACCTCCTGAAGGACAAAGCTGGCATCCACCTGATCAACCTCGAAGAAACTGAAAAGTGCCTCGACAAGGCCGCCGCTTTCCTCGCCGACCTCGCCGGACGCAACCGCAAGATTCTCTTCGTCGGCTGCAAGCGCCAGGCTCAGGAAGCCGTCCGCGAAGCTGCTGAAGCTACCGGACAATACTACGTCAACTACCGCTGGTTGGGCGGCATGCTCACCAACATGACCACCATCCGCAAGAGCATCGAACGCCTCGCCTACCTTGAAACCATTGAGAAGGCTCCGGAATACAAGAGCATGTCCAAGAAGGAACTTGCCGCTCTCGACCGCGAACGCCAGAAGCTCGAACGCAACCTTCAGGGTATCCGTAACATGGGAGGCAAGCCCGATGCCATGGTTGCCGTCGGAGCCGATCATGAAGACATCGCCATCCGCGAAGCACATCGTCTGAATATCCCCGTCGTCGCCATGGTTGACACCAATGCCGACCCGAACGGAATCGACTTCCCGATCCCCGCCAACGACGACGCCGTCCGCTCCATCCGCCTCATCCTCCAGAGCCTCGTCAAGACCATTAACGAAGCCAAAGGAGTCAAGGCCGAAGCACAAGCTTAATTCAACCGGAACAACACCTCTACATTTATGGCAGAAATCACTGCAGCTCTCGTCAAACAACTCCGCGATAAAACAAACGCGGGCATGATGGATTGCAAAAAAGCTCTGGCGGAAACAAACGGCGACCTCGAAGAAGCCGTTCTCTACCTCCGTGAAAAAGGCATCGCCAAAGCAGCCGCCAAGGCTGACCGCGCCGCCAATCAAGGCATCATCGCCGCTCGCATCAGCGCTTGCGGATGTGACGGCATCCTCGTCGAAGTCAACTGCGAAACCGACTTCGTCGCCAAGAACGAAAACTTCCAGAACTTCGTCAACACGGTTGCCGACACCCTGCTCGCCTCCGATGCCAAGGATCTGGATTCCGCTCTCAAAGTGACGATCAACGGCAGCACGATGGAAGACTTCATCAAAGCTAAAGTCATCGAAATCGGAGAAAACATGATGCTCCGCAAGTTCTCCCGCCTCAGCGTGGCGGAAGGCGCCAACGGAGCCATCACCTCCTACATCCACATGGGAGGCAAAGTAGGCGTGCTCCTGAGCATCGCTACGGGCAAAGCCGAAACAGTCAAGGAAGCAACCTTCCAGACTCTCATCAAGGATATTACCCTTCACATTGCCGCCGCAGCCCCGCGCAGCCTTTCTTCCGCCGATCTGGATCCTTCCTTCATCGAAGAAGAACAGGAAATCGCCAAGAAACAGCTCATCGAAGAAGGCAAGCCGGAACACCTGCTTGAAAAAATCCTTCCCGGTAAACTTAAGGCTCTTTACGCCCAGTCCTGCCTCCTCAATCAAGGATTCGTCAAGGATCCCAACGTCACCATCGAAAATCTGGTCAAAGATACGGCCAAATCCTTGGGCGACACGATTGAAGTCGTTGCCTTCTCCCGCTTCCAGCTGGGTATCTAAAAGGTAACATACCTACCTTCATAATTCAAAAGGGTTGTTCCGCACTCGCAGGAACAACCCTTTTTTGTCAACAAACATCGGCAAAAGAAAAACAGTTTATTGGCGATTGCCGAAATTACACAACTGCATGGCGACACCATCCGCCATGACCTGGAAACCGTGCCTTTCATAGAAAGCGGCATTCCGGCTTTCTTCCGGCATAATCTCAATGTAAAGGTAGTCCTTGTACTTCTCTTTGACCATTTCAATCAGCCTGCCGGCAATACCCTGTCCCTGGTAATCCGGACGAACCAAAACATAGTGCATGTACGCCACCATTTCGCTGTCATCCAGAAGCCGTACCAAACCCACCAACTGATTCCCATCCCATGCCGTCACAACAGTGGATGAGTTCATCAAAGCCTTGTACAAACGGGATGGGTATTGCCCGGAAACCCACCCCACGGATAAGAAGAGTTCCTGGATATCCGCCTGAATAAATGTCTTTTCTTCTGTGTAGGAAATGGCCATTGGAATAATATGTTATTTTACACCACTACGGTGAAATTGGAACCCTTCCTCTTGTTCAGAAATTTGTCAATAAGTCATAAGAGCAAAACGTTGAGAATAAAAGGTCGTTTTTCGAGAACATTCAAAAATATCCTGTTCAAGCAAGAAGGAGTCTTACTTGACGGGAGTCAGCGTAATTTCACGGATGTTGGCAACACCGGGAGCGGGTTTGCCGTCGGCTTTAAGGCTCAAAGTAGATTTCCCTGCCGGAAGAGTAACGATACCGGGAGACACCGATTTGAAATTTTGCCACGTCCCCGAGCCTTCAACCTTCCAGACGAGGGAGGAGTTCCCCGGCGTTACAGTTATCTTCACCGGCAGTCCTGCTGACTTGTCTTCACAAGCATAGGTGATGTCTACCTTGTATTTCCCTGCTTTACCGGCACTCAACTTCCAGGAAAGAACTGCATCCGGATCCGTCCAAAAACCGACATGAGTCTTGCCGCCCGCCGTTTCAAGCTGCTGACCGGCTCCCAGAACTGCCATATCCGGTTCCAAAACAAAACCGTCTTTACCCCCCATCACAGCATCAATGACATGTCCCCGTCCCACGAGTTTGACGACCGTAGCGGAAGGAACGGGAGTTACTCCCGAGAGATCAAGCTCCACCCCTGTCGCGGAACTCTTGACAGGAACCTTTTTACCATCCGCCAAGGCGGAAGCCGATAATGTCCCCTCGGCACTGAAAGGCAGGTTCAACTTCCCGTTTGCAGGGATTTCGTACACGATTAAATACAAGATATCTCCCTTCTGTGTCACCACTCCCCAAGGGAACGAGCGCTTGAAAGGATTAGCCGTTGTATCGTAAATGGCTTCTCCGTTCATCTTCATCCAGTCACCAATAGCCTTGAACGATCTGATTGTCTCGTCCGGCAACGAACCATCGGCACGCGGCCCGATGTTCAAGAGGAAATTGCCTCCCTTGCTGACCGTATCGGCCAAGCCCCGGATCAGCGTATCATTCGATTTCCAATTGTGGTTATGTTCAGCATAACCCCAGGTACCGTTGAGCGTCATGCACACTTCCCAATCGCCTTCAATTCCTTGCGGCGGGATATGCTGTTCAGGAGTCGTGAAATCTCCTTTTTCGCTCGTTGTCACCACCAGTGGCCCATTGGTGTTATGGGAGGCATACAGACGGTTATTGCAAATAATACCCGGTTGTTTTTCATGAACCTTCCGGAGCAATTCGGTCGCACGCCAAGCCTTGTCGCCGTCAAACTGGTTGGAACTGAAGTCCCACCACATGATGTCAATCTTGCCGTAATTGGAAAGCAATTCATCGACCTGACCATGAAGGAAGTCCTGGTACTTGGAATGATCGGGATTCGCATGAACCGGCAATTTTTTGTTATTCTCGGGGTAGGGAAGCCCCTGGGCCTGGCGCCAGTCGTAATCCGGATGGTGCCAGTCAATCACGGAGTGGTAGAAGCCGGCCTTGAGCCCATCGGCCTTGCAGGCATCCACGTATTCCCGGACGATATCGAAATCTGCCACTTTTTTACTATTGAAGTCCGTTAACTTGGAGTCGAACAGAGCAAAACCTTCATGGTGCTTGCTGGTCAGGACGACATACTTGCAACCGGCCTGCCGGGCAAGATCTACCCACTGCTTCACGCAACCCTTTTGAGGCTTAAAAAGAGGTTCCGTCAACTTGGCATACCGATCGCTATCCGTTCCGGAATACGACTGAATCCATTCGGCTCCTCCTCCATATTTTTTACCGTCGAGCTGGCCCGCCAAACCGGAATAAAGCCCATAATGAATAAACATGCCAAATTTGGCATTGCGCCACCACTGCATGCGGGCATCCCTCTGCTCCTTGGTTTCGGCGGCATCGCTGCGGGCAACACCTACGCAGATGCAACCCAGAGCTAAAATTGAAACGATACGGGTGAATTTCATACGGAATGATCTTATTCCAGCATTCCTGTATGTCAACATAGGCCTCCCGCTTCTGCTCTTTTCTCCGAAACAAACATTATTTCCGTTCTCTTTTTACAATATCTCCGGGCTTGATTCTTGACCGTTCATTCCATTTACCACACAATCCGGAATTGTGAAAATCTTCGGTTCCATTCTGGTTCTTCTCTGCACGGTTCCCTTCATGACAATCACCGGGAGAGCAAATGCACAATCCCCTGCTTCTTTCCTTACGAAGAAACAGCAGCCTCAGATCGAGCCATTCGTCGATGGAACGGGAGAATTGTTCGATACGGGTTCCCGGTTCATCAATGCGGACCGCATCCTGGGACCGGAGGAAATCCCCATCATCTCGCGCCAGGCCATCCCGTTCCACGTCATGCCTCGGGAATGGGGCAGCTACGCCCTGGATACCCCCTTGCCTCTGCGACGCTTCCTGCGTCCCGGTCATATCGTCCCTAGCCTCCTGCCGGAAGAAGGCAACTGGGACGAAGTCCTGCCCGATATCATCGAAGCTCCGGAAAACAGACCGATTCCCACTGTCGTCGCCAGAGACGACACATGGACCTACCTCGACACGCCGCACTTCCGTATCGCCTACGATACAAAATCCATCACCAACACCAGGGCTATCGAAAACACCTTCTTCGACATGGAAACGGCCTACATTCTCGGACGAATCTTTCCCCTCCACTTCCCGGGAGCTCAAAACAACCTCTGCCCGGAAAAATACACATTCTACATCTACGGCAACCAAGAAGAATTCGAAAAGAAAACCGGAGCCAAGGTCCCCGGCATCAATATCAACGGCATCTGCTACATCAACGGGGAACTCTTCGGTCTGTCCTCTACCAAATCCTCGTCCCATTCCAACAACCGGCACAGCGGACTGTACTCCGTCTGCGTCCATGAATGGATCCACACGATAGAACCTGCCTCCATACTGACCAATACCCCGTTCACGGAAGGATTCGCCATGTACCTGGATCAATTGGGCATCCTGGAGACGGGCAATATAGATCTGACCAATTTCACGGAAAAAATGATCCAAAAAATAGCCTCTGCTGCCAAAGCCGCCAAATCCCATGGAGAACAAAGCGAACTCGAAAGCCCCTACCGCTTCCCCGAAGGATTCCAGAAAATCATGACGGCCCCGGAAGCTATCTATAATAACGATGAAAAATGCATCTGCCTGAACCGCACGCGGGCCTTGCTCATCACCGCATATTTCATGCACATGGATAGAAACCGCGACGGGAAAAACCTCAAGGACTTCCTCCGCATGCGCCAGGAAGGAGTTCCCAAGGAAACATGTATCGAACGCCTCAAAGACGGACGCTCCTGGGAACAACTCTTTACTGATTTCTCGGCTGCCTGGCAAAAATACAACGCCGACGTTTCAACCCTGTAACCATCCATTGCCATGAAAAAAATACTCTTCATCCCTCTACTCCTGGCAACATGGTTCCTCCCGGTCTCCGAAGCCCAAATGACATTGGAGGACTACCTTAAAACACTCCCGGAACTGGATGCCGACACCCTGAAAGCCAACCAGGCCCAATTCGAAGGCAAACGCACGGTAGAAATTTCATACAAATACACGCAGGCACTCAAGACGCCGGAGCCCGGACAGCCCGGCAACCTGTCCCCTGCAAAATATCTCAAGAGCGTCACCATCCCCGGAGGAGGCCCCAAAGGTTATGCCTGGGAACAATTCATCCGCGATCCGCAGGGTAAGCCCCTCCTCATCGCATACACGGACAATGCAGGTCATCTGATGCGCGGTCCCTACGTCTGGGCCGCATGCCTGTGTTCCTATTCTCCGGAAGGTCAATTGACAGCCATTACGTATCTCGACACCGCCAAACACCCAATGATGGTCAGTGACGGTTATGAACCGATCAGGATCATCTTTGGATGGTCGACCGATTCACAATCCCCCGTCTGCATCACAACAGCCACTCAAGGTTACGCCACTTTGCAATTTACATACGACCATTTGAAAAGAATCAGCAGCATCTCTTTCCTTGATAAAGACGGCAATAAGACAGGCAACTCTCTCGGCTATGCCGAAGAACGAATTGCCTACGGAGAACCGGGGGGATGTATCGCCCGCAGAGAGTACTTCGACAAAGATGGCAACCCCGTCCGGACTGTATTCGGCTACCATGCCGTTATCTATAACTACCTGCTTCCGCCGGGAGTCAACGAACTCAATAACCATCTTGCCGAAGGATCCGGACCGCAAGAACGGTTCAAAAAAGAATTGGGAGGCATCAACGAAAGTTCCCGCCAAGCCTCCTCCCGTGTCAGTCTGCCCGCACTCGCCACCGCTTCACTCCTCACCCGCATCCACTACCTCGACGAACATAAAAACCCGACTAAACACATCCTCGGTCACAGCTTCATTAAATTCGAATATGATGCTGCCGGAGAACCTCTCAAAACGATCTGGCTGGACGCCCAGGAAAACCCCGTCGAAAATGCCTGGGGGTTCGCCGCCATTCGGTACGACCGGACCCGTTATCTGACCCAAACAACCTGCCTGGATAAATCCGACAACCCGGTCCTCTGCACAGGCGGGTTTGCCACTCAGTCCATCGAATACGACATCGACGGTCAATTGAAAGAAACAGCATTCTTCGGCAAGGATGGCAAGGAACTGGCGATGGGGCCCGGAGGCTGGGCCAGACAGACCTTCACCTACAAGCTTGTCCAGGGAAAGAAAGCCCTGGCATCCATCGCCTATTTTGACAACAACGATACCAAAATCATCATCCCCAACGGGTACCATATCCAGCGCATGGAATATGACGGAGGTGGCAGACTCGTCCGCCAAACGTTCGAAGGAGCCAACAACAACCTCCTGTTCGGTCCGGAGGGTTATGCATCCGCCAAGTACACCTACATCAAATCGGGAAATGAAGACCGCCTTCTGTCCATCGAGTATTTTGACCCGGAAAACTCCCCCTGCTACAATAGGGATGGAATTTCCAAAATTTACTATGAATATGACAAAAACGGGAAATGCAGCAAGCATGTCTTCTGCGACACGGATGGCTCCATCGGCTCCACTCCATGGAGTTATGCCTCCATGGAACTGAAATTCAACAGAGAAGGCAGGGAAACCAAAAGGGATTACCTGAATGGATCAGGACTCCCGTGTTATGGCCCGGAACAGGCCGCATCGATTCTCCGAACATACGACAGTAAAAACCGCCTCACCGGAACCGAATACAGAACCGCCTCCGGCGGCGAAGCCCTCACCCCCGGAAGATATACCAAAGTCACTCGCAAATACGGTAAAAACGGTCTGGATTTCTCCGTCGAGTATGAGGGGGGTACCATCAACCCCTCCAACCTCAATTCCGAAGGTTACTACAAACGCAGCATCGCCTGGAGGAACGAAAAGAACAACGCCGATTACATCGAACAATTCACGGATGCCCAGGACAACCCGGTCATGGTACGCAACCTTTACGCCACACGAAATGTCAAACTATCCCCTGACGGCAGCTCCGGCAGCGAAACCTTTCTGGATGCGGCAGGCAAAGAAGTACCCGGCAATCGTTATATTTATCCCGGCGTTACTCCGCATCTCAACCGCATGGCCTTCATCGAGGAAACCTCCCGTCGCCTGTTCCTGAAATTACCCGGCAAACGGATGGAAGATTTTTCTCCATTCGGCCTTCTCAAAAGCGGAGCCCATTATGGAGAAGAAATATCCTCTACCAATTTGATTGAAATTGCCTATCCCATCCTGCTCGACAGAATCCCCCTGGGCATGGTAGAGGGCACCCCAGACAAAAAATACAATGAACGGGGCCAACTGAGCCGGATCGATCATCCCTATCCAACCGATTGGAACTTTACCCGTGAAGAATTCGTATACGATTCGTCCGGCAACCTGATCAAGCGCATCCTCTCCTCACCCGACAACAATAAGCGTAAAGCCATCAAGTCCGACAAACCGGTCGAGGATGCCGAAAGCGCCATCCAAAAAGCCGGAGAACGCGGCAAGGCATCCGACCCCGGACGCGCCGGACAAAAGGGCAAGGAGGATTCTCCTTTCGGCTCCGTCATTCCAGATGGGCCTCCAATCTGACGAGTCTTCCCGAAACCCTCACGGGAAGGATCACCAATGATCATCGCAGGCAGCTCCATTCACGATCTCAGATATTGAGACAATACTGCCTCAACGCCTTGTACTTGGCTGAGGTTAGATCGGGGTCTTCCTCCAGGATCATGTCCGCCAGTTCCTTTCCCCTGCGAATAAGCCGGGGATCCGTCAACCATTCCGTGAACATGATGGAACTCAGGCCGCTCTGTTCCGTTCCCAGGACGTCCCCGGGGCCGCGCAAGCGCAAATCTTCCTCGGCCAATTCAAATCCGTTCAATGTCGTCTCCAGAATATGGAGTTTTTCCCATTGTTCGTCATCCTCGGCCACATCGGAGATCAGGATACAGTAGGAATGGTGTCCTCCCCGGCCGATACGCCCCCGCAACTGGTGAAGCTGGGAAAGACCGAACGATTCCGCATCATTGATAATCATGACCGTTGCATTCGGAACATCCACTCCGACCTCGACCACTGTCGTCGATACGAGGACGCTTATCTTGTTTTCCAAAAAGTCGCGCATGATAACATCCTTCTCCTCCGAAGCCATGCGCCCGTGAAGCAGACCGATATCGACATGCGGCAAGCGCTTTTTCCAGACCTCCAGTTCCTTCAGGGCAGAGGTACTTTTACGCACGGAACTTTCTTCAATCAGGGGAGAGACAATGTACACCTGGCGGCCTTCGTCGATTTGGGAGCGGACGAATTCCACAATCTTTTTCATTTGTTTCGGTGTGCGGAGAGCGGTCACAATCTTCCCGCGCCCGGCGGGAAGTTCATCGATCACGGACACATCCAAATCCCCGTACACTGTCAGTGTCAACGTACGGGGGATCGGAGTCGCCGTCATGACAAGTACGTCCGGATTGCCGGCGCTTTCCACCAGGCGTTCGCGCTGGAGTACGCCAAACTTGTGCTGTTCGTCAATGACGACCAAACCGGGCGAACCGGGAGAATTCCGTGCATACAACAGCGCATGAGTACCGACGACAATGGAAGGCTCTCCATCGAAGGCCACATGGGAATCCTCCCTCCTGTCGCTCGTTCTCAACGATGTGGATACTCCCAGCGGATCCAGCAGGGTTCGGAATTTGCGATAATGCTGCTCTGCGAGGATCTGCGTCGGAGCCATGAGAACGGCGGAATGTCCCGATTCCACGGCCATCAGCATAGCGCCCAGAGCTACAAGTGTTTTCCCGGAACCAACATCACCTTGAAGCAGGCGGTTCATCCGGCGGGAAGACTTCATATCCCCGTAAATCTCGCGGAGGCACCGCTTCTGGCTGAGTGTCATTTCAAAAGGAAGAGCCTCCATCAAGTCGCGCATCAATTGCGTTCCCGTAGCCGTTATCTTCCCGGGAACCACAAGATTCCGGCGGCGCCGGCAACCGACTTTCAACTGCTGAATCAGGCATTCTTCCAAAGCAAAGCGGCGGCGAGCCCGCAGAACATCCTCGATGGACTCCGGAAAGTGCAGATCCAAAAGGGATTTTTTACGAGGCTCTTTTTCCGAGAATTCATAAATTCCGTCTTCGGCTCCCGGCACCATCCCCTGAAACACCTTCCAGATGATTTCACGGAATCTCCGAGTATTCAATCCGGACAAATTCCCGTAGACCGGTACCAGCCTATCCATGTGGATGGAACTTCCCGATTGCACTTCTTCAAACTCGGGATGCACCATACAGAGCTGCTTGCCGTATTGCTTCGGCTTGCCGTACATCACCAATTCCTGACCGGCGCACACCATCTTGGCAATCCCGGGAAAATGAAACCACCGACAGCTGATGACGGAACCGCCCAGGCTGTTCAGATCCTCGACAACAGCCTCAAAGTACCCCCCCTTCCCCCGGAAGCCCTTCCACTTCGTATCCACAACTTTAACGCGCAGACAAACGGCCCTGTGCTCCCCCAGGGAATCGAACCCGTCGAAACGACGCCGATCTTCATAACGCCGGGGAAGACGGAACAACAAATCATGTACCGTCGAAATGCCCAACGCGTCCAAGGCCTTCCTCTCACGGGCCATTCCCCGTAAAAAAGCAAGTTCATCCAGCCGGGACAGCAACTTCCAACCGCCATTCAACATGTCTGGCTCCGGCATGTTCACTTCCCTGTACCAAATATTGAATCAGGATACATGCTGCTTCCCGCCATTCAGACAACGGTAGTAATAATCCACGCGGGAAATAAACCAGCTCCATTTATAGCCGGGACGTTTCTCATCCAGCAGAGGTCCTGGGCATGCTTTGCCACTCCAGTAGTAGTGCGGGACAACATTGCGGAGAGGAATATTGTACTGGGTCATCAGGCTCGCCGTCAATTTGGCAGCACGGTCATAAGTCTTGGCCTTGCTGTGAGAACGTACCTCGCACATCTCAATGGCGATGGAATACCTGTCTCCCGGCCCGCCCTTGTCCGCATGGTGCCCCCTCCGGTTCAATGGCAAATGCTGGACGGCATGGTACTGGTCCACAGTAAAATGCCAGCAAAGACTGCCCGATTTCCCCTTATTCAAATATTTGGCATGACTACAGGCATCTCCCGAAGGATTGGCCGTACTGTGAATCGTAATAAAGCGGGGGCTCAACGAACCGGAATAATATCTGCGAGCCCTCGTAGAAGTCGGCATGTAGTCCCTGTCTATCCGCACTTCCCTGTTGATCTGGGAGACCGTACGAGGAACCAAAGGAATATCCTGAGGTCGGAAACTGACAAGCGGAGGACGCCGCGACGATGAGCCCGGACTACAGGAAGCAGCCAGCAATGGCAGAACAACCAGGCAAATTTGCAGAAAACGCCTCATATCCATACATCGACCCTTAGCAACTTGCCCTGCAAGCATCAAGCATTTTCCCGCGAAATCCCATGTTTTAGACGGGATTTTTACAGCATCCCTTCCTTTTGGCGGCATCAGCGTTGCAGTGGAATCCTCAATCTTAATGAATTTTTCATTTGCGAAGCTTCGTATATCAAGCGTAAAACTGCTCTGCTCGGCAAACCTTTCCCCCATCTCCCTCATTCCATGAAAAAAATATTCTTCCTCATCCTTGGCCTTTGCATGTCTATCCCGGCGTCTGCCTCCTGGTATCAGGATCACGTCGAAGACGGGGCCGACATCATCATGGTTGATTTGTTATACCCCTACTGGCCGGAATCCACCTATTTTGCCTGCTGGAATCTCAATATGTATCCCAAGGGAGGGTATTTCTACGCCGGCGTCGCCGCCAACGTCGGAGACAACACCAATCTGGAAACCTACCGTCCCAGTACCGTCTGGTCCTTCTGGCCGGACAAAGCCTACGAAAACCGCCAGGTACGCAACACCTACATGAATCCCGTCGTCTATGCCCGCCAGTACGTCGGAGAAGGAGCCTCCGGAAGTGCCGGAGGACGCGATGTCCCATGGATCAAGACCAAGCAGTGGTACACGATGTTCATCCGCACATGGGGAGCCAATGAACAAAACAAGGAAGCCTATGTGGGCTCCTGGATGAAGGACCAGACCAACAATGAATGGCACCATCTCGCAACCTTCCGCATCCCCTATGCCGCCACCGGATTCAGAGGAAACGGAGGATTCCTGGAGGACTTCGGACACGCCGGCCGCAAGCACCGCGAACTGTGGCACGGCAAAGGCTTCTATCGCCTCAATGGAGAATGGAAGAAACTGGACACCGTCTCCGTCGACGTTCACAAGGACGACGGAATGAAGTACCAGGCCTGGACGGTCAACTTCAAGGATGATAACACCGTCCTCACCATGTCCTATACGGAAAACCGCAAATTCCCCTATAATCTCGAACAGGGCCGCAAACATGATTTCCAGTTGAAACAACCCGCAGCACCGGTTCCCGACCCCATTCTCGCCAAAGCGGAGTCCCGTACGGCAGACGGCCAGCTCATTGTCGATTGGACGCTGGAAGCTCAATCCTCCCCTCAGCTCGGCTATAAAATCGATGTATACGACAACCCGGAGTTCCGGGGAAAACCACTGGCATCCGTTCAGGAACAGCTCCCTCAAGTCCGTACCAAATCCATCCCCTTGACTGCGGGAGGAAAAGGCTATGCCCGCCTAACCATCACGGACATCTTTGACCAGACCAAAACCATCGACCTGCCACAGCCCGGCACCGGGAAAACCATCCAGTCCGTCTCAGCCAACAAGCAAGTAACCGACGGACTGGAATACAAATACGTAGAAAGCCCGGACGGCTGGGATTCTCTCCAAGCCATCGACTTCTCCCAACCATTGCGTTCCGGTGTGTCCCGGGGATTCGATACGGCCCTGAGAGGTAATCGCGATGGTAAATTCGCCTTCACCTACGAAGGCTTTCTCAATGTCCCTGAAACGGGGGCCTACACCTTTGTCCTGAAATCCTGCGACGGTAGCCGCCTGGAACTGGGTGGTCAAAATGTCATCGACAACGACGGTATCCACAGTGCTTCGGAAAAGCGCACTTCCGTCTTCCTGCAGAGGGGACTCGTTCCCATCAAACTCACCTACTTCAAAAAGAACAACGATCCCGAATTCGCCATTGCCTGGCTGGGATGGGAATACGACAACAAACCTTTGGAAGAAATCCCTCTCAAAAACCTCGTCCGGGAAAAGCGTTCCGACATCCCCGACGCCAAACTGGAAATCTCCGGCAACGCCCAGGAAAAGATACTCAAGACATCTATCTCCAGCGGCAAGGTCAACAAAATTGAATACTTCAACGGCAACAAGCTCGTCTCCTCCACGGACAAGCCTCCATTCCTGGCATCCATGACCCTTTTTGACGGCAACAACGATCTTTGGGCCCGTGTCTACTACAACGGTTCCCATACGGTCGACACTCCTCACGTCAACCTGAAATCCTCCAGCGTTCTGGATCCATCATGGTCAGTCAAGACATTCGGAGAAACCGGCCTTCCCCACGCAGTCAACGGCAAAAACGGAATCTTCCAGTTTGTAGGCGAGGGAGAATACCTGGTCAACCGATCCGTCAAAGGGGACTTTGTCCTGACCGGACGAATCATCTCATCCAGTGACAAATCGCTCGATACCGGCAATGACTGCTGGGTCGGCATCATGGCTAAAAAGGACAATGGGGGCAATGACTACGACAAGGAAATAGCCATCTTCCGCACCGTAGGAGACGGAGTGCGTTGCAGCGCCGATTTCAGCGACTACGGCACGAGCCGCAAGTCGTCCTTCCGTCTTGACGATAAGCATACCTGGCTTCGGATCACACGCCGGGGCAACGAATTTTCCTGCTTCTCATCCGCTGACGGCAAAACGTGGGAAATGGCCATGCAGCGCATCATCCCCATGCCGGAAACAATCCTGGCGGGTATCACCTTCCGCACCATCCCCGGCAAGGGCAAAGGCGTCTTTACGGCTACCATGGGCGACATCACTCTGAAGCAAGGGAAGATGCAAGAACCCAAAATGGTTCTTCCCTCAGCTTCCGGTTCCATTATCGGCTACTCCATCCTGAAGCCCGATCTTGCCGTCCTCCGTACCCGCCGGGGAGCCGAACTGCTGCAAAAGAATGGTGACACCTATACCCGGCATTCCATACGCCTGCCTCAGGGGACCTCCTTCGTTCGTTCTATTGCCCTGGCCGGCGACAACTTGATCATGGCAGCGGCCTCCAGTCAAGGAGGAGGCCTCTTCCGCAGTACCGACATGGGCAAAACATGGCAGAAAGTCTGCTCTGAATTCAAAGTCAATCCTTCCATTCCTTCGGCTATCGCCGGAGAAATCATCTCCGTCCATCCGAAAAACGCCCAGGAAATCATGGCCGGTTCCGACCGAGCCGGGGTCTTTTTCTCATCCGATGGAGGGGTTACCTGGGAAAACCGTGGCTTGAAGGGCGAAGCCATTTCCAATGTAGCCTATCACCCCGATATCCCGGAACGGGTCGGCCTCCTGACTGCGGATCCTGGGACCAATCGCGGCAAAGCTTTCATGTCCCGCAACAATGGCAAAAAATGGGACTCTCTCATCGAAGTCCCCGGTACAGGTTTCCTGAAACTGCTCTACGACACGCGTTCCGATGCTCTGCTCTACCTGTTCTCCACAAACGGGCTTTACACGACATTCAACATGGCACATACCATCAACCGCGTCCTGCAGGTACTGCCCTCCAACCAGCCCACCCTGGCTGCAGACCGCCGACGCGACGATGTCACGCTCCTGCTCGCTGTACCTTTAGACGGCAACGGCGTTTACTGGAGCAACCAAAATGCCATGCGTTGGAAAAAACAAGCGGACCAGCAGAACTGGGGCCGGGCCTTTGAATTGAAGATTGACAAGGACAACTTCTCACACATTACCCTTTATGCCGAAAAAGGTATCCACGAATCCACGGATGAGGGTAAAACATGGAAAAGAGTCTTTCCTCAATAATAGATCACTATCCCCATCATCTCCCGGCAACTTCAAGCAGGCACTCGCAACCGAATGCCTGCTTTATTTTTCACATCGGATCACCGGAATGTTGGAAAAATCCGGTTTCATTCCATCGTCCCGGCTCAAACAACCACAGGAAAACCGATGCCCCGGGAACATACAACATCGCCAGCCGGCAGCTAGCATTTTACGCTTCTCCGGATTCCCGGGCATCCTTCAGCCTGTTGCAGTAGGCTTCCTCCTGCATCCACGCAACGCCCACCGTAACAAGGCAGGTAATCATCCAAAGGGCCAATGCCATAATCCAAGGGAATTTGATGGTCACAAACAAACTTGTCGGCCCATCCGCCCCACTCAGTATCAATTGACTGATCGCCCCATCTTCAGCCACCAGACTCTTCTGGCATGCTTCCAGAAATTGGACGTACAAATGCACTGTCCCCATAATCATAACCGTAGCTAAAGTCCCGGCAATAACTCCGGTACGCCGCCAGCGGGATCCCATTACGAGGCCTATTGCTCCCGTTACCCCTGCAGCAAAGAAGAGGTAGCAAACCAATATGACAAAAATCAAAAGAACAGTTCCTGGAACCATATCTTTATCGTAATACTGTTTATTCTTTAATCAAGTTCTTTTCGTGGCCGACTTCTCACAACATTCTTGACGGAGAATTTTCGAAAATCGCGGATTCCCCAACAGTCCCATATGGGACATCCCGGGCAACTCCCGGTAATTCGTCAGATTGGGAAAAAGACGGGCCAAATTTCTCGCATGATGTACGGGGATCACCCGGTCTTCTTCTGCCGCATAAATCGCCACGGGACATGTGATGCCGGGAGCCAGTTCGTCGGAACGAAACGGAGAATCCAAAAGCCAAGACACCGGGAGCCAGGGAATCATCTCCTTTGCTACCGACTCCAAACTGTCAAACGGGACCAAAAGTACCATCTTGCTCACAGGACGCTGTGAAGCAACCTGGACGGCAACCCCCGATCCAATGCTCTGCCCCAGAAGAACAACATCGTCCCATGATTTTCCCCTCCCGGATACGGCAAGGTCAAGCAAGACCACGGCATCATCCACGACGTTCTTTTGTGAAGGAGAACCCGTACTTCTTCCGAATCCACGGTAATTGACTGCCAGGAAAGAACACCCCCAAGTCACCAGTTCCTCCGTTCTGTACAGAACATCCTCGGCATTGCCTCCATAATATACGATCAAGGGAGTTCCTGGCACCTCTCTCGACCAACCTTCCAGAGTTTCTCCATTGACGGAAAAAGTATGGTAATAAGGATGCGATATTTTTTCCATGAATACAGGACGTTCGTCCGGATTAATCATGGATTGTCCGGGAAAAACAAACTTGTTGGTGCAATGACTCAATACCAAAAACAACATGGCCGCGACAACAAGCAGTCCGAATCGGAAACAATATTTTTTCCTGAAAACCATGATGGTTCTATATATTTTCCCTTTTGAACGAAAGTCAAGTTCCTATCCCTTTCCGTCATCCAGACAAAAATTCCGGAAAGCCCGTTCAAAACCATACGCGTCTTCCAGCTCCATGTGATGAACGCCGTCAAATTCGCGGTAACAGATAAGCTGAGGGAAAAGAGAAGCAATACGCCGAGCATGATGCACAGGTATCACCTCATCTTCCAGTGCGGCGAAAACAGCAACGGGACAAGTGATGGCAGGAGCCAGCAAGTCAGACCTGAACGGAGATCTCAATATCCACGAAACGGGATACACGGGCAATTTTTCCTTGGCAACGGCTTCCAGACTGTCAAACGGAACCTGCAGAACCAGCTTGCCAGGAGGACGCTTGGAAGCAACGGCAACCGCTACCCCCGATCCGATACTTTGCCCGACAAGGACAACCTCGCCGGAAGGAATGTCCATTTCCCCACAAACCTGATCAATCAGAACAATGGCATCATCAATAAGAGCCTGTTCCGAAGGCGAACCCGAACTGTTGCCGAATCCCCGGTAATTGACAGTCAGAAAGGAACATCCCATCCCGTCGAGAAATGGAACATGCCAGGCGACATCTTCTCCGTTGCCTCCTAGAAAAACAATGAGAGGAGTCCCGGGAACATGTTTAACCCATCCCTCCAGCGTTTCCCCGTTCACATGGAACGTACGGGAACATGGCTCCAGATATTTTTCCAAAAAACTATGCCGAAGGGATGGAAACACCATCCATTGACCGGGAAAAACGACATATCCCTGAAATAGAATCAAAATGACAAACAACAAGAAATAGATGCGAACCAGAGCCAGCCCCGTTTTCTTCAATCTGGAACACCATTTCCGTTGATCCCATTTCACATTCGTCCTCTTTCTAGAGAATTAACATGCAATCCCCATAGGAATAAAAACGGTAACGTTCCCGGATGGCCTCTTCATAGGCACGCAACACGAGTTCTCGCCCGGCAAATGCACTCACCAACATAATCAGCGTACTCTGGGGCAAGTGGAAATTGGTAATCAGGGCATCGACCACCTTGTACTCGTACGAGGGGTAAATGAAAATGTTGGTAGAACCTTCCGTCCCCTTCAAAGGAAGCCCCTGAGTATTAGCCAAGTGTTCCAGCACACGGACGGATGTCGTCCCGACGGCAATCACGCGTTTGGCAGCGGATACGGCATCGGCGGTTTCCTGCGGCATGACAAAATGCTCCGTGTGCATCTCGTGCTCCTCAATACGATCCACCTTTACCGGGCGAAACGTTCCAACGCCGACATGGAGAGTCACGAAACTATGAGGTATGGAAGCCAGCAACTCCGGCGTAAAATGAAGACCCGCTGTCGGAGCAGCAATGGCACCGTTATGAGCTGCATACACCGTCTGATAACGTTCCTTGTCCTCGGGGTCGCTCTCGCGGTTCATGTAATGAGGCAGAGCCAGACGTCCGTATTGTTCCTCATCCACTTCGGCATCAAACCGGATGATGCGGTAACCCTCTGCGTCAATATCCTCCACTGTACCCATAGCCTCGCCGATCTGCACCGTCTTGCCGATTTTCATCTTGCGCCCCGGGCGCACCATGCACTTCCATAGCGTCGGAGACAAAGCGCCTGCCCGCACCAGCTCAATAGAGCCGTCATTCGAGAAAAACCGGGCTGGGACCACACGCGTGTCGTTCAGAATAAAGTGATCCCCTTCCTGTACATAATCCGGGAGATCGGAAAAATGTCGGTGCTCAATTACCCCACTATCACGATGGATCACCATCATGCGGGATGAGGCACGATCCGGCAGAGGACGGTCGGCAATGAGTTCTTCGGGAAGGTTGTAATCAAAATCAGTCGTAAGCACAGCACATGGGATTGCCCTTTCGAGCCAGAAGGTCAAGTAGAGAAAAAATGATGTCCAAAAAATTATCGTTTCTTCTTTGCCAACAATCCGCCGTCATGTTACAAAACGAGCATGCCATTAGCAGAAATTCCTGGAGCATTGTTCGCCATCGTTATCCTGGTCGTTATCGTCTTCGTCCTGATCACGGGCGCCATTATTGCCAAATTTTTTAAGACATGGCTGCGGGCACGCCTAGCCAAAGCTCCCGTCTCCATGACCAACATGCTGGGTATGTGGCTCAGGAAAGTGCCCTATCCCCTCGTTGTCGATTCCCGGATTACTGCCGGCAAGGCAGGGCTGCCCATCTCCACCGACCAGTTGGAAGCCCATTACCTGGCCGGCGGCGACATCATTAATTGCGTACTCGCCCTCATCGCCGCTGAAAAAGCCGGCATTCCCCTCACCTTTGACCGGGCATGCGCGATCGACCTCGCCGTCAAAGGAACGGAAAAAACTGTTCTTGAAGCCGTCCGCACCTCCATCAACCCCCGCGTCATCGACTGTCCGAACCCCGCTTCCGGTCAAACCCGCCTGACGGCTGTCGCACGCGACGGTATCGCCGTAGCCGTTCGCGCCCGAGTTACCGTCCGCACCAACCTTGACCTCTTCGTCGGCGGCGCCACGGAAGAAACCGTTGTCGCCCGTGTCGGAGAAGGCATCGTCTCTGCCGTCGGCTCCGCATCCTCCTACAAGGACGTCCTCGAAAAACCGGAAAACATCTCTCAGAAAGTCATGGATAAAGGCGTTGACGCCTCCACGGCTTTCGAAGTCATCTCCATCGACATCGCCGATGTAGACGTCGCCGGAAACGTCGGTGCCCGCCTTCAGGCGGAACAGGCCGAAGCCGACAAGCAAATTGCCCAGGCCAAAGCCGAAGTACGGCGCGCTGCCGCCGTCGCCACCGAGCAGGAAATGTCGGCCCGTACCCAGGAAATGCGGGCCAAAGTCGTCGAGGCGGAAGCTGAAATCCCCATGGCCATGGCAGAAGCCTTCCGCAATGGCAACCTCGGCGTCCTCGACTATGCCCGTTACCAGAACGTCATTGCCGATACGAAAATGAGGGATGCCATCGCCGCTCCCTCATCGCCTTCAACCAACGTCAAATAACCCCCTCATTCCGGGGACGGAAGTACTGGACATTAAGGTACTAACCGTCCCCGTATATTTTCACGCAGCCCAGTCGGATACTTCCATCATGCCAGCCTTCATCCCATGCCTTGCCGATGTCGACATCTGGGGAGCCATCAGTTCTCTCCTTGTTTTGGGCGGCGTTATGCTAATCAGCTGGTTGATAGACTATTTGAAGGAAAAACTCTTCCGACCCAATCCTTCCAAGCAGCACGAAACGGCTGAAGAACGGAAAATCAGGAAAGTCATCGAAAACGCCCGTACCCATGGAAAAATCCCGCCGGGAAGAACAGCCGCCAGTATCCCCCAAGCTTCCCACCATCAGCCGAACAATAACCGGGTACAACATTCCCACCCCATCCCAGTTACCCGGCAGGAATCTACAAACCGCACCGTTTCTTCCCCTTCCCCGGTTGCCGCTGCCACCAGTGAAGAACAGGCAGCCGCCTCCATCCAATCCCTCTCCAATGCGGAACAGGAAGCTCTCGCGAGTCTCCAAAACAAACATGCTACCACCCCGGCGGCAAAACATCAGACGATCCACCACGCCAGCCAACCCGCTGTCACATCAGCCACGGATCTACGGCACGACCTGAACAACATCCAGGCACTCCGCACCGCCATCCTCTACCGGGAAATACTCGACAAACCTGTCGCCCTGCGCGACACCTCCCGATAAAGCTCCTCTCATGACATCCCGCAGTTTCGCTGTTAACAGGTAGCACTCACTAGCAGACAATCAATCTGTTTCCTCTGCTCCATCTGCTCTGGCATTCTGTCCTGATGGCTGTTCTCGGAAAAATTGAGGGAATCATCTACCTTTCTCAATTTATATTGACATTGTATATACACAGTGATTTATATATTGGATTGAAGATAACCCCACTTCTTCATTCAGTCCCTTTCGCCAAATTCTGCTATGAAAACCTACAATTTACTGCACAAATCACTCTTGCAGAACATCGTACAAGCCTCCTGTCTTTCTCTCCTGGTTCTTCTTACCTTACCATCAAGTCTCGCTGACTCGACAACCGACCAACCTCCCTCCGATATCCATGTCGGCCTCAAAAGCTTCCAAATACACTATGGCAGCAAAGATCCTGCTAAAAAAATGGATCTGAATTTACTCTTCGAATCATCCCAGTACGACATTGTTTCCTCACAATGGAATCCGGACACCAGTTCGCCCTTCTACAGAAAGTTGCAATGTTCCGATTCGACAGGAGCCCGATGGTCACTGTACAGCATGGGGAGCTGGAAAGGGAAATGCTGTGCAACCGAACCTTTCACCTATCTGGAAAACCTTGTTAGTGGAAAACTGGCCTCTCCTAACGCCAAGTGGCTCCGTATTGAGGGCTCCATGGATGTGCAAATAGCCAAACGTAGCAAGATCAGAGAAACACAAGCCATAACCGTAGATGTCGACTCTCATTCATCAGCCAATTTAGAGCACTTCACTATCTCCCCTCAACTCATTCCATCCCATCCTAAAGGAGAAATAAATCGCATTGAGCTCAACATCAAAGGAGAGCACAAAGAACTTATCCGTAGAATCATCATTTCATCGGAGACCGGCGAGCAACTTCTCTCTATCCTGTGCTCCAAATTATTTTTGAGTAACAGGGAGGCCATTGAGATTGATGCCAAACATCAGAGAATACAAATCCTATTCGAACTTTGGGATCAAATCGAAACAGTCTCCGTTCCTATCGACATCAAATTCAACCTCGGCCAGGAATCCCACTCCTGAACATACTGCAAGGGCTTCATCAACTTCACCGTCATGAACAGCAATACAAAGTTTCTCCTTTCACTCCTCATCGGCAGCCTGCTCGCCCCCATCACCCCGGCACAGGAAAAAACCACGGAAGAAACCATCCAGGCATCCGTCCAGGAACTGGAGATCGTTTTGATACCCACCATTGATCAAGAAGGGAAAAAAATTAACGAGGACCATCGGTTCTCAATCCAATTCCTCTTCACCTCCCAGCAATACCAGCACATGAAGCTGGCTCTGGATCAGAGTATCAAACTGACACGCCTGGACTCCAATAACAAAACCTGAACCATTACAGGAAACACCCCAAAAGTGTATAGCAACCTCCAAAATCCTACCCTCCAATTATTCTCAGCACAAATCCCATCTCAAGGTTCCACATGGGTTCACATTAAGGGGAAAGTCCCCATGGCTATCGCACAAAAAACGCAAACAACTCTGATCAAGGGATTCCGGCTCGACAGGCCTCTCCAATCGGGTCCATTTTCATTATCTAAGGCAAAAAAATACAGACGGAATATCCGATTGAAATACCCATATCCGGTGTTTCTATCGACATTACCTCTTCGCAAGTTGTTCCAATACAAATGAAAATTTCCAATAAAGAACTCGACCTTCCCTCGGGAACCTGGACCGCAAATAAGAAAAATACCTATTGCCAAAACATCTATTTGCCACATTCCTTCGATAAAAGTACTCCTCTCGATCTCGAAATCAGCTACTGGACACCTCAAATCATCAACGTACCCATCGACTTCACCATCACGCTTGGCAACGCCACACCCCAGTAGGAGGGCAAACGAGAATTGCTCAAGCAAAAGCGACGCATCAATACTCCCCGAAGTCCAGCCAAAGTTGCTCCCAATCCTCCCCGTTCCTATCATCCACAGGATTGGAAACCGATAACCCGAGCAAACGGAACGGACGAGTTCCCGTCTCCAGGCCGTCCAGCAGTTGATGTGCCAAAGGAAGAATATCTTCATACCCCATCAGGCAATCCGTCACCGTCATACAACGAGTCCGCTGCGTAAAATCCGGGAACTTCACCTTGATCGTCAGAGTATTGCCGCGAAACATCGAACGCTCCAGCCTCTTGGTCAATTCCCGGGCCACCTGAAGCAACTCCCTGTGACGGGCAGTATCCGCCGTCACATCCTCCGGAAACGTATGTTCACAACCGACAGACTTCCGCACGCGAACCGCCTCCACCGGACGATCATCAATCCCCCGGGCACATTTGTAATACAGCACCCCGGCCTTGCCGAATTGACGAATCAGGAAATCGAGATCCCGTTCCCTTAAATCCCGTCCATTCGTAATCGACAACGCATGCATCCGCGATGCCGTCGCCTTCCCCACCCCCCAAAACATCTCAATCGGCAACTGGTCAATAAAAGCCTGGGCACGTGATGGATGAATCGTGAACAAACCGTCAGGTTTCCTGAAATCAGAAGCAATCTTAGCCAGGAACTTATTGTACGATACTCCGGCGGAAGCAGTCAGATTCAACTCTTCGGCAATCTCCGCCTTGATCCGGCGGGCAATATCCACAGCAAGCTCAATCCCCGGCTTGTTGAGCGTCACATCCAGAAACGCTTCATCCAGCGACAAAGGCTCCACCACATCCGTATAGCGGTAGAAAATCTCGCGAATCTGTCGGGAAACCGCCTTATAAACATCCATCCGGCCTTCGACAAAAATCAAATGCGGACACAGTCTCATCGCACTCATCGACGGCATAGCCGACCGTACTCCGAACTTTCGTGCCTCATAACTCGCCGTCGACACAACGCTACGCGCGCCTTCGCGTCCCACGGCAATAGGCTTCCCCCGATACTCGGGAAAATCCCTCTGCTCGATCGACGCATAAAAAGCATCCATATCGATGTGAATAATCTTTCTCTGTTCTTCAGGCTCGTCCATACACAGAGCATCTCGTCCCGAGAGCCTCTCCCTCAATTACGACACAACCAACCCCAAACGTCAATCAACCATCGCATTTATGATCTTGGTAGGCCCGGGGGGAATCGAACCCTCATCTTCGGTACCGGAAACCGACGTCCTATCCATTGAACGACGAGCCCACGAAAGCGCAAAAGCGATGCGAGTACCATAAAAATTAGGAGGTCCGGTGCAAGACTTTTCAACGCCATCGCTCAAAATGAATCAGCAAACGGAGAATCCATGCGCAGGAGCGATGCCGTTATCTTTTCATCGTATAGAACTCCTCAATGAGACCATGAAGGTTCGTATTACGGAAGGTGCCGGCTGCGGTATCACGCATGTTCTTACAGTAATTCTTTCCCAAACGGATGACGGAACTCCCGACAACGTATGAGATGGCTCCCGGCACAAGTCTACCTCAGACTCAACTTTTATCTCTGGACATCAATGGGGCTTGCCTGTCATCCCCCTCCTGTGATTCTATAAGTGCCATATGAAGTTCTCTGAAAAGCTTGCCTCACGCATCCGCGACACTCGCTCCGCCCTGTGCGTCGGTCTCGACCCGCGTCCCGAATCGGACGGAGTCGGACAAATTCCTTCTTTCCTTCGCCAAGTCATTGAAGAAACAGCCCCCTATGCCGCTGCCTTCAAACCCAATATCGCCTATTTCGAAGCCATGGGGCTGGCCGGACTTGAAATGCTGGAATCCCTGCTGGCCGATATGCCTCGGGAAATCCCCATCGTCCTCGACGTCAAGCGCGGCGATATTGGAGAAACCCAGAAATATTACGCCCAGGCCTATTTCGAACGCCTGAATGTCGATGCCGTCACCCTCAGCCCCTTCATGGGATACGACACTCTTGCCCCCTTTCTCGACTACGAAGGCAAGGGCGTCTATCTCCTTACTGTCACATCCAACCCCGGTTCCGCCGATATTGAACGCCAACAGCTGGCAGATGGCCGTAAAGTCTATGAACTTGTCGGCGACATGGTGAGCCGTTCGATTGCCGAAGGTCGCAAAACCGATGTCGGCATGGTGGTTGGCCTCACGAACGCCAACAGCGAAATCCTTACCCGGACGCCGGATGCCCCGCTGTTGATTCCCGGCCTCGGCGCCCAGGGAGGCAATCTCTCCAGCCTCACAGGAGCCGGTCGTACGGCACCTCCTCTGATCAATGTCTCCCGCGGTATTCTTTACCGGGATATGGATAAGAGCTTCGCCCAAAAAGCAGCCGCCTACGCTGAAGACATCCGCAAAGCACTCGGGTACTAATCGTCCCCCGAGAAAGCATTCTTGACTCTAGAGTCAAGTTACTTGCAAAAACACCCGGTTTACATTTCCCGAAATATGGTAGGATAGCTCCAGTTGCTCGAAACAGGCAACCTCATCCTCTCACTCGGATACAGAATTCATGAAGAACATGTTCCCCAGCCTCTCCTGTTCCCAAGAAGTCCTACGGGCTTCACTGGGCATGGGCATGTCCGAACCGATTCCGGCCCGGTTTGAAGAACTGCCTGTACAGCATCATCCATAACAATCGAATACCATATTCAAATAAACTCTGGGCCGGACATTGCAGATGCGATGTCCGGCCTTTTTTCAACCATGAAAAAAACATGATGGACAACGTTAAAATATTTACTGACAACGTCGACGAACTGGCGAAGAAACAAATTGCCAGACTGGGACAGGTTCCTGCGTTCACGAACAGCAAGATCCGTATCATGCCCGATGTTCACGCCGGAGTCGGATGCGTCATCGGTTTTACGGCCAATCTAGGCGACAAGGTGATTCCCAACATCGTCGGAGTCGATATCGGCTGCGGCATGTATACTGTCCGCCTCGGGAAGAAACTACCCGATTTTTCGGAACTCGACCGCATTATTCGCGAACGGGTTCCTTCGGGAAGCGACACTCATGAGAATCAAAAGATCGGTTTCCCTGAATTCGACGGCCTGAAGTGTTTTGACTCTTTGCACTACCAGGAGAGGTTGCTCAAGAGTCTAGGAACCCTGGGTGGAGGCAATCACTTTATCGAATTGGATGTCGCCGGGGACGGTACTGCCTATCTGGTAATCCATACGGGAAGCCGCAACCTCGGCAAGCAGGTGGCGGATCTTTATCAGAACGAGGCTATCGAACGCCATAGAACTTCCTATAGAACAACCGACACATGCCTTAAAATAATCGAAAAATACAGGGCAAACGGCCGCCAGTCCGAAATCCAGACTGCGATCGCACGCATCAAGAGGGAAGCTGAAGAACTCCACCCCGATATTCCCCCCGAACTCTGTTATCTGGAAGGTGAAGCCCGCGAACGTTACCTGCACGACATGCGCATCTGCCAGCATTTTGCTACGGTTAATCGCGAAATTATCGCCCGTGAAATTATGGAAGGCCTGCATTTGGCTCCGGAAGATGCATTCCACACCATCCACAACTACATCGACCACGATTCCGGAATCGTCCGCAAAGGCGCCATTTCCGCCCGTAAGAATGAACGCCTCCTCATCCCCATCAACATGAGAGACGGCGCCATCCTCGGAACCGGCAAAGGCAATGATGACTGGAACCAGTCCGCACCGCATGGTGCCGGTCGCATCATGAGCCGTACCGTGGCGCGGAAGACACTCGATATCGACGATTTCCGCACATCCATGAAGGGTATCTATTCTACCTCCATCTCGGAAGAGACCCTGGACGAGGCCCCCATGGTATACAAGGGAATCGAGGAAATCCTCGGACTGATCAGCGATACGGTCGATGTCCGGGACATCATCCGGCCCGTGTACAATTTCAAGGCCCAGGAGAACGGAACTCCTTTTTGGAAAAAGGAGAGAAAATGACGACGGCACCGCGCGGGAAGTCCCATGACATTCCCTTCCTTGACCCGGTGTAGCGGCTTTGTTACACTCCCCGCGCAGTGCATCCCATTCTCTATCATACAGCCAGAAAGTGTCTCTTCCGCCTCAATGCGGAAACCGCCCATGAAGTAACTCTGGTCGGATTGCGCATCGCAGAAAAACTGGGTATCCTGGCCACTCTCGCTGGAGAATTCCCGGAAGATCCCGTTGAAATTCTAGGGTTGAAATTCCCCAATCGCGTCGGTTTGGCTGCCGGAATGGATAAGGAAGCCGACACAATCGACGCTTTCGGCAGACTTGGTTTCGGATTTGTGGAAGTCGGCACACTGACGCCGCGCCCCCAACCGGGCAACGACAAACCCCGCCTGTTCCGTCTCATTCCAAACCGTGCTATTATTAACCGCATGGGATTCAATAACTCCGGCATCGACTCCGGCGTTGAACACGTTAAAAAAGCCGAATACAAAGGGGTCATCGGCATCAACATCGGCAAGAACAAAATCACACCCAATGAAGACGCCGCCATGGATTACCTTGCCTGTCTGAGTGCGGCCTGGCCAGTCGCCGACTACATTGCCGTCAATTTTTCCTCTCCGAACACACCAGGCCTGCGCGATCTGCAACAGGCGGATTCCGCAGCAAGCCTCCTGGCCTCCCTCAAGGCAGAAGCATCCAACCTCTGCCAGGAAACGGGGCGCAACGTTCCTCTCTTCATGAAAGTGGCACCTGATCTGACGGACAGTCAAATCACGGAACTCAGCCACGTGTTCCTTGATGAAGGTCTGGACGGACTCATCGCCACCAATACCACACTCGCACGCACCGGAGTAGAAGAACACCGCTGGAGCAACCAGGCAGGAGGCCTTTCCGGCGCGCCTCTCACCCGCCGTTCCACGGAAGTCATCCAGGCTTTTGCCGCTGAACTCGGAGGAAAGATACCGATCATCGGCGTAGGAGGTATTATGTGTGCCCAAGATGCCGTCGATAAGATCAAGGCCGGAGCCAGTCTCGTCCAGCTCTACACGGGGTTCGTCTACAACGGTCCCCCCCTGATCGTCGATTGTGTCCGGGCCATGCGCGAACAATGTCCGGTAATGACAGCCCACTAACGGTCAGCCAGCCATGGGAACAACTCTGGAAAACTCGTTCGTCCACTTGCACGTCCATACGGAATTCTCCCTTCTGGACGGTCTCATTCTGACGAATGAAATGTGCAATTTCTGTTCCGAATCCGGCATGCCGGCCATTGCCATGACGGATCATGGCAACATGTTCGGCACCATTGAGTTTTACCAAAATGCCACCAAGGCGAAGATCAAACCCATCATCGGCTGTGAAATCTATCTGGCGCCCTTCTCCCTTCAGGATAAAAAACGCTATCCCGGACGCCGCAATGCGACCCATCTGGTACTTCTTGCCGAAAATGACCTCGGCTATCACAACCTCGCCAAAATTGTCACGCGCGGCAATCTGGAAGGCATGTATTACAAGCCTCGCGTCGATTTAGAAACCCTGGAGGAATTTCACGAAGGCATTATCTGCCTGAGCGGTTGCGTCGCCGGCCCCATCAACGAATGGCTTCTACTGGACGACTACCAGAAGGCCAGTGAAATGACGGCTCGCCTTGCCGGTATTTTCGGCAAGGACAATTTCTTCATCGAACTTCAGGATCACGGTATTGCCGAGGAAAAAAAGGTCTTCCCTCAACTCATCAAACTCGCACGGGAGCACAACCTTCCGATCGTCGCTACCAACGACGCACACTTCCTGACACGGGACGACCACGAAGCACATGATGTTCATATCTGCATCGGCATGGGTAAAATGCTCGCGGATCCCACTCGCATGCGCTATTCTCCGGAAGTCTATCTCAAATCCCCTGAAGAAATGAGGGAACTCTTCAAGGATTATCCCGAAGCCTGCGACAACACTCTCCGTATCGCCGAACGCTGCAACGTTACGATCAAACTGGATTCCACCGCCACGGATAAGTATCCTCAGTTCGCCACTCCGGACGGTTCCCCCCGGGAAGAATACCTCCGCAAGGTCTGCGAGGAAGGTCTTGTCATGCGCTACGGTCAGGAACGCGTAGACAACGACCCCGCCCTGAAGGAACGTCTCGACTACGAACTGGGTATTATTAATTCTCTCCGTTTTGCTTCCTACTTCCTCATTACCGCCGACTTCATCAACTGGGCCAAGGAACACGATATCCCCGTGGGACCGGGCCGCGGTTCCGCCGCCGGTTCTATCGTAGCCTATGCGATGAAGATCACGGATATCGACCCTCTCCGCTTCGGTTTGATCTTTGAACGCTTCCTGAATCCGGAACGCGTCAGTCCTCCCGACGTCGATATCGACTTCTGCCAGGCACGGCGCCAGGAAGTCATCGAATACGTTCGCCGAAAGTACGGAGAACGTTCCGTCTCCAATATCATCACCTATGGCACCATGGGCGCCAAGTCGGTCATCCGCGACGTAGCTCGCGTCATGGATATCCCGTACGGCGAGGCAGACCGCATTTCCAAAATCATCGAACCCGGTCCGGGAGTCACCCTCAAGAAGGAATACGAAAGCAAGGAAGAGCTGCGGGCCCTGATCGAAAGTAACGAAACCTACATGGAACTCTGGAAATATGCCACCCGGCTGGAAGGCAAGGTGCGCAATGTCGGCGTCCATGCAGCCGGTGTCGTCATCGGCGACTGTCCCCTTGACGAACACGTCCCGCTGACGCGGGATAATGAAGGAGGCGTCGTCACTCAATACGACATGGGAGCCGTTACCGAGGTCGGTCTGCTGAAGATGGACTTCCTCGGCCTCAAAACTATGACGATGATCAACGACTGCGTCAAATACATCCGCATGGTCGAAGATCCCGAATTCGACATCTACAAGGTTCCCCTCGACGACAAACCTACTCTCGACCTCCTCAACCGAGGTGATACGATGGGCGTCTTCCAGCTTGAATCGAGCGGATTCGTCGAAACTTGTAAACGCTACGGCATCCAGAAGATTGAGGATATCATCGACCTCCTGGCATTGTACCGCCCCGGCGCCATGCAGTTCATGGACGACATGATCAATGTCAAGAAAGGCGTCAAGGAGGCGGAATATGAACACCCTCTCCTTGAAAAGGTCTGTTCGGAAACATACGGCATCATGATCTACCAGGAACAAGTTCAGAATGCCGCCAAACTCCTCGCTGGCTACACGCTCGGGGGCGCTGACCTTCTCCGCCGAGCCATGGGTAAAAAAGACCCGGCAAAAATGGCGAAAGAACGAGCACACTTCATCGAAGGCTGCGAAAAAACCAATGGGATCGAACCCGAACTGGCCGGCAAGATCTTCGACAAGATTGAAAAATTCGCCGGATACGGTTTCAACAAATCGCATTCGGCCTGTTACGGACACATCTCCTACTGGACGGCCTACCTAAAAGCCAACCACCCCGTCGAATTCATTGCAGGATTGCTGTCCAACGAAATGAATAACACGGACAAACTGGGAGTCTTCATTACGGAAGCCAACAAAATGGGCATAGAGGTCCTTCCGCCCAATATCAACCATTCCCAGATCAAGTTCGCCCCGGAACAACTGCCCTCCGGCAAATGGGCCGTACGTTACGGTCTGGCCGCCATCAAAAATGTCGGGGGCGGAGCCATGGAACAGCTAATTGAGGAGCGTAGCCAGAACGGTCCCTTTCAAAGTATGGAGGACGTCTGCAACCGATTGGACTCCAAAAGCGTCAACAAGAAAATTCTGGAATCCCTCATCCGAGCAGGCGCCCTGGACTGGACACATGAGCCGCGCCGCGCCCTTTTCGACCGGGTGGATCTAGCCTTGAGCGGCGCCTCCTCCCTGCATAAAGACCGCGCCATCGGCCAGGGTTCCCTGTTCGACATGGCTTTCGAAGCACCGCCCCCCGCAAAAAAACAAATCCTGGCAGACTGGCCCAAGACACAAAAGATGACCGATGAAAAAGAACTCCTCGGCTACTACTTTTGCGGGCATCCCCTGGATTCCATGCGCGGTGTCATCGACGCCGACCGCTATACGAAAATCGGACTTCTGGACGACCTCGAAACCGAAGACTTGCAGAGGTCCCACCAAATGGCCGGTATGGTTCGGGCTCTCGTCCCCAAAATGAGCAAAGCCGGACGCAAGTTCGCAATCATGATGCTGGAAGACTTCACCGGAGTCACGGAAGTCCTCGTCTGGGGAGACACTTACGATAAAATGATGGCTGCCGACCCGCCTGTCGAGACAGGCGGCTTCATCAAGGCCCGCGTCCGTATCAGCCTGGATGACCGCTCCGGAAGTAAACGAGTATCCGCCAACGCAGTCATACCGATCAGCGGGCGCAAGCGTTCCCTCAGCGACTCCGGCCCATTGAACGTCATTATGTCCCCCACTCGCCACGATTACGGCGATCTGGAAAACCTCCGGGACATCCTCACGCGCTACCCCGGTTCTTCCCCCGTCATTCTGACCGTCAAAGACACCCTCGGACACCTGGCCCAACTGGAACTCGGGGAACGCTTCCGCATCCGTAAATGTCCGGAACTGGATGCCGAACTCTCTATCTACAATTAACCGCTCCGCCTGCCATGTCTCCGTTCGCCTGCGGCAACATGATGGATTCCCTGCCGGACTTTCCTTTGTCAGACGAAGTGTTCACGACTCTTTGTCCAATCGGCAAGGGAAAGATAGAACGCATCGTCTCGGACGGGCAAGCATCTCCTGACGGATTCTGGTACGACCAGGACGAGGACGAGTGGATCATGGTCCTGGCGGGAGAGGCCGACCTGGAGTGGGAATCCCCTCCAATTATCCAGACACTGCGCCCACTGGACTGGGTCCTTATCCCGGCCCATACGCGCCACCGGGTATCCCGAACTCTTCCGCAAACTATCTGGCTAGCCGTCTGGGGAGAAAAAAGCGTTCCGGATACCGACCAATTTCCCGGAGATGACAAGGAGCCTGTCATTCAGTCGTGACAAGAAGGAGGGCTTTTGTTAAGGAGGAGCCGTAAACCCATGAAATTCCAAGGCCTTTATACTGCACTCGTAACTCCCTTTCGCGACGGCCGGGTCGATGAACCCGCTTTCGAAGCTCTCATTGAATCCCAAGTAGCTGCAGGCGTCGCAGGCATTGTTCCCGTAGGAACAACCGGAGAATCCCCCACCCTGTCCGTAACGGAACATCTGGAAGTCATCGATTCCGCCGTCCGCTATGCTGCCGGCCGTGTCCAGGTCATTGCCGGAGCCGGAGCCAACAGCACGACAGAAGCCATCGAACTGGTTAAGGAAGCGGAAAGCGTCGGAGTCGACGGCACTTTACAGGTCTGTCCCTATTACAACAAACCTTCCCAGGAAGGCGTCTATCGCCACTTCCGTACCATTGCCGAAGCATCCGAACTTCCCATGATGCTCTACAGTATCCCGGGGCGTTGCGGTATTGAAATCGCCGTCGAAACTGTAGCCCGCCTGGCCCGCGACTGCAAAAACATCCTTGCTGTTAAAGAAGCAGGCGGCAGCGTCGACCGCGTCAACCAGCTCATCCAGGCAGTACCGGATGGTTTTTCCATTCTCTGCGGAGACGACGGACTTTGCCTTCCCTTTATGTCTTGCGGTGCCTTGGGACTCGTCTCCGTGACATCAAATCTCGTCCCAGCCGCCATGAACAAACTGGTCAATGCCTGCTTGGAAGGCAACTACGGAGAAGCACTCTCCCTCCAGAAAAAGTACTACCCGTTGATGAAGACCCTGATGACTCTCGATGGCAACCCCGTTACCATCAAGGCAGCCATGGCCATCAAAGGCAGCATGACGGGTGAAATCCGCCTGCCTCTCGTTGAGCTGTCAGAGGACAAAAAGAAGATCCTCTCCGGTGTACTCTCCCAGTTCGAACTCAACTAATCCTCTCATGTTATCCATCCTCGTTACCGGCCTTACCGGCCGAATGGGTCAGGCAGTCAAAGCCGCCGTCGAACAAAATCCGGACACCCGTGTCGGCGGAACGCATGACATCGGCCAGGAATTGTCCGATTCTCTGCCTTCCTGCGATGCTATCATCGACTTTTCCCATCACACTTTTACCACGTGCATGCTGGAAAAAGCAGTCGCCTTCGGCAAAAACGTCGTCATCGGCACAACGGCTCACACTCCGGAAGAACGTGCCGCCATCGTGGAAGCGTCCAAGAAAATCCCGGTCGTGTTCGCCTCCAATTTTTCTGTCGGCGTCAACACTCTGTTCTGGTTGACCCGCAAGGCAGCCGGCATCCTCCAGGACGGCTTTGACATGGAAATTGTGGAAATGCATCACCACAACAAAATCGACGCTCCCTCCGGCACCGCCCGATCCCTCGCTGAAATCCTCTGTGACGTTACGGGAATGGACTATGAAAAAGACGTTTCCCATGGCCGCTTGGGCAACATCGGAGCCCGTCCGGAGCGGGAAATTGGCATGCATTCCCTGCGTGGGGGCGATGTGGTCGGAGACCATACAGTCATCTTTGCCGGCGACGGAGAACGCCTGGAACTGACGCATAAGGCCTCCAGCCGCATGACCTTCGCCCAGGGAGCAGTAAGGGCGGCTCTTTGGCTTCAGAACAAGCCAGCCGGTCTTTACGACATGGAAGACGTCCTGGGGCTGAAGAACATGTAATCTCTCCACCAAACTCATCATGAGAAGGGCCGGCATCGCTCTCGGCTCCAACTTGGGAGCCAAGGTAACTTCGTTGAAAACCGCACGCGACTTTTTCAGCGGAATAAATGTTCAAGGCAACTTGTTCCTTCAGTCCCGCTTGTACTCAACGGCTCCTGTCGGTTGTCCGGAAGGTTCCGAAGACTACGTCAATGCCGTTCTTGAATTCACATGGCCCGGTACGGCGGAAGAACTCCTGCTCCACTGTCAAGACATTGAACAAAAGCTGGGCAGGGTACGTTCCCACGTTCGCAATGAACCCCGTACCGCCGATGTCGATATCATCTATCTGGGGGATCTGCTCATCGCATCACCATCCCTCACCATCCCCCACCCCAGGGTGCACTGTCGCAAATTTGTCCTTTGTCCGCTGGCGGATATCCGGCCCGACCTCATCCTGCCGGGACAGGTTCTCACCGTCGTGGATTTACTCAACAATCTGGATACCGACGAGCCAGCCCCCATCCCCATGCAGGATGCCTGGTAAAGAACACTATACCAATAATACTTATGAACCAAGCCATGGAAAAAGCAGAAGCCATCCGCAACAGCAAAGGGGGAACCCCGTTGACGATGCTGACGGCTTACGACTACCCTACAGCCAAAATCCTTGATGCAGCCGGAGTTGACATGATCCTCGTCGGAGATTCCGTCGGAATGACTCTCCTCGGGTTTCCCGATACAACACACGTTACTCTCGCCCACATGGCCCATCATGTCGGAGCCGTCGCAAGGGGAACCAGCCGGGCTTTCCTCATCTGCGACTTGCCCATCAACACCTACACGACAGTAGAACAGGCTCTGGAAAGTGCCAGGACACTCGTCAAGGCCGGGGCGGAAGCAGTCAAACTGGAAGGCGGCGTAGCTATTGAAGCCCAAATCGCCGCCATCGTGGCAGACGGCATCCCCGTCGTTGCCCATGTCGGCCTCCTCCCTCAGAAGGTGTTGGAAGAAGGCGGCTACAAAATCAAAGGCAAAACCGACGACGAAATTACTGCCTTGATGGATGACATTGATGCAGTCAACCGCGCAGGGGCCTGCTGCTGCGTCGTGGAAGGGACCCGTCCCCATGCCGCACGGATGGCCACGGAGCGTTCCGTTATCCCAACCATCGCCATCGGTTCCGGCGAAGCCACATGCAACGGCAGTGTCGCCGTCATTACCGACCTGATAGGAGGTTTTCCATGGTTCGTCCCCGGATTTATCAAACCCAAGGGCAATGTTGCCGGCATCATTGAACAATGCGCCCGTGAGTGGATGTCTGAAATCCGCGCTTGGAAACTTCCCCAGGACAGCCTGCCCAGCTAACCCATCTCTCGTCATGCCGGACCGTACAACCACCCGTGTCGTTTTTGGATTCCTCCTTTTGGCAGGTATCCTCATCCTTGGATTTGCCTGGCTCATGGCCCGCCGTGACGCCACTCCGAAGTTAACGGCTCAAAGGAACATTTACGATGCCGACATCCCGGTTCACGCTCAAGTGCCATTCGATCCGCGCATGATCCTTCTGACACCCTACGACTGTGTCAAAGCCCCCCTCGCGGATGTCTTCACGTCTCCGCTCGGCAGTGAAAGCGGAGCATTCACCTACGATGCCCAGACATGGGGAGAACCGAACAACAAGCGCGGCGGCCCTCACTGGGGCGTCGACCTCAACGGCATCGGCGGAGAAAACACCGATCTGGGGGATCCCGTTTATGCAGCAGCCCGGGGCAGGGTCATCTTCTGCGGAGAACCTAGTGAAAACTGGGGCAACGTCATCGTCCTTCTTCACCGCATGCCGGATGGTTCCCTGATGCAAACGCTCTACGCCCACTTGGACAAAACCCTTGTCCGGGTCGGAGATACCGTCCCCCGCGGCAAAATCATCGGACGAGTCGGCAACGCCCATGGCAATTACATGGCTCATCTGCATTTTGAAACCATCCCATCCATCGCCATCGAAGCCGGCATGCCCGCATACGGAGCCACCCTGGGAGGAAGGCTCAACCCTCATGACATCCTGAAACGTTATGCTCCTGCTTCCGAGGTTTCCATCCCGGATCCCCTGCCCTTGATGGAAGAAATCCAGAACGAGCTGGACATGGAAAACATGACCATCAGCATCACGCCTCCCGCGACTGCCAAGTAAGGAGTGAATTCTTCATCTTCATCATTGCCAATCGGCGTACTACGTGCATAATGAATCCGCGCTATCGCGCCTGTATCGCTACAAGATTCCATGCCCATTCCGTTTTTCTCAAAACTTCGCAACCACAAGCATTACTATGATCTTGTGCGGCCAGCCCTGAAACAAGTCGAGGAACTTATCGAAGCCCAGACGGAAAGTTTCGAACCCACAGTAGCCGACTACATGGAAACAATCTGCAAGTCGCGCGGAAAGCTTCTAAGGCCGGCTCTAGCCCTCTTAATGGGGGGAGCTACCGGAGGCATCAAACCGGAACACATCCGGTTGGGCGCGATTCTGGAAATGGTCCATCTGGCATCCCTTGTCCATGACGACGTCATTGACCGGGCCGATACACGCCGAAACGAACCCACGGCAAATGCCCTATGGGGTAATAATCTCGCCGTTCTACTCGGAGACGCCCTTTTCTCCCATGCCATGGTTTTAGGAACGGATTTCGGCAGTGTGGACTTTTGTAAAAGGCTTGCGGTCATCGTCCGTGACGTCTGCCAAGGCGAAGTGGAGCAGTCCAGCCGTCTGTTCGATCTGGACATGACTCGTGAAGACTATTTTGAAATCATCCGCAAAAAGACGGCATCTCTGTTCTCCGCGGCCACGGGTGGGGCATCCTGGATCTCCGGGGTCAACGAAGAACTTGAAAGCACCATGTACCGCCTCGGCGTACTGATCGGCTCCGCCTATCAAATTTACGACGATTGCCTGGATATGGTCGGCGACGAAGACGATGCCGGCAAAACCCTGCATACGGACGCAGAAAAAGGTAAATTGACTCTGCCTATCTTCAACCTTCTGGACAGCGATGATGAGGCCATTGGAGAAATGGTGCACGATGCCCTTGAACGTCGTCAAGCTCCCGACTACGAACATATTTCCCGGACGGAAGCCTACCGCGAAGCTATCGGCAAAGCCGTTCAGGACGCCCTCCGCATGACGGAGGAAGCCCGTGAAATCCTCTGGCTTCTGCCCCAGACTCCCTACCGGGAAGCCTTGGCAGAAATGACCTTCTACATGGACGAACTCCTGGAAGACTGTTGCGGACACTGACACACTGCCCGAAGCAGACGGAGGAGCCAGGCCAATCTCCCAACCTCCCCTCCATGGATCAAAGAACCTTGTTTATCCCCGGACCAACGTGGGTTGACCCTGCGGCTCGCCTCGCCATGTCGGCAGACATGATCGGTCACCGTTCGCCGGCCTTCTCCGAGCTTGTAGCGATTTCCCAGCCGATTTTGAAGGAAATGGCAGGTACGATCCGGCCCATGTATCTAGCCACCTGCTCCTCCTGGGGCATGATGGAAGCCTGTCTTCGCAATTTGGTACGCCCAGGGAAACGGGTACTTAACTGCTGCAACGGGGCTTTTTCCGATCGATGGCACGATGTCTCCCTGCGCTGCGGCCTCCAGGCGGACGCCCTACGTACCGATTGGGGGACCCCTATTGATCCTGCTTCTGTCACTCAGGCACTGGCCTCCCATACCTACGATCTGGTCACTCTCGTTCATGCAGAGACATCCACGGGTGTTCTGAATCCCCTCAAAAAGATAGCGGAAATAGTCAATCGTTATCCAGGAACCCTGCTGGCAGTCGACACCGTTTCATCCTATTCGGCCACACCTCTTATGATGGATGCCTGGGGCATAGATGTCATGCTGGCCGGTACCCAGAAAGCCTTAGCCCTCCCCCCAGGCCTGACCGTGTGCGCCGTTTCGGAACGGGCGCTCTCCCGGGCGGGAGAAGTTCCGGGGCGCGGTTTTTATATGGATTTCCTGGAATATGAAAAAAATGCGTGCAGAGACATGACCATTTCCACACCTGCTATCCCTCTGATTATGGGACTTGCCCACCGGGCTCGCGAAATCAACGCAGAGGGAGTGAAAACACGCTTTGAACGCCACCGCCGATGCCGCCGTTTCGTCTCCGCCTGGGCAGAGAAACACGGTTTTACTCCCGTTCCACCGCGAGGATTCCGGGCAGATACCCTTAATTGCCTCATCCCCCCGGAAGAAATGGATACGGTCGTCTTCGCCCAACGCCTCAAGCAAAATTACGGCTGGGTCATTGACGCCGGATATGGCAAATGGAAAAGCCGCCGTATCCGCATTTCCAACATGGGAGTCCTGTCTACGGAAGATATCATCCCCCTCCTGAATGACATGGAGGAATGTCTCATCCTCTGAATTTTCGGTATCCCCAACCGATATACATCCTGCCTTCTTTCTCTATTTTTCACAATTCTCAACGATTTGTGAAAATAATTCCTGATTTATTCCGTATATAGGTTATATATCTACCGTGCATCAGGGAATATCCGGTAGACTCAAGCAATTTTTCAAAATAACTATGATGAATCGAAGAGAATTCGTCCAAGGAATGGGTAAAACAGCGCTAGGGGCCTCCCTCCTGGCATCCTGCCCATGGTTTGGCGCATTTGCACAGGAGGTGGAAACCGTTGGCGAAAAAGCCCGTCTCGGTATTATAGGACCAGGATCTCGCGGCCAGTATCTGATGAGGTTTCTGGCTGCCAATCCCAAAGCCAACATCGTAGCTCTGTGTGACAACTATGCCCCTAGCATGAAGGGAGCCCTTGGCATCGCGCCCAATGCCCGCCAGTACACGGATTACCGCCAATTACTGGAAGACAAGAATGTTGATGCAGTCGTCATTGCAACGCCCCCCTACCTCCATGCCAGAATGTTGCTGGATGCTTTCGCTGCCGGAAAACACGCCTTCGTCGAAAAGGCATTCTCCATTGATCAGGAAGAAACGTATTCCATGTACCAAGCCTACAAGAACTGTGACCGGGTCATGTTTGTCGGCCACCAGCGTATGTTCGATCCTCGCTATATCAATGCCATGGACAGAATCCATGCCGGAGAGTTCGGAGCAGTACAATGCATCAGAACCTACTGGGATCGCAATACGGACTGGAAGCGTCCCGTCCCCTCGCCGGATCTGGAGCGTAAAATCAACTGGCGTCTTTACAAGGAATATTCCCGAGGACTCATGACGGAACTCGCCAGCCACCAAATCCAGGTCGGCAACTGGGCGTTACAAGCTATCCCCAACAAAATTACCGGATTTGGCGCTATTGCGGATCGTAAGGACGGCCGGGAAGTATACGATAATGTCCATGTCGTCTTCGGTTATGACAACGGCGCCAACATGAGTTTCGGCTGTACCAATTCCAATCGTTTTTATGGTTTGGAGGAACAAATCCTCTGTTCCCACGGGACGCTTGAAATGGAAAAACAGAAATACTACCCGGAAAGCGTTCCTCCCGCTCCTGCCATGCTGCGCATGATTAACAAGATGGAGAATGACCTTTTCGAGGCCGTTCCCTTTGCCAGCGGTAGTTGGGCTCCCGAAACGGCGAAGGCCAACAAGGGTGAGTATATACTCGGTAAAAAATCCCATGGAGACGGTACCCAGATGCTTCTGGAAGCCTTCGTAGAAGCTGTCATCACAGGAAAACGCGTTCCCAAGCTCATTGAGGAAGGGTACTACTCCAGCATGCTTTGCCTCCTCGGCCATCAAGCCATGGAAGAACAGCGAGTCATCGATTTCCCGGATAAATACAAGATCGACTACCTGAACCACAAAGCTCCTACCCTGGCATGAAAGAAACCGTCATCACCGGAAAACGCAAAATCCTGGAACTTTGTATCCTGGCCTGTTGCTTCATCGCGGCATTTTCCTTCAATGTTTACAGCATCACAAACTTGAACGCATCCTGGTCGGAACTGTTTACCATGTTTCCCATGGTGCTTATGCTCACCGTCGGGCTCTATGTAGCCATAATCGTCATACGTCTCATCATCAAGTCTATTATCTTTCTTCTCTTCTTTCCCTTCCGTGACAAAAAAGGGGTAAATGAAGGCCAAAACTCTTGACTCCCAAGAACCTGCAATCTGCTTTCAACAGATTGTACCTATCCACAAAAAACATGAAATTAAATAACATACTCACTGTAGCCTGTGCTCTGGCCAGCATGGGCGTAGCCTGGGCCGGAGAATGGCAGCCCCTCTTTAATGGAAAGGACCTCTCCAATTGGGAACCTCTGAACGGAAAAGCGGAATTCAAAGCTCAGGATGGTAAAATTATCGGTGTCAGCACATTGCATACCCCCAATTCCTTCCTGGCTACCAAAAACACCTACAAGGACTTCATCCTGGAATTCGAATATAAGGTTGACGACGGTCTCAATTCCGGAGTCCAGATCCGCAGCGAAAGCAAACCGGATTATAACAATGGCCGAGTCCACGGATACCAGTGCGAAATCGATACATCTCCCCGGGCCTGGAGCTGCGGCATTTACGACGAAGCCCGCCGCGGCTGGCTCTACCCGCTGGATAAAAACCCGGCCGCCAAAAAAGCTTTCAAACACGGGGAATGGAACAAGGTCCGCATCGAAGCAATCGGCGACACAATCCGTACCTGGCTCAACGGAATCCCCTGTGCCAATCTCGTCGATAACATGACGCCGGAAGGCATCATTGCGCTGCAAGTCCATGGCATTGGAGGCAACAAGGATCTGGCCGGAAAAACCATCGAATGGAAAAATATCCGCATCATGACGGATGATCTGGACAAGGAAGCGACTCCCGACAAGGGCGATATCCCTCAGCTCAACAATATCGACAATCACATTTCCGCCCGGGAAGCAGCAGACGGCTGGAAACTGCTCTGGGATGGCAAAACGACAACCGGATGGAGAGGCGCCAAATTGGCCCAATTCCCCGATCATGGTTGGAAGATAGACCCGGAAAAAGGCACGCTCACCGTCCTCAAGTCCGGTGGGGCCGAATCCGCCAATGGCGGAGATATTGTCACGGAAAAGAAATACAAGAATTTCGAATTGCTCGTAGATTTCAAAATCACCAAAGGAGCCAACAGCGGTATCAAATACTTCGTCGATACCAACCTGAATAAAGGTGAAGGTTCCTCCATCGGATGCGAATTCCAAATCCTTGACGATCAAAACCATCCCGATGCCAAACTCGGCAAGAACGGCAATCGCAAACTCGGTTCACTCTACGATCTCATTCCCGCTCCGGAGAACAAGCCCTTCCAAAAGGACAAGTTTAACACAGCCCGCATTGTCGTCAAAGGCAACCATGTGGAACACTGGCTCAATGGAGAGAAACTCATCGAATACAAGCGAGGAGACCAAGCCTGGAAGGATCTTGTTGCCGGAAGCAAATACAAAAACTGGCCCAAGTTCGGAGAACTTGAAGAAGGCAACATTCTCCTTCAGGACCATGGAGACGAAGTCACCTTCAAAAATATCAAGATCAAAGAACTGGACTAAACGTCCGGTTTGATGATATGGATCAATGACAATACAGGGTGGATGTCTCCAGCAGGCATCCGCTCTTTTTGCTCCTGCCATGTACCCCCTGATTCATAAAACACTTCCGAACGGGACATCGGTTTCCTACGCATGGTTCGAGGCCATGCACTCCCGCATGGATATTCTGATCTGCGGAATAGACGAATGGAATGCGGGCCGTTTGGCTTTCCTCCTATCCCAGGAGACAGAGAGATTGGCGGATCTGATGAATCGTTTCGATCCCGGCAGCCTTCTATCACAAATCAATACCGCCCCTCCCGGGACTCCTGTCTCCATCTCACGCGAGCTGGCAACGATTCTATCTACTTGCCGGGAATGGTATCGGCGTACCCAGGGCCTCTTCGACATTACCATCCAGTCTCCAGCTTCCGAAAGTTCCCTGATGGATGCGTGGGAAATCACCCCGGAAGACACCATGATACGCCATCATCCGGGCATCGTGCTGGATCTGTGCGGGTTTGCCAAGGGCTATGCTGTGGATTCCTGCAAATCCGTCCTGCTCCGGGAAGGAGTCCGCGATGCCCTGGTCAATTTCGGTAACAGTTCCGTCCTCGCCATCGGCAATCATCCCCATGGAAAAGGATGGCCCGTCGGACTGGGAGTTGACGAAGCACAAATCGAAGGCGAATACAAAGAACTCACTCTGCACAACCAGTGCCTGACAACATCAGGCAACAATACAACCGGACGCCAGCATCTCATCCGCCCGGATTCCCGGCAAGTCGTCACAGGAAAGAAGCATGTCTCCGTCGTCACCGAAACCGGCACCGTGGGTGAAATCCTCTCCACGGCTTTCTTTATCGCAGAAAAGGAAGAAAAAGAGTACCTTGCCGACCAGCTCGAGTGCATCAGCATGGAAGAACATGCCTGAGTTCATGTTGGAGGATCGGAAGTCTCCACACCTTTACTTGACGGAGAGAACCCGCGCCAACTTGCGGCGCATCTTCTTTTTCTGTGTCGAAAAATTCAGGACACAACAACGGTGAATCACCCACTGAATGAAATTCCGGCGCAATTCATAACTCTTCGTTCTCTTTTTGTCGGCATCAATATTGCTCTTAACGCACAGGGCTGGGTCCGGACGAGCCGGCGCCGGCAACACTCCGCAGGCGACAATGTTACCGGCAAAGCACACCCCCGCCCATTGAGCGTCGTAGACCATCCAATACCGTTTGAACCCTTCCAACACCTTTTCCGCACCGGCCCGGGTATAGAGGATACTCGTTGCCTCCCATGGGAATTTCTTCGGAAAAGTCATTTGTATCTTCATCTCCGGATGGTGGGGCAACACATCGTAATGGCGGCCGTCAGTCCACAATTTGATACATTCCCAGCCAGAGGTCCGCGTCAGTATTTCCTCCAGCATTCCCAGGAAATCGGGGTCAAACAACACATCGTCCTCATTGATTACACAGTACTCGTAATCCGTCTCCAAAAATGTTCTAATAGCCTTTAAATGACTTTGAATGCATCCTTGCTCGTTAGGGAGAAGGTGACAACTATATTCACGCATGCGCCTCTTGCGATCATAAGCCGGCAGGGAATTACAGTCCAAATCCTTTCCTGCAATCGCCTGAACGAATTGCACGGGAAATCCCAGTTCCTCCGCCTGACGGACAATGTGCTCCCTCCTCTCAACAGCCTGTTCCAGATTGATTACAAGATGGAGAGTTTTATCCGTAGAAAAAGAATAATGGTTCATAGGCAAACAGGAAGATCCTCCCCAGAGGGGCGGGCTAAGTTCAGGCTAACTCAGAATCCTCTCTTTTTCAATGTTTTTCACACATAAAAAAATAGTTTCCTGTATGACTCCATCCTCAACCTCTCAACAGCTGTGCCAATAAATGTCAGATTCTGGACTTGTCTTTTGACGCTACTCGTGGCTTTTGGGAGGCTCAGATCAAATTTACTTCGCTAATACCATGTCATCCGACCTTAAGCTTGATGCTCTGGAGTATCACGCACAGCCACGACCCGGCAAGATGGAAACCTTGCCGTGCAAGTCCGCTTTTTCGCAGCGGGATCTGACACTTGCCTATTCCCCAGGTGTTGCCGAACCCTGTTTGCGCATAAAAAAAGATCCTTCCCTCAGTGCTCTGTACACTGGAAAATCCAATCTCGTAGGAGTCATCACCAACGGTACCGCCGTTCTGGGACTCGGCAATATTGGGCCGGATGCAGCCAAACCTGTCATGGAAGGCAAGGGACTTCTATTCAAAGTCTTTGCCGACATCGACGTTTTCGATATCGAACTGAATGTACGCGAACCCGAAAAATTGATCGAAGTCATCAAAACGATGGAACCCACTTTCGGAGCTATCAATCTGGAAGACATCAAGGCTCCCGAATGCTTCATGCTGGAAGAACGTCTCCGTGCGGAAATGAACATCCCCGTCTTTCACGATGACCAGCACGGTACGGCCGTCATTTCCGGAGCCGCTCTTCTAAACGCAGCCGAACTGACCGGCCGCCGTCTGGAAAACATGCGAGTCGTCGTCGTCGGAGCCGGAGCGGCCGGGATTGCCTGTGCCAAGTTTTACATTTCCCTCGGTATCCGCCGGGAGAATATTTTCATGTTCGACTCCAAAGGGCTCATTCAGGCAGGCCGTATGGATTTGCACTCAACCAAGGCCCAGTTTGCCCAAACGCACGACTGCTCCATGGAAGACGCTATCCGCGGGGCGGATGTATTTCTCGGGTTGTCCACAAAAGGAATCCTGAGCCAGGATATGGTTCGTTCCATGGCGGACTCCCCCATTATCTTCGCCTGTGCCAATCCGGACCCCGAAATTACCTACCGGGAAGCCAAAAAGGCCCGTCCGGACTGCATTATGGGCTCCGGGCGTTCCGACTGGCCCAACCAGGTCAACAATGTTTCCTGCTTCCCCTTCATTTTCCGCGCCGCTCTCGACGTCAATGCCCGTTGCATCAACGAGCCTATGAAGATCGCCGCCGCACGTTCCCTGGCCGATCTCGCCAAGGAACCTGTTCCTCAGGAAGTGATCGAAGCTTACGGAGGAGAGCCTCTCAGCTTTGGCATCGACTACGTCATCCCCAAACCCCTGGATCCTCGCATTATCGACTGGCAATGCCCGGCTGTTGCCCAGGCTGCCATGGTTTCCGGCGTTGCCCAGTCCCCGATCCGGGACATGGACGCCTATCGCCAAGAACTGCAAGCCCGTATCATGGGGGCCAGGGAACGTTCCAGAATGATCGTAGAAAGTTACCTCAAGTAAAAACAGGATTACGGGGTTACTCAAGAAATCACCCAGCCGCCGGCATGCATACCGCATCCGGCGGCTTTTTCGTAACCCGTCGCGGCACAACACAACGCATCAAGCCCCTATGAGATGCTTGATAAAAAAGTCGATTACCCGTTCGGCAACAGGCCTCACCTTGACTAAACGCGGATTCCACGCCAAAGAAAACTCCCGATTCAATGGAGCCAGTACCGGATCTTCTACCTTGAGTATCGAAGCATCTAGATCACACTCGGCAATATTAGGTAAAATAGCCATGTAAGCACCGGATTTCAACAGACGGGCTGCGAACGGAAACGACTGAGTACCACAAAAAGCATCTCCGTCAATACCCAGATTGCGCAAACAGTCCACCAAAGAGGCATAGAACGTCGTATCGTTGGTCAATGTTGTCAGCGGCCTGTTCTCCAACAACCATTTGAAATCCTTCTCCCGGCCTGGAGGCACCATGGGTCTCGGAACATACAAGGCATAGGACACCGTTGTAATTTTCCGACTTTCAAGCAAGTCTGACGACAAGGCACTTGAACGGACAATGCCAAAGTCGAGTTCCATGTCCAGTAAGCCTTTCGAGATCTCCGAATTGCGAAGATTCTTGAATAAAAACTGCCATGGCAAGCCTTGCCTGACCATAGAGGCCAGAACCGGAGCCGCCATCCAGGCATGCTGACTGTCCCCGGCTCCCAACGTGAACCGGTACATCGTATTCCGAGTCCTGCATTTGAAATCCTCCAAAGCACACATGGCTTCCCGGGAAATACGGACGAGTTCCTCTCCTTCAGGCGTCAGGACAAGGTATTTCCCCTTCTTTCTTGCCAGTTCGGCTCCGAAGAACTCGCCCAATTCCTTAATCTGCCGGGAATATAGGCTCTGCAATGCCGGGTCTCCATGTACTGCCCGGGCAATGCCGCCTGCCGAAGCAACCTCAACCAGAGCCCGCAACCGATCCAGGGAAAGGCCTCTCTCCGAAAAAAGATGGGGAAACATGGTCATTTGATATGAACGATCATTGGAGAGGGCCAGGTTGAAGTCAATTGGATTCTTCCTATTCAACAGGCTGCTTGCACGTATTTCATGCACGCCATCTGTACCATGCTTGAGTTTCCCGGTAAAATCGGTAGAATTACTCTCACTATGCGTTCTTCCGGAATCTTCGACAACTGCCATCTATACGGTATTCTTGATCTTGGCTATGTACCGCGGGAACATGCACTCGATGTCGCCGGACAACTTTTGGAAGGAGGATTATCCATCCTTCAACTGCGTGCTAAAAACATCGCTCAAGATCTCATCTTCGATCTTGCAACAAAACTGACACCGCTTTGTCGTCAACATGATTGCCTTTTCATCGTTAACGACTATCCAGAAATCGCCAAGGCAAGCGGTGCGGACGGAGTCCATATCGGCCAGGACACATCCGATCTCGCTTCCGTTAAAAGATTCCTTGGAAACGGCAAAATCGTGGGAAGATCCACCCACAGTCCCGAACAGGCACTGAAAGGCTGGAAGGAAGGAGCCGACTACATCGGTTTCGGTCCTTTGTTTGCAACTGTTACAAAACCGGGCCGGGCCGCCATCGGTCTTGGGGACATCCGGACTGTCCGGAAATCCCTCCCTGCCGGTTTTCCCATGTTCTGTATCGGAGGCATCAACGGTGTTACCCTCCCGGCTGTTCTGGAGGCTGGAGCAGAACGAGTTGTCATCGTTTCATGGCTCCTCCGGCAACCGGATATCCGTACGACCGTTCGCAATCTCATTGAACATCTGGCATAATCCCGTACGAATCTACGGAAGAAATTGACCTTTCCTCCGGCATTTGAGATTTTCCCTTCATGAACAAGAAATACGGAAACTCTTTCCCCCGCCCCGATACAAAGATTATCGGTACAGCTACGGTATGGGAAGAATGGGTTTCCTTGAGAGACAAAGATCTGTCGGAGATTTGCAACTGGATTGAGCTCCGCCTGGATGCTCTGCCGGAAAGCATTCTCCTTGAGGAAATACTGGAATACCGTTCCTCCCTGCCTCTCCTGTTCACGGCCCGCTCACCTGAAGAAGGCGGTATACGCCCCATGACGATTGAAGCACGCCTCGCCCTGCTTCAACAAACCCTTCCCCATGCTATCGCTATCGATGTAGAAATCGCTCACATGGAACAAGCGCAAGAGCTAATTGCAACAGCCCGGGAAGCATCAGTCAAGGTCATTGCCTCGTTCCACGATTTCCAGGAAACACCGGAGATGGAAGAACTTATCAAACGTGAACGCCAGGCGAGAGAACTCGGAGCGGACATCGTCAAATTCGCCTTTGCACTCACCCGTCCGGAAGACATCATCATTGGTACCCGGCTTCTGGCACAGAGAACGGGGGAAATGGCAGTCATGGGCATGGGACCGCTTGGCCCGACCTCGCGCCTGTTGTATGCCCAATGCGGCTCCTCTCTCATCTACGGTTATCTGGGCCAGTATGAAGCAGCGCCCGGACAGTGGCCCGCCGCCTCTTTCATGAAATCCCTGTCTTCTCTGGAAGCTGTCACGCCATCCTGAACTGCGGTTCTTTTCCACCCCCGGCCAAGCATCCCATGAACGCGGACAACATCCCCATCGCTCCGCCCGTGCCGGAGCCGTCCACCATGCCCCTGCTGCTCTCGGGAGTCCCTATTCTGGTCGGAGTCAGCGGAGGAAGGGACTCCATTGCACTACTGACGCTTTTGGCAGAACTGCCGGGATGCCGTCCCATCGCCTGCCATGTCCACCACGGGATCAGAAAATGCACGGCAGATGCCGATGCCAAGTTCACGGAAGCCTATGCACGGAAACTCGGCATCCCATTCCTGGTCGAATACATGGATGCGCCCCGTGTCGCTCACCAGGACGGGCTCTCCCTTGAAACAGCCGCCCGGAAGCTGAGACAGGAGTGCTTCGCTCTCTGGCACAGCCGGTTCCCCGAATCCATGGCAGCCCTTGCCCATCACCGGGACGATCAAGCGGAAACGGCCATTTTCCACCTCTGCCGCGGCACGAGACGTCTCCGGGCCATGACGCCGGTTTCTACCTGGCCGGGAGGCATGACCGTCCTGCGCCCTCTGCTGGATACATCCAGACAACAAATCACAAACTGGCTCACCCTCCGCAGCATCCCTTGGCAGGAAGATGAAACCAATGCGGAAACCGATATCGTCCGCAACGCCATCCGCCTGCAAATCATCCCTTCCCTCTCCTCCATTCTGAAACGGGACGTGACTCCCATCATCAACCGCAGCGCTCGTTTGGCTGAGGAACAGGAAAAAGCCCTCGACCAGGCTCTGGAACTCATGGAATTGACAGATCCTCAAGGAAGACTCTTCCTCCCCAAAATCAATGCCATGCCTGCCGAACTCAAGAAAGCAGCCGTATTCCGATTTCTCAAGAAAAACGGCGTGCCCGACCTCTCGGAAGAATGTATCGCACGCACTTTGGATATCCTCAACGTAGCAGGCCCCTCCCGCACATCCCTCCCCGGAGGCCTGATTGCCTCTCGCAAGGAACACCGGTTGGTTGTCGTCCCTTCCGGAGAAAGAAGGCAACTCCCCGACAGCAACCACTCCTCCCCGGAGAACAATCAGTAAAGCAAAGCCTGGCCGTTCGGATACAATTCGTGGAATTGGATAGCTTCGTTAGCTACCAGCAGAGATGCTCCGTAAATCTGATCAATCGTTGCCAGACGAGACACCTCCGCAATCGGAAAGAGAATATCCTGGATGACCATTCCGTATTCGCTCACCCCCGGCAGCATGGCAAGCAATTTCCGGGCGATATCTGCCGAGTCCAGAGTCGGGAAAATGAGGACATCGGACGGTTTTCTCAACACAGAATGCTGGACGCGCATATTGTAGGCAGCAGGAGAAAGAGCCGCGTCTATCTGGATTTCTCCTTCCACGGTAATGTGTTCCCCGATATTGAGTTGCTCCAACTGGCTCTGGGCCAATACGGCCGCCGCATGGGCCCGCTGGGATGGGACACCGGGAATAGATCCGTTCGTCGAAGCGCTAATCATGGACACCTGGACGGGACGCCCAAGAATATGACGAGCCATTTTGCCCGTTTCTACCGCATAGTAGGCCATATCCGACACACCAGGAACCGGGGAAACGCCGGCATCGGCAATGAAGAAAATTCCGTCGCCACCCAGCTTCTTGAGGTGTTCGCAAACGACAACGCTAATCGCAAACAAAGGATTCCCCTGCTCCGGCTCTTTCTTATAGCGGGACACCGCACGAAATACGGGAGCGCTGCCATGCAGATTACCGGCAAGAACGGCATCGGCCTGACCGTACAAAGCCATCATCGATGCAAAATTGAAGGGGGACTTCATGATTTCCCGCACATTGCCGGGATCATTGCCCTTCATCTTTTCCACTCGTGTAAAACGCTCGCAGAACAATTCGAAGTCAGAACTCTTCTCCGGTTCAATAATGCGGATAAAACGCAGGCAAATTCCAGCTTCTTTCGCCATATTGACAATCACCTCGCGACGACCAAGCAAAATGGGAATCACAGCCTCCTGGCCGACCAAATACTCGGCAACATGAAGCAAGCGAATATCCTCCCCTTCCGGGAAAACCAAACGCTTCGGATGGCGCTTCAAATGCTCCAGAAGCGACAAAGTCAATCCGTTACTCGAAAAATGTGCAGAATCTTCACTCATTGAACCTTCAAATTGTCTGATATGATTATATTACATATTTCCACAGTTGCAATTTGAATATGCATTCTTTTTTGTTATCCTGATAACGGCAATGAAACCGACCGACTACCACACCCATACACCTCTTTGCCGGCATGCCGAAGGCAGCGTCCGGGAATACGTCCAGGCAGCCCTCCAACAAGGACTGGCCGAATACGGTGTCGCCGACCATGCCCCCATGCCGAACGAACCTTTCGACGACTGGCGCATGCTTTCTTCAGAACTGCCCGCCTACTTCGACTGGATCGCAGAAGCGGAATGCCTCGCTCGCGATACGGATCTACAAATCCGCTGCGGACTGGAATGCGACTGGGTGTCAGGCATCGAGTCCTGGATCGACCACCTTCACGCATTGCGGGACTGGGACTACCTCATCGGCTCCGTCCATTATCTGGATAATAAATGGGACTTTGACAACCCGCTCAGCATGGCCTTCTGGAACCAGACAAGCGTCGAGGAAGCCTGGAGACGCTACTGGGATCTCTACCTCGACATGGTCCGATCACGCCAATTCACCATTATGGGACACGCTGATCTGATCCGTAAATTCGGACACCGCCCCTCCGGAGATTTAAAACGCTACTACATCCCCGTCATCGAAGCCATGGCGGATGCAGGCAGCGTCCTGGAAATCAACACCGCCGGATGGAGCAAACCCTGTGAGGAACAATATCCCTCACGAGAATTCCTCAGCCTTGCCTGCGAAGCCGGCATACCCCTCGTGATCAATTCGGACGCGCACGCACCTCAGGACATCGGTAAAGACTTCGAACGAGCGCTCACTCTTGCCAAGGAAACAGGATTCTCCCACCTGGCACGCATCAAACGCGGACGCATTGTGCTCATGCCTATCGACGATACTGGATCGCAGGATGAACCTGAGCAGGCTTAACACCCGCCGGATTCACCATCGCAGGCCTCACTTCCGCAGGGCGAACGAACGGAGGCCGGCTATGTGAAGAGTCGCCGGACGGACGAGGATGACTGGTGCCCGGGCCGATGGAAATCGAATTTTTCGTCGTCGTAACATTGACGGGACGAGGCGGATAAATTCGTGGCGGCCTGACAACCACCGTCTCCCGTTCCACACGCGGCACGATAATTTGCTGAGGAGTATAATACGGTTCCCTGTAGACGACGGTCCTGGTTTCCGTAGGACGTGAACTGACTTCTTTTAAATCTTTGCGAATGGAATTAATTTGTGAAGACAAGCTGGCCATCTTTTCCCGGGAATCATTCATCATCCGTTCGTAATCACTTTGCATGTTCTTCCAATACAGCTCATCTTCCTGCCGCTGTTGCTGGATTTTCTGCAAATTAGGTTCATAAGACGCAAGCTGACTCTTAAACAAATCCGCCTGTTCGCTCATGCCAACCCTCTGCGCCTCGGCCATATTCCAGCGCAACGCGGCAGCTTCGGCTTCGATAGGATCCATAGAGGTAAACACGGAAACCATCTTCAGGATATCCGCCCCTTTCAGGTACCGAGGAGTTTTTTCCGCTTCGGAAAGGGACTCCCTCACCTGGCGGTCACGTTCTTTCTGAAGACGGACTCTTTCTCTGTTTTGCTCAGCGAGCCTCTTCTTCTTCTCTGAAACTTCCTCAGGCGTCAAATGAAGCTTCTCCTTCCATCCATCCGTCATCATGGAGACATCCACGCGGGCAATACCTTCATGGTGCTCCACACGTACGTAATCGGCACCCTCTTCCAGAATGCGTATATCTTTCAAATTGCGTCCATCTTTCAGGATCATGTCTTCCGCCGCAACCAACGTACATGAACACGCCAATAGTAGAATAGTAAAATGCAATTTCATCGTTCTGGATCTGGTTCTTGAAATTCAGGCGGCAACAATTCCGGTACACAGGTTAGAGTCCCTCCGTGACAAAACCATTCAATTTCCCATTGAAGGAATAATCTGCCCTTGTCCGGTGCTTCGTTTCCATGAACCTTAGCGTCACCAAAATACAATTTTGTCCTGTAAAAATCTTTTCTTCATGACAGCCTCTCCCATCAATGATAAAAACGTGAAGACTCCTCCCATGAATTTCCCTATCGCCACACTGCTGGCTGCCCTGTCATTGCTGACAACGGCAGCGTTTTCTATAGCCGCCTCCCCGCCTCATCACACGTCAGCCCCCCTGCCCGACCACATCGGACGAGCCGGCATGGTTGCGGCAACTCTCCCATGCCGGACAGGAGAAGAAATTGTTCTTGCGGCAGGAGGAGCCAACTTCCCGTACGCCAAGCCCGGAGCCAAGACTCCTGCGGAACGAGGGGAAAAAGTATTCCATGCGGATGTTTTCCTGCTTCGTGACGGACGCTGGACAACAATCGGACGTCTTCCTCGCCCCATCGGATATGCGGCATTTACAGACATGCCCCAGGGAATGGTTATTGCCGGAGGCTGCAACGCCAACGGTCATTTGAAAGAATGCATGCTCGTGACCCCAGGACCGGACAAGCAAATTTCCATTCGAGAACTTCCTCCCCTTCCCCACCCGGTAGCCTACCCGGCTTTCGCCCGGGAAGGAACCACACTCTATGTAATTGGCGGACAGCTGGCTCCCGACTCCACGGAAGCTCTCGTTTCGGCCTACTTCCTCAATCTGGCCTCCTCCCCTCTCCAGTGGGAAAAACTCCCCGACATGCCGGGGCCCGGCCGCATTCTGGCAACCGGAGCCATCCACGACGGGAAACTTCTGATCATGGGGGGGTGTTCCCTCGCTCCCGATGCCAAAGGCCAGGCCGAACGAACCTACCTCAGCTCCGTCCGGGTACTCGATACGGCCACGCGCCAGTGGAGTACGACCCCCGTGGCAGACATCCCGGAACCCCTTGCAGCAGCAGCCAATCCGGCTCCCAGATCCGCCCAAGGTACCGTCCTACTGATCGGGGGCGATCCCGGTAACTACTACCGAGCCTCCCTGAAAAACGCAGCCCCCCTCATTCATCCCGGTCAATCGCGAGCCATATACTCCTTCGACCCTGCAAAAAACACATGGACACATGTCGGAGAATGGCCCGTAGGCATCGCAACCGCTCCGGCAGTCATCTACCGGGGCGACATCCTCACCATCAGCGGGGAAACATATCCCGGCATACGCACGGCCATAACCGGAGCAGCCTCTTCGTCACTTTAATCAACTTCCTATAAAACCATGACTTCCTCCCTTATGCATATTCTGACCACCGGCTCAATCAACCTCAGCTCCTACGCTGGCCTTGTTGACACACTTGTGCTCTCCCTCATGGCCGCCGTCATTGCTATTATTATCATCGGCGCCGTCAAAAAAGGCGTCAAAAACATCAGTTCTCTTGCCGATCCATCCACCAAACCCGGTAAATGGGCCTGGATCGCCGTCGGCCTCCTTTGGGTGGTGGTCATGCTCAACTATTTTGACCGCCAACTCCTTTCCGCCCTGCACGAGCCCGTTACCAACAGTATTGCCATGTCCGAAAGCCAGTTCGGCATGGTCACCTCCGTCTTCCTGCTTGTCTACGCCCTTCTCAGCCCGGTCGGAGGATTCATCGCAGACCGTTACAGCCGCCGCATCGTCATCCTTTGTTCTCTCGTCGTCTGGTCCTCTGTAACTTGGTGGACCGGGCATGCTCAGGATTACACTACCCTGCTAATCGCACGGGCTGCCATGGGAATCAGCGAGGCATTCTACATCCCTGCGGCTCTCGCCCTCATCACCGACTTCCACCGGGGCAACACCCGGTCCATCGCCACCGGGATTCACATGAGCGGCATTTATGCCGGCATGGCTCTGGCCGGGTATGGGGGAACCATGTCCGACTGGATCGGCTGGCGCATGACATTCGCCCTGTTCGGGCTGATCGGAGTTATATACGCCTTTGTCCTCATCGTCTTCCTCAAAGAACCGTCTTCCGCCCTCTCCGAACGGGCAACCACCTCCGAAGAAAAAGAACAGGTCGCCAGGGAATTGGCCCCCAATGAAACACTCTCCTCCTTTCAAGTCCTTTCCCAACTGCTCCGTGGCCGCGCCATGTGGATGCTCCTGGGAGTAGTCGCCTTCGCCGGTGCCGGGAACTGGTTCCTGCTGACCTGGTATCCTACCCTCCTTCAGGACACCTACAACCTTTCCGCCGGAGAGGCAGGCCCGGCGGCTACCCTGTGGAGTTCCCTGGCAAAATACGTTGCCGTCATCGCAGGAGCTTTCATCGCGGATGCATGGCACCGGCACAACCTCAAAGCCCGGGCTCTCGTTCCGGGCATCTCGTTCAGTATCGCGGGGCCTCTGATCGTCCTTGCACTGCTCCCGGGAATATTCGGCCTGGACTTCCGGGTGCCTCTCACTCTCATGCTGGCTTTCATCGCCACCCAGGGCATTGCCCAGGGGTGCATGGATGCCACGCTCATGCCCATCCTGCGTTCCCATATCAATGAACACTACTCAGCCACAGGCTACGGCCTGCTCAATCTGACCTCTGCGGGAGTAGGGGCATTAATATCCTTCTTCGGAGGATGGTTCAAAGACCAAGGGATTCCGCTGACAACAACCCTTGCGGTAGCAGGATGCCTCATGTTTATCTGCGGCATGCTCCTGATCTTCCTTCCTACTCCCAGAAAATACTAGTAGCGACAGCTACAAAAACAATTCTTCGGAGAGAAAAAGCAAAAAGATTCTTTTCCACCTTGTTCTTTCCCCGAGGTATAGCATATATTATATGGGAACTATGAATTTTTCTTTCTGCCGGATTTTGTTCTGATGTCCAGATCAATCCAATGCTATGTGATCAATCCGTCCGGCAGAAAGTCTTTCATTCATTCCATTCCCATCCTGCCATGCGCCTCCAAGCCCTCTTTTTCTGCCTTCTTGCCATATCCTGGCAAGCCTCTGCCGAATCGCGAACCTGGACTAATATTTCCGGTAAAACGATCACGGCAGAAATGATAGCCTCGGACAAAACGACAGTCTCCCTGCAATTACCCAACGGAAAAACCGCCAAAATTCCCATTAACACCCTCTCCCCGGAAGACCGCCTGTGGATTGCAGAACAAAACAAACCGGGCCGGCCAAACTTCAATGCCCCATGGCCGGACAGCGCGGAGATTGAGGATACCTTCGAAGTTACCACTATCGAAAACGGTCCCGAAAAATACATTTACGAAACACCGCACTTCCAGTTCACTTGCGATGCCCGGCTCGGTTCGCTCGTCATCAAACGGCTTGCCTTTATCTTTGAAGCGACTTACGAAGCCAACCGCCGTCTTCCCATCAATAACGCTCCCGTCTCAGATCCCGATTACAAATTCCAGGCCTACCTCTTTGAAAAGCGCTCAGACTATCACAGGGCCGGAGGTACCCCGGAAACAGCCGGCATGCAAATATGGCGGCCTTCCATGGGAAAATTCGGCAGGGTAATCGTTCCTTTTGAATCTCTCGGCGTCAAAAAAGTCGGTAAAGCATACGCCATCGACTATAAAGACGACGACATCAAAACTCTCATCCACGAAATCACCCACCTTCTCATGACCAATGAGACCAAGCAAGAAGCATGGTTTTGCGAAGGATCCGCCGAATACGTCGGACTCAGCCCGTACAGAACAGGCAAATTCAATTTCAAAGCCAACCGCCGCCCTATCATGCTGGCAGTCACCGCATTCGGAGTAGAAAAAAAACGCGGGCGCAACCTCGGCAAAAATATCAAGGCCACCTCGCTCAAGCGGCTCATGACCATGAGCTATCGCGATTTCGTGACAGGTCCTTCTACAAACCAGCACTATGGGCTCGCGCCTTTGCTCGTTTACTTTTTCTACCATGTCGACGGCAAGGGCGACGGTGCCCGTATCAAAAAATATGTCGAAGCCCTGCAAAAAGGAGCATCCCCCGACATGGCCAGGGAACTCCTGCTCGATGGCAGGGACTGGAACAAACTGGCCGATGAAATCTCTTCATTCTGGAAACGCAACGGTGTAACCATCGAATTCGAATCCTAATTCCTTCCTACTCCATTATGTTTACAAAGCCACTATATCTCTACTTTTTTCTATTCCTCTGTATTACCGTTCCATTATCTCAAGCCTCCATGCAAAGAGAATGGAACACATCACAAGGTAAAATTAAAGCTTCACTTATTGAAATAACACCTGAAGGAGTATGCGTCCTTACTTCTGATGGGAACAGTAAATTATTGAAAAATGAAACACTCTCTCAAATTGACCGTCATTATTTGAAAGAGGGAATCTTGGAAGGCAATAATTTCAATGATCCCTGGCCAACTGAATCGAAAATAAATCTGGATTTTCCCATTGAAATCATTACAGAAAAACCTGGCAAATATACATACGGAACCCCACATTTCAATTTCATTTGCGATGCAAAAATAACAAAACAGGTCATTAAACGATTCGCTCAAATTTTTGAATCAACATATGAAGCAAACCGTAATCTCCCTTTGAACAATGCTCCCGTCTCCGATAAAGACGAAAAATTCAAGATTTACCTTTTTGAAAAGAGGGAATCTTTCATCCAGGCCGGAGGACTTCCAGATTGTGACGGATGTCAAATATGGGGGGAAGAGCCATCAAAATATGGCTACGTCATTGCTCCATTTGAATCCTTGGGTATCAAAAAAAACGGAAAGTCTTTCAGCATTAATTACAGAGACGATGACATCACAACCCTGATCCACGAAACTACTCATATGCTCATGCGGATGGAAGTTACAGATCAACCGTGGTTTAGCGAAGGAGCAGCCCAATATGTTGAATGCACACCATACAGGAATGGGCGTTTCAATTTCAAAGGAAACAAGCGCTCTATTATTTCCTCTATTACTGCAGATGGACTCAATGGAAAAACAGGAAGAGCTCTTACCAAAAACATCAAGCTACCCAAGCTTCAAGATCTCATGACTATAAACTATGATCAATTCAATACGGATCAAGATATTGATATGAAATATGGGGCAGCCTTATTGCTCACCTATTACTTTTATCACGGGGATGGTAAGGGCGATGCCTCTCGCATTAAAAAATTCATCCGAGCTCTTCAAACCGGAGCCAGCTTAGAGGAATCCCATCAGATTCTATTGGATGGACGTTCTTGGAAACAGCTTTCAGACGAGTTCGTGAAATTCTGGGGAAAATCAGGGATCAAAATATCATTGAACGCATAAAAAATCATTCTCTTCCGTTGCTATCCAGAGTAAATACGGAAGCCTAATGACGCAGTCCATCTTTGATACGGCGCACATTCGCGCCTAAGAATCACACGTTTGGACCGCTGTCGCCCTGCCATGGACATTTCTTCTCTCATCCAACGCGTTCAACAAGCCCCCGGCTTCCGGGAGGTTTTCGATCAGTTGCGCGACAGGGATAAAAACGATCCCCCAGTCCTGCTGGATCACACCGACCAATGCGGCGTAGCCTTTGCGACAGCGCTCGCTATCCATGCCATCCCCGCCGGGAAAAGAATCTGGGTTGTCACCCCTCATCTCAAAGCCCAGGAGGCCATTCATTCCCAACTCTATACGTGGGGCGTCAAGCGACCACTCTTCCTGCCCGATCAGGAGGAAATCGTCCCGGGTAATCTGCCCGATCCCGACTTGACCGCGGAGAGGCTCAACATCTTGCAAATGATCGCTTCGACTTCCGGAACCCAGGTGATCGTCCTGACTCGGCAGGCTCTGGACAGCAAAACGCCCTCCCTTGATGCCGAAGACAGCGATTCCATGGTGTTGACGACAGGCATGAAAATCACTCCCGACGAACTGATTGCCCGGTGCATGGACAATGGCTTCGAACAAGTTGCCCAGGTTATCTCGCGCGGTCAATGGTCCAAACGCGGTGGTATCGTCGATCTATTTCCCCTTCAGACGTCCAATCCGATCCGCGTCGAATTCTTCGACGACGAAATCGAATCCCTACGCGAATTCGACATTGATACCCAGGTTTCCTTCCGCAAACCGCCCCGGGTTCTTCTCATGTTCCGGGAAAAGCCCTCCGAGACAACTCTGCGCTCCTGGATCACCCAGGACGACATCGTGATCACGACACCCGCCAGTGCAGAACCCGGAGACCTCGCCATCCTCAATGCCCCCCCGGACGATGCCGAAGGAGCAGAGGACTTTTCCAACGCTATTCTTGACAACCCGCTGGGTACTTTCGAAGCCGGCGACTTCGTCATGCAGGAATTGAAGCGTGAGCTGGCGGCACGCCAACTAACCGAGTGGAAGGAGAAGGATTGGAGCGTCGCCATCTTCTTCCCCAATGCCGGAGAAGAAGAACGATTCCGGGAAATCAGCGGCCAGCACGCCGTACTCCTCGAAGCAGATTTCCTCCGCGGCGACCTTCCGCACGGTTTCATCGTCCCCTCCGCCCGTCTCGCCGTTCTCTCTTCCTCGGAACTCTTCGGCAGATACCAGGCGGCCTCAGCCCGCAAACGCGCCGACCGCGAAGAACAGGCACGCAAGGTCAGGTCCCAGGCATCCCTCCGGGAAATCAACCCTGGAGACCTTGTGGTCCACACCACCCACGGCATAGGCAAATTCATTCGCATCGCCTCATCGGACGATACCGGCGACGAGGAAATGCAGATCCTGTACAAGGACAATGCCATCCTTCATGTTCCACTCAGCCAGGCCCATCTCGTCTGCCGCTATATCGGACTCGGCAACAAGTCCCCCGATCTCAACAAACTCGGCGACACCCGGTGGCAGAAAGCCCGCAAGTCCGCTGAAAAAGCCGTTGCCGACTATGCGGCCCATCTGCTTGAAATCCAGGCAAAGCGCAACACCGATACCGGCTACGCCCACCCGCCGGACAACCATTGGATGTGGGAGTTCGAAAACTCTTTTCCCTACCGCGAAACGCCGGATCAACTCCGGGCTATCTCCCAGACCAAGGCCGATATGGAATCCGCCAAAGCCATGGACAGGCTCATCTGCGGCGACGTCGGTTTCGGTAAAACGGAAGTCGCCATCCGCGCCGCCTTCAAATGCATCACCGGGGGCAAGCAAGCAGCCGTCCTTGTTCCGACAACCGTCCTTGCCGAACAACACCTCCGCTCCTTCCGCTCGCGCATGAGCGAATACCCCGTCCGCATTGAAATGCTCAGCCGCTTCACCCCGGCCAGAAACGTCAGGACCATCATCGACGGACTCGCCAACGGTTCTGTCGACATCGTCATCGGTACTCACCGCCTTATTTCCGAAGATGTCCGCATCAAAAACCTCGGTCTTGTCGTCATCGACGAAGAACAGCGTTTCGGAGTCCGCCACAAGGAAAGATTCAAAGACCTCTTCCGTGGAATTGACGTACTCACACTCTCGGCCACCCCTATTCCCCGCACGCTTTACATCGCCCTCATGGGCGCGCGCGATATGAGTACTATCGAGACTCCGCCCGTCAACCGTCTTCCGGTCCAAACCAGCGTCTGCCCTTATGACGAGCGCATTATCCGTACCGCTATCCTCCGGGAACTTGAACGCGGCGGCCAGGTTTTCTTCCTCCACAACCGGGTGAAGACGATTGAATTGTTCCGAGACAAGCTTTTGCAGCTTGTTCCACAAGCCCGCATCGTCATCGGCCACGGTCAAATGCCCAAGGACGAGCTGGAAGACGTCATGCGCACCTTTGTCCACGGAGAAGCGGATGTCCTCCTGGCCACATCCATCATCGAGAGTGGCATCGACATCCCTAACGCCAACACGATTATCATCGACCGGGCTGATCTCTTCGGCCTTGCCGACCTCTACCAGCTTCGCGGCCGCGTCGGACGTTCAGGACATCTTGCCTACGCCTATCTCATGCTTCCCCGCAGTTCTTTGACAACGGACGACGCTCGGAAACGCGTTTCCGCTATCAAACAATACTCGGAATTGGGTTCCGGCTTTAAAGTCGCCATGCGCGATCTCGAAATTCGTGGCGCCGGCAATCTGCTTGGCACCCAGCAAAGCGGCCATATCGCCGCCATCGGCTTCGACCTTTACTGCCAGCTCCTCCGCCAATCCATCGAACAACTCCAGGGCAAACAAACCCTGCCCCGTATCGATGCCGGCCTTCGGGCGGACTTCCTCATCTTTAGCGAATCGCGCCTCGCCGACACCGGGAAACGCAACGCAGAACACATAGGAGCCTTCATCCCCATGGGGTACATGGAAGAATCCCGTCTCCGCATCGCCGCCTACAAAGACCTTTCCAACGCCCGGGAAATCCACGAGATCACCGTCCTGGAGGGGGCCTGGCGAGACCGCTTCGGTCCCATTCCCCCGGAAACGGATAATCTTCTCATCTGCCAGAAAATCAAAATCCTGGCCTCCCGTGCGCAAATTTCCCAAGTGGAAATCAGCGGGCAACGCCTCATGTTGACGCGCAACGGTGACTACATCCTGTTGAGCAACAAATTCCCCCGGCTCCTCAAGTCAAAACCCGCAGCTAAACTTCGAGAAGTCCTCGCGATGATGGAACAGCTTTAATCGGGACTTACTTACAAGGGTATCATAAATTCCATGTTCACCATAATAAACAACAACTCTTTAAGCTGTTGTTCTCTTGAAGAATTTCCTTGTTGTTTTTCTTTCAAAAGCTCCAAAATCAGCTCTCTATTCTCTCGGAATTTGAACAAATATCCCTCAATCTGTCTGCCCCGTTCAGAAAAGGCCATCAGCTCCGCCGCTTTTTCTATCGCGGCAAGGCCGTCATCCATCTCCCCTTTCATGATAAGAATCTTCCCCCTCACAAGCATGTAATTGCTCCGAATACTGTTATCGCAAGGCAATTTTTTCTCCCCTTCCTCCAATTTCTGAAGTATTTCGTCATACTTACCAGCCTTTAGCATTTCGTCCATCTCAGTAAAAATAACATAAGCCAACAGAAAGGAAGGGATTTTTCTACCCAATAGATAAGCTTCCCGGCTGCGGGGACTGATCTCCTCTATCCTCCTGACAATTTTTTCAGATACCGACATCATATCCTGTTCCGTTTTTAAAGAAAAAATATCGCCTAGTTCGCTTTTAATACCCACTAGACAATAAGCGAGCAATTTCAGCTGAGGAGACAATTGAGGATCGTTCACGATTGACGTCCACAATGCTTTCATCTTTTCATCCTTTGCTTTCTCATCCAATCCCTGTTCGTCGCAATCCATCCTGATCGAATTCGACTGTACCAGAAATTGAGCCCACTGATTGAATATCTCCCCTTGTTGTCTTGTATACTTCTTGTAACCGCTGACATCCTGTTTGTCTTTTTCTTTCAGTTCCCTCACCCAATCGATATAAGGTTGACTCACCTCAGAAACATGCGCATTGACTATTTGCAGAATTTCTCCCATGAGACGGAAACGATCATCTCCTTGCAATTCCGGCAGTTTTGAAAAGAGGGATGCCACTTTCTCTCGAACTAATTTTGAGAAACCTATTTCCTCCGATATACAGTATGCCCCTTGTTTCAAAGATGACGTATTCAAGGCATAATACGGTCTGTTATTTTCATCGGCCAGGATGAGAAGAGTCGTTGCATCGTCATCTTGACCTGCTTGAGGATGGGAAAGCTCCAGCAGGACAAATTGATCAGTCCAAGGCTTCATCACAGCTTCGCAGGAAAGCATATTCTTAATATCCCTGTCCTCCGTCTTCTCCCAATTACTACCCTTGTACACCACCATCAAATCCTTGTGCTGCGCTTTTGCCTGCCGACAGGCCTCCGGCAATCCCATACCGGCCTGAGAGGGGGTAACAAACAACCATAAAGCACAGAAGAAGCAAGCTATGAGTCCGGAATGCATTTTCATCATCTATATACCGTCATCGTTACATGGGTTTGTTTTTATTTTCAAGAAGGAATAAATTTTTGCATGATTTTCAATAATCCCTCATTCCTTCCCCTCCAGTAAAAAACAAACAAGGGATGCGGCATGGCTTTGCCGCATCCCTTGTTAAGAGATAAATGAATAATTGATTTATTAGAGTTCGGGAGCAAGCACGATGAACTTCTCACCGGTGCTGGTACCTTTTCTCTTGTTTTCCGGGAAAAGGCCGGGGATCTTGCTTCCCGTTTCATCAACTGTCTTGCGGTTCACTGACTGGTCAAGCAGAAGGACGAAAGCATTGCCACGGAAACTGTCAAAGTCGAATGTCACGTCGTCGCCGGTAGCTCCGACTTCAAACACGGGCGTCATCAAAACAGGCGTACGGGTATCCGGAACGGGAAGCCCGGTCTTGTTAGCCTTCATCACGTAGGCGAAACCACATTCCCCCTTGGTCAAGCCCTTGCCGTTTGCAATCTTTTCATCGGGTTCATGAGTACGTCCCATTTCCCCCTGAAGCTTGCAGTAGAAGTTCTTTTCGGAATCCATCTTGGTAAAGAGCTGGCGGAGGTAGTCGTTGGAATACTCACCCGTCATCGGGCCATAGTTGAGATCCGGCTGGCGTTCCTGAATCAGGGCTGCCGTTTCATCGTCGGGATATGCACCATAGTCATTGGAGAAGTCACTGAGACCGACACCGATCTGCTTCATGTTCTGCAATGCCATGTTCTGGTCACCCTTATTCAGCTGATTGAGGATCGGGCCGTAGGACACGGATGCCAACGCAGCGATAATGGCAATCACAACGAGCAATTCGATCAAGGTGAAACCCTGCCGCTTGGTTCTCGTATTGAGTGTGTTTTTCATGGGATTAGTAAGGAATGTTTTCATGTGCGGATCTTCATGGAGAAGACCCATCAATCATTTCATTTACGCTACAAAGATTTCTTCGCTTAGACAAGTCAATTCTTATCAAAATCACGCACGAGGCGAAAAACAATCCTTCAACGAAGCGAGCGCCTCAGGATCGGGGCGATCCGCCTCTGCTATCGCTTTCCTTTGCAATTCTGTCAATTCCCGGATCCCTTGACGTCCCAGCTTGAGAAGAGCTTCCATTTCTTCTTCCGTGAAGACGGCTTCTTCACCGGATCCCTGGATTTCCACAAATTCGCCGCGATCAGTCATGACGAGGTTCATATCAACGTCGGCATCCTTGTCTTCTACATAGCAGAGATCCAGCAGAGGGGTACCTTCCAGCATACCTACGGAAATAGCGGAAACGAGCCGTTTCATGGGATTTTCCGGCAGTTTACCGTCAGCGACAAGTTTGTTCAGAGCAATGGACAAAGCAACGGAAGCCCCTGTAATGGAAGCCGTACGAGTTCCGCCATCCGCCTGTAAAACATCGCAGTCGATCCAGATCGTGCGCTGTCCGATCTTAACAAGATCAACGGCTGCACGCAGGGAACGGCCGATCAGGCGCTGGATCTCGCTGGATCTGCCGTCAAGCTTGCCGGAACTAATGTCACGTTTCTTGCGATCAAGCGTCGAATAAGGAAGCATGGAGTATTCAGCGGTCAGCCATCCTCCCTCGACCTTCTGAATCTTCATCCAGCGGGGAACATCGTCCTCAATAGTCACGGCACAAATCACTTTCGTATTGCCGAAGGAAACGAGAACGGATGCCGTGGCATTCGGGGCGATGCCGGGAACGAAGGAGACGGGACGGAGCTGGTCCGTCTGGCGATTATCATGACGTTGCATGCCGGTTATGATGACTCATTTTCGCGATATTACAAATTGAAAGGTGGACTCAAGAGGCATTCGTGCCTCATATTCCTGACATGGATTCATCCCGTCCTCGCGTTGCCGTTATCGATCTGGTCGGTCTCTCCCGGCGTATTCTGCCCGGCATGCCCCGATTGTCCGCCTGGGCCGCCACGAAGAAAACGAGTTCCTTCCGTCCTTCCTTTCCCGCCGTTACCTGCACAGCGCAAAGCACATATTTGACAGGTCTCTCTCCGGAGCAACACGGAATCACGGGCAATGGATGGTACCACCGCACCATGTGCGAAGTGCAGTTCTGGAAGCAGTCCGACAAACTGGTGCAAGGTGAAAAAATATGGGAAACCCTTCGCCGGAAATTCGGAGAAAATTTCACCTGTGCCAAGTTGTTCTGGTGGTATAACATGTACTCGGACGTCAACTGGAGCATGACGCCGCGTCCGATGTATCCCGCCGATGGGCGCAAAGTGTTCGATATCTATACAACGCCCATGAACTTGAGGGAAGACGTCCAGAAGGATCTGGGCCGTTTCCCCTTCCCCTTCTTCTGGGGACCGGCGGCAGGATTACCTTCTTCGAAATGGATCTCCGAGGCAGCCATCTGGACGGAGAACCGCTACAAGCCCGACTTGAGCCTGGTTTATCTCCCCCATCTGGACTACGACTTGCAACGCTTTGGGCCCGATACTCCCGAGGCCCGTCCAGCCATCAGAGAAGCGGACAATCTGGCCGCCGACCTGATCGAATTTTACGAAACCCGGGGAGTCATCCCCATCGTTCTCAGCGAATACGGGCTCTCCCCCGTTCGCCGGGATATCGCCCTGAACCGCCTGTTCCGCAAGAAAGGCTGGATCACCGTCAGGAACGAAATGAACCGCGACATGCTGGACTGCGGAGCCTCACACGTTTTCGCCATTGCCGACCATCAAACCGCCCACATTTACATCAATGACAAATCACTGAAGGAGGAGGTCATCCGTCTGTTGAAAGAGACGTCCGGCATCGCCGACATTCGCCAAGTAAATCCGGATGCTCTTCCACAAGTCACAGCCGAACGCCATGCCGATCTCGTAGCCGTTGCCGAGGCGGACGCATGGTTTTCCTACTATTACTGGGACGACGATATCCACGCCCCGGACTTTGCCCGTTGTGTGGATATCCACCGGAAACCGGGGTATGATCCCGCCGAATTATTCCTGGATCCCTCCCTGCATTGCCCGAAACTCAATATCGGTTCATTCCTCTTGAAAAAAAAGCTGGGATTCCGTGCTCTTCTGGAAGTTATTCCTTTGAACGGCAACTTAGTACGCGGTTCCCACGGCAGTGATCTGGTCGATGAACCGGACAGGCCGCTCTGCATCGCACCTCCAGGCACTCCGGATATCGTCCGCCCGGAAGATATTCATAACGTTATCCTTTCCGCCTTTTCCTGACGTCCCGGACGGGAAAAAGAGAGGATAACGCTCAAAGGTTCATGAAGTTTTTGAGCAGCAGCATGCCGAGGCGCTGGCTCTTCTCCGGATGGAATTGGGTAGCAGTCAAACGTCCGCAGCGAATTGCGGAGGCAAAGGGAATGCCGTATGTCGTTGTCGCGGCAATCAGGTCGTGATCTTCGGGACAAGGATAATAAGAGTGGACGTAATAGAAATAGGGATTATCTCCCATACCTCGCCACAAAGGATCCCTCTTGTCGCACAGTTGAACACTGTTCCACCCCATGTGAGGAACCTTGAGCCCCATTTCCGGGAAGCGTACCACCTGTCCTTTGAAGATGCCCAGTCCGGCCACTCCCGGCGTTTCTTCACCGGATTCGAATAAAACCTGATACCCGATGCAAATACCGAGGAAAGGCTTGTCCTGCTCAATCCACGTACGAATAGGAGTAACCAGTCCCTGTGCATGGAGTTTCTCCATGCAATCTCCAAAAGCCCCGACACCGGGCAGAACCAAGTGGGTCAGTCCCGCCATGTCTTCTTCCGACCGGATCAGGGAACCTTCATAACCTGCAGCCCGGAAGCTATTGCAAACACTTCTGAGATTGCCCGCTCCATAATCGATAACGCCGAGTTTCATAGAAGGATTCTTTACAAGGTTCCCTTGGTGGACGGAACAAGATCGCGCGTCCTAGGATCGACGGACACGGCTTCCCGCAAGGCACGGGCAATGCCCTTGAAGACGGATTCCGCAATGTGGTGTCCATCCCTGCCGTAAAACACTTCGACATGCAGATTGCAGCGAAGGTTATTGGCGAATGCTCTGCAAAATTCTTCACACAGCGTCAACGGAAAGTTAGGGGCATCCGGAAGACCTGTTTCGGGGATGCGGAAGGAAAGGTAAGGACGGTTGCTCAAATCGATCACGACGCGGCAAAGAGTTTCGTCCATGGGTATGTAGGCACATCCATAACGGACAATACCCTTCTTATCACCCAGAGCCGTGCGAATACAGTCGCCGAGGACAATCGCTACATCCTCGACGGTATGGTGCGCATCGACATCCAAATCTCCCCGGGCATCGATCTTGAGATCCATCAATGAATGGCGAGCCACTAGATTGAGCATGTGATCAAAAAAGGCGTGTCCCGTAGCAATGGCCCCGCATCCGGTTCCATCAAGATTCACTTCCAGGGCAATATCGGTTTCTCCCGTCGTCCTTTTGCGTGCGTCCTGTCTCATGAGGGTTTCTTATACCATATTCTTCTCCAATAAAAGCGGAAACGGACATATCCCCCGGGAATCCGGGAAATATGTCCATGAAATGAAAGGCGGAAAGTTTCCGCAAGAGCTTTGACGGATCAATCCTTCTTGGCATCATCAGCCTTGGCAGGAGCAGGTTCTTCCCCTTTCTTGCCATCTTTCTTGTTCTTGAACTGCTCTTCAAGTTGTTTAAGCTGACTGCTCTTTTTACGGCGTTCTTCAATTTGTTTGCGGCGTTCTTCAAGCCTCTTCTTGGCTTCGGCTTCGCGGGCGGCACGAGCGTCGTCGCGTTCTTTCTGCTTGCCGGCAACAATAACATCTTCAAGAGCTTCAATGTATTCCTTATCCACACGAGTACTGCGGATGATGGAAAGCTGTTCACTAGCCTCGGTAAACTGCTTGTTATCGACGTTTTCCCAGGCAGCCTTGAAAGCATCCGTAGCCTTGCCGGCTTCCGGCATGGTTTCAGCCAAATCCATTCCAAGAGAGTCGGCATCGGCCGTCGCTACGCGAAGCAAATCTTCGAGAGAAGGAAGATAAGTCGGTACCGGTTTGAACCAGCGGATGCGTTTTTCACGAAGCTTAGTGGCAAACTCCATGTACTTCTTCTTGTTTTCCGCATCTTTGGCGCGTTTGAGGGATCTCTTCTTCTGGTAGGCTTCTTTCTGTTCCGTAGTCAGAGTTCTGGCCTTTGCATCCTGTGCGCGTTCCTTTTTATCTTCGGCATCCTTGCGGGCTTCACCTTCCTTGATCATCTTGGCCAGATTCACCTTCATTTGCTTGGCAATCTGGGCAGCTACCGGATAAGCTTCCACAAAAGCCTTCGATCCGGCATACTTCTGCTTCAGGTTGTCAAAAACCTGCATGGCGGCATAGGGATCCTGAGCCTTGACATGAGCCTTCATAGAATCCAGGAGACGATTGGCCTCGATGTCGTAACGGAATCGGAGCATTTCCTCCTCAGTCGGTTCGTTGGCCTTGGCTTCGGCTGCCGCCTTGGCTGCAGCTTCTTCATTCTTCTTGAGAATATCTCCCAGTTTGCTTTGCAACGCCTTGGCTTCTTCTAATTTCTTAGACTTGGGGTATTTTTCGACAAACTTGTCCAAGGCTTCCTTGCCTTCCTTGACGACATCGGGAGTCAAGGAGTCCGGCTGGTCGTAACGGCGTTCAAGCTTACTCAGTTCAAGCTCGTCAGGCGTACTTTTGATAATTTCCTTGATCTGATCACGGGCCACCGTCTTGGTATCCTTGATGGTTTTACTAATGGGGACCACAAATGATACTTCCTTGGGTGTTTCCAATTCAATGGTACAATCCTTGTAAACAGTACCGTCCACCATGTGGATTTCATCGGCAAAAACCAGAGGTGTCGCAAGGAGAAGTGTTGGCAGGACGAAACGTTTCATAGCGTAGATGATAATTTTGGTAGTTTGTGATAGACTACTATACAAAAAAACCGTCATGACGCCACAAGAAAAAGCCTGGAACTGTAAAAAACAGTCCCAGGCTTGTAAAATTGGAATATTTCCGATTTATTCGGCGGCCGGAGCCGGAGTTTCTTCTTCCTCACTACCGGCAGGAGCTTCCACAACGGCAACAGGGGTATCACCATGAACGGGAGTAGTCACACCCTTAGGCAGTTTGACATCGGCAAGACGGAGAACCCCGCCAAGAGCCAGGGAAGTCACGTCTACTTCGATCACTTCGGGCAAATCCTTCACTTTACAGTGGATGTGCAATTCGTGCATCGTTTGGTCGAGAAGGCCACCTTGGGCAGCTCCGGCAGCTTCGCCGACAAGGACGATCGGAACAACGGAATTGATGTCCGTATTATCATTCACGGCAAGGAAGTCGATGTGCATGTCTTCGCCGGTAAGAGCGTTGTGCTGAACTTCCTGCAGAAGAGAGAGCTTGGATGTACCGTCAATCTGAAGGTCAACCAGGAAATGGGCGGAAGAAGCTTCGGAAAGCATCTGGGCAAATTCGCGGGCATTCACCTGAATATTGACATTGTCGCATCCGACACCGTACACCACGGCCGGGACAAGACCGGACTTGCGAAGTTGGTTCAGCTTGCCGGAACCGATGGTAGTGCGCGTTTCGGCTTTGAGAGTATGAGTCGTAGCCATGTTATTATAAGATCGATCGTTGGAGTTAAGTTGTTTTCGACGTCAGGTTCGGTGCAGAATTCCGCCGATTAAATGATCCGCACCCGCAGTTGCGACCGGGCCGGGGGCAGGAATCTGCACCAGATTCGATTAAAAGTCAAACAAAGATGATACAGATTCTCCGTCATGAATGCGTCTGACAGCCTGAGCGAGCAGATTGCCAACGCTGACAGTGTCCACCTTATCCCCTTTGGCTTGAGGTACGGTGTCGGTTGTCAGCAGGCGTTCGATTTCGGAATTGGCAAGGCGTTCGCGAGCCATATCTCCAAGCACGCCGTGCGTCACACAGGCGAAAACGCGCTGGGCACCGTGTTCCTTGAGAATCTTGGCGGCGGCACAAAGAGTCCCGGCCGTTTCAGTCATGTCATCCACCAGCAGGACATTGCGGCCGGCAACATCGCCAATGACGTTCATCGCTTCCACTTGCGTTGCATTGACGCGGTTTTTAGCCACAATGGCGAGGGGAGCACCCAGAGCCATAGCATAGCTTCGGGCAGTCTTGACGCCTCCTACGTCGGGAGAGACTACGACGAGATTCTGCATATCCTGCATGAAGTGTTCGCGCAAGTGTTTGATCAAGACGGGCTTGGCATACAGATGATCGACGGGGATATCGAAAAACCCTTGAATCTGGGCAGCATGTAAATCCATCGTCAATACACGGTCTACGCCTGATGCCGTCAGCAGGTTCGCCACCAACTTGGCTGTAATGGGAACGCGGGGCTGATCCTTGCGATCCTGGCGAGCATAGCCAAAAAACGGAATAACGGCCGTAATCCGACCGGCACTAGCCCGACGAGCGGCATCAACCATGACGCAAAGTTCCATGAGGTTATGGTTGGTCTTCGGAGGGCAGGTCGGCTGGATCAGGAAGACGTCCTTCCCGCGAATGTTTTCGTTGATTTTAACCCAGCTTTCGCCATCGGGAAACGTATTGACCGTCACATCGGTCAACGGTGTCCCAGCATGCTGCGCAATGCTCTCGGAAAGTTCCCTGTGTGCAGTACCACTGATAATTTTCATATAAGGATAAGTTGGAAGGCGCGGCTATTTTTGACACAGTTTTTCCAGTTCGCAATCCTTATTTGCAAAAGAGGGATTTTTCGGATAGATATACAGGCAAACGCCATGAACAGGAATATCCATCCATCAACGATCAAGTCTCACCTGGTTCCGGCGATTTTCGTCAGCCTCTTCCTTTTTCCAACGGCCTTTTTCGCCATCCGGGAAGCGAAAAAATGCAACGAAGCCCTTGCCGATAATAACTGGGAGGCTGCGCAAAAATATTCGCGCAATGCCCGGAACTGGATCCTGATATCCGCCATTCTGGGAATTGCAATCCTGGGCGTCCTGGCATGGGTGGTTTACATGCTTTGGCCTCATTTCGTCCAGCTCTGGGACAATATCCGTTTCATCATGTCTGACATACAGAATAGGCAGCCTAGCCCACGAACCTGAGAAAACGTCGGACATGCCCCAGATAACTTTCCGAGTTCATCTGAAAGACATTGTTATGCCCTCCTCTGGCAGAAAACATGATCACCCTCTCGGAGCGTCCCTCGAACAATTGATGAAGAGCCGTGCAATGCCGAAAAGGTACTAAAGTATCTCGCAATCCATGAATCAGCAAGACAGGATTGTGATAATCCTTTACCTTCTCCGGGTAATTGAAAAAATCATCAAGTCCCTGCTTTTCGTTGTTCGTCAGCGGCCAGCGTTTGGCAATGAAGTCCGACAAGCAACTATAGGCGCTTTCAAGGATCACCCCGGAGACTCCCGGACAACAGGAGATACTCTGAATGGCCGAGAATCCACCCAGAGACCGGCCAAAAACGACAATTTTCCCGTTTCCTTCCTGCGCCACGGCCTCCATCACCTTCCCGGCATCGCTGAGCACATTGACAATATTCAACCTGCCGGTCGACATCCCGTAGCCGCGATACTCGGCAATGAAACAATTCCAGCTACCGGCTCTGGTAATCTCTTCGACTAATTCGGATTCAGCATAACTTTCGGCACATTCCCCGTTCCCGTAAAATATAACGACAGCTCTCTTTACTCCGGGGTAACAGATATATTTACAGTGCAACGTACAGGTGTCATCCACCCGAACCGGGTAGGAATTCTCCATTTCATATGTCACCGGGAAGAAAATTTTTTCATTAAGATCTTCATTGTCAAGCAATGATTTCATATCGTCATTCATCTCTTGTCCTCCTTTTATTCAATCTTCTTCGTTCACCTGCCGAGTACCGGACATCACTCTTGCCGCCAGCATTTCCACCGGGCTGGCATCGCCTACAGGAGACTCATCCATCATACTTGCGGGATCCCGGTGGGAATACAGCAACCCGCGACCGGGTACGCAAATGGTACCGTCATAGGCCAAGTTGACATCGGCCTCCTCGCATTCCCCCCATCTCCCACCTATACGGGGAACGATATCCAGCCATCCTCCTCCTCGGGATAAATACGTATTAATCCACAATCCGACACCCTGCGCCCGATCCGATGTCTGGCGACGACTCACCGCATCAATGGTCAGCACGTCCAGCCGGCATGCATCATGTTGTAAAAGCCGGGCTACCTGCATGGAAGCGCTCCCTCCGTAGCTATGGCCAATCAGGACAAGGTGCGTTTCAGGAAAACGATCCAGCAGCCGTTCCAGATCAAAGGCAATGCGATCGCATCTGTCACCAGCCAGCCCCCAGCCATCTCCATCCCAGTGGTAATATCCGGAAACCCAGCTTCCGGGGACATCAAAGCCGTCAAATCGTCGCCACAATCCATGCATAATCCCCAGCCATTTGTCGCCAAACCCGCCAATGAACACAACACCGTAGTCAGGACGTTGCATGCCGTCACTGAGAGGAATCGGATTCTGGTCATAAATTTTCATTGCCACTCTTTTTATATCAGGGTGAATGTCAGGAATCCACAACGATTTGCGCACATCATGCTTGACCTATACGCAAAGAACGCGCCATGGTAACAGCATGCAAATCATCGTGCACCAATGGGCTTTCCCCGGTTCGTTTGAACGCCTCGCCGAACTTCCCCGCCAAGAAATCGTCAACGACTGGTTCGGTTTTGACGTTGATCCCTCCGCTCAATACTGCTTTGCCACAGACGGAACCGACCTGTGGTTCCTCGCCTCCCGAGAAACACCCTGCACCGTCCATCCCGAATCCGGGCCGGGCCAATTCCAGGAAGAGCTCTGGAAATACGATGTTGCCGAATGGTTCATGGCTGCCGATGATAGCACCAATTATTGGGAGTTCAACCTCGCCCCCAATGGAGCATGGTGGGCCTGCGCCTTCTCCGACGTCCGCACGAAAAACGACAATATCCCTGCTCCTCAAGGAATAGAGACCCTCTACACCGGAGAAGACGGAGCCTGGACAACCATGGCTAAAATCCCTCTTGCATCGTTGACCGGCGTTGACATCCGCCATTGCAAACTGGCAGCCGCCTTCATCCTCAACAGTCCGGAACAACTCTTCCTGACAACTACGGACGACCTCAATGGCGAACCGGACTTCCACCGTCCCGAAAATTTCACTGCGCCTGTTCTCAAATAATCCACTCCGCCCCGGAAACATGAGCTGGATTGACGAACTCCGATCCTTGCTCGGCAACGCCGCCGTCCTCACCGACGATGACGCCCGGCAAGCCCGATCCGGAGACAAATGGTACGCTTCCCGCATGCCGGATGCAGTCGTCCTGCCCGGTAGTACGCAGGAAGTCTCTTCCATTATGCAAATCGCATCGGCGGCCTCCATTCCCGTAACAGCTCGGGGGGGAGGCGTCGGTTACGTTGGAGGATGCGTTCCCATACGAGGAGGCATCCTCCTTTCCATGGAACGCATGAACCGTATTCTGGAACTTAATCCGGAAGATGGGGTCGCCGTTGTCCAGCCCAACGTCATCACAGCCGACCTCCAGAACCAGGCCGATGCAGCCGGGTGGTTCTATCCTCCCGACCCCGCATCACGGAAAGAATGCACAATCGGCGGCAACATCGCAACAAACGCCGGTGGCCCCAGATGTCTCAAATACGGCGTCACACGTGCCTATGTCCTCGGCCTTACCGTCGTCCTCGCTAATGGGGAGATCATCCGGTGCGGAGGCCGGACGCACAAGAACAAGTCAGGCTTCGATCTTACCTCCCTGTTCATCGGTTCGGAGGGAATGCTCGGCATCATCACGGAAGCCACCCTGCGCCTCATTCCCCATCCTCAGGCACGCATGGCATTAAGCGTCAGCTTCGATTCCTTCCCCACGGCCGCACGAGCCGTCCAGGATATTCTCAATGCCGGTCACCTGCCATCCGCTCTGGAAATTACGGACAGCTTCACCCTCAACGCCGCACGAGAGTACCTCCGTTCCGACGCCCTGCCCTCCGCAGCCCGGGGGCATCTCATTGTAGAAATCGACGGACGGCAAGCCGGACTCGAACAGGAACTCCGTGAAATCCGGCAACTCGTCCACAATCTCGGCGCCATCAAAATCGACCAAGCCATTTCGGAAGAAGCCGTTGAAAACATCTGGCAGCTGCGCAGGGAATTCTCTTACAGTCTGAAAGCTACCGGAATGACGAAACTCAATGAAGACATTGTCATCCCGCGTTCCCGCCTCGTCGAATTGGTCGAATTCTGCCAAAGCCTTCAACGGGAAACCGGTATGCAAATAGCTTGTTTCGGCCACTCCGGCGACGGCAACATCCACACCAATATCATGGTGGAAAACTACAAAGAACCCGAACAAAAAAAACAGGCGGATTCCTGCGTCGACCGCCTTTTCCAATGGGTGCTTGCCCATGAAGGCACCATTACAGGGGAACATGGCATTGGATTGGCCAAAGCCAAATGGTTTCCGGAAGCAGTCGGTTCCCCGGTCTTTGAACTCCATAGCCGACTAAAACGCGCTCTCGATCCTCAAAATATTCTCAATCCGGGAAAGATGGGATTGCCTTGACGGAAATTTGTGCTTTTATCTTTCTCCAGCATCCCACATCATCGCATCGTGACCTTTCTCCGTCAAATCATCAACTTTATCCTCGACTATTGCCTGGCATGGTTTTTACCGAAATGGAGAAGGAAGGCTTTGCTTATTTGCAACGGAGCAACCAAATACGTCAACTACAAGAGGGATATTCTGCCTGCCGAAAAAATCCGGCATATTGAAGGGATGATTTCCAAGCTGAAAGCCAGCCTCCTCGTCTGGAACAAGGAAGAGTCCATCACTGATGCCAACAAACTTGAAACAGTCATCGACGCTCTGCCCGGATCCTCCACATCCTCTTTGGCGGAAAACGTGGAAGTCCTGTTTGTCATTCTCGTCATCTTCCTCGGCATCAAAGATTACATCGTCCAACCCTTCCGCATCCCGACCGGATCCATGTATCCTTCGCTCAACGGCATCCGCGTAATCTCCTGCGATGAAGAACCGGGCATCCTGACTCGCCTTGCCGATGCCGTCACTCTGGGAAGTTCCTACGTTGACGAAAAAGCCGATACGCACCAAACCATTGTCGGTTACCGCCAGTCCACCAAATGGCTTCTCTTCACACGTACGACAATCGTTTTTAACACTGGGGCAACCATTGATATCCCATCGGCTCAAAATGAAGTCTCCGAATACTTTGTCCGCACCAAAGGCACCAAATTCGCATCTTTCACTCCTGGCGAAACTATCATCAAGGCCCGCATTGATGCGGGGGATCTCATCCTGGTGGACAAAATATCCTATCATTTCCGCAAACCGAAACTGGGAGAAGTCTTCGTCTTTAACACCAACGGAATCATTCCCCTGAAGTCCTATACCGGAGACCAGGCCAATGCCACCCACTACGTCAAGCGCCTCTGCGGTCTGCCCGGACAAACCCTTACCATTAACCGTCCAAATCTCCTGATCAACGGTAAAAATCCCGATTCATGGACCATCCGCCGAGTCGAAGCCTGCAAACCTCCCTATAATCCTGTCGGTTACAATCCCGTCATTCAGATCATTGACGCCAGAACCAACCTGCCCATTCGATGCTTCCTGGCAGAAGGGCAATCTCTCCGCCTGAAGGAAAACCGGCAAAATCCTCTCCTCAATCAATATGCAGCCCTCGGTGACAACACAACGAGTTCACTCGACTCACGTTACTGGGGACCTGTATCACAATACAATATCGTCGGCCCGGCTGCCTTTGCCCTGTGGCCCTTTACAAGCCATTGGGGACTTATCCCCTGAGTCCTTCGTCCATGTCCCAAGCCGCAGAAATTACCCGCAAGGCCCAATCCAACCTGGCCTTCGCCCTGATTGACCTCCCAGAAACCGAACGCCGCCACATGGCGGAATTCTACGCCTTTTGCCGCACTGTCGATGACATTGTGGACGAACCTGGCATGACGCCGGAAGAACGCCATGCCGCCCTGGACCGCTGGGAGCAGGTCGTCAATGGTAACGCCTCTGATCTCAATGAACTGGAAGGAGACGTTGCCCGCCTCATCTCCGAACTGGATCTGGACATCACCCCGATGATGAAACTCATCGCGGGATGCCGTGCCGACATCAATCCCGTCCAGCCCAAAACCCGGGAGGAACTGCTTGAATATACCTACTGCGTCGCTTCTTGCGTCGGGTTGACAAGCGCACGCATTCTGGGAGCCACCGAAGCCGCTTTCCCCTATGCCATCGCCATGGGACATGCCTTGCAGATGGTTAATATTATCCGCGACATCTCCGAAGATTATAATCGGCACGGCAGGATTTATCTTCCGGAAGAAGACCTGAAACGATTCCAATACACCATCCAGGACATCGCCAACGGTATCCACTCCCCCAACCTCCAGGCTCTTCTCCAATACGAGGCAGAACTTGCCGGACAATTTTTCCAGAAGGCGGAAGACCTTTACAACCACCTGTCTCTACAGGATCGTAACGCCCTCATTCCGGCACAAGCCATGGCTCTCATCTACGGCAATATCCTCGCCAAGATGCAAACAGACGGCTTCCACATCTATGCCAAAAGGTACCGTCTGAACACTTTCCAAAAACTCTGGTACCTCTTCCGTGCCAGATTGGGCATCTCAGACCGGAAAAACAAGCCTGTTGCCTGAATCCGTCCCGGAGGAAAAACTCCGGGCAGCCATCTCTTACTCTTCTGCTGCAAGACAATACACATCGGACGGCATAGCGTCCCGGTATGATGCCACAATAGGTCAACAGCGCAAGCTTGCCAAAACCGAAAAAAAGGTTTATCCTTGGTTTGCCATGAAATTGACTGGTACCACTCACGAAGCTGCTAAGAAGTGGGTCGAAGAAATCGCCCAACTTTGTACGCCCGACTCCATCTATTGGTGCAACGGTTCTCAAGAAGAAAATGATGAACTTTGCGAAATGATGGTCCAAAAGGGCACATTTATCAAACTGAATCAGGAAAAACGCCCCGGCTGCTTCCTGGCTCGTTCCACCCCTTCCGACGTCGCTCGCGTCGAAGATCGGACGTTCATCTGCTCCGAAAAGGAAGAAGACGCCGGCCCGACCAACCACTGGGCAGACCCCGTCAAGATGAAGGAAACTCTCCGCGGCCTCTTCAAAGGCTGCATGAAGGGTCGTACCATGTACATCATCCCCTTCTGCATGGGCCCGCTTGATTCCCCCCTCGCCAAAATCGGCATCGAAATCACCGACAGCCCCTACGTTGTCGTGAACATGCGCATTATGGCCAAGGTTGGCGCTGAAGTTCTCAAGCGCCTCGAAGACGAAACCCAAGGCGGCGGCAACCCGAAGCGCGACGGCTACGGTACGTTCGTTCCCTGCCTCCACACAGTCGGTTCCCCGCTGGAACCCGGTAAAGTTGACGTTTCCTGGCCCTGCAACGAAGAAAAATACATCTGCCACTTCCCTGAAACCCAGGAAATCTGGTCCTTCGGTTCCGGTTACGGCGGCAACGCTTTGCTCGGCAAGAAGTGCCTTGCTCTCCGCATCGCTTCTTCCATTGCTCGTAAGAACAAGTGGATGGCCGAACACATGCTGCTCCTGGGCATCGAATCCCCCACGGGTGAAAAAGTTTATGTCGGCGGTGCTTTCCCGTCTGCCTGCGGCAAAACCAACCTTGCCATGCTTGTTCCCCCCGCTTCCTATCGTGAAGCCGGTTGGAAAACCTCTATCGTCGGTGACGACATCGCTTGGATCTGGCCTCATGAAGACGGCACATTCCACGCCATCAATCCTGAAAACGGCTACTTCGGCGTAGCTCCGGGCACGTCTTACAAGACCAACCCGATCGCCATGGAAACCATCAAGAAGAACGTCATCTTCACGAACGTCGGCCTGACCGATGACGGCGATGTCTGGTGGGAAGGTATGGACGGAGAAGCTCCCGCTCACGCCATCGACTGGCAGGGTAATGACTGGACTCCGGACTGCGGACGCAAGTGCGCTCACCCGAACGCCCGATTCACCGCTCCCGCCTACCAGTGCCCGACGATTGATCCCGAATGGCAGAATCCGGAAGGCGTTTCCCTGTCCGCCATTCTGTTCGGCGGTCGCCGCGCCACCACGATGCCTCTGATCTTCCAGAGCCGTAGCTGGGAACACGGTGTCTATGTCGGAGCCACGATGGGTTCCGAAATGACCGCAGCAGCCTTTGGCCAGATCGGTCAGGTTCGTCGCGACCCGATGGCCATGCTTCCCTTCATCGGCTACCATGTCGGTGACTACTGGCAACACTGGCTTGACATGGGCAAGACCGTTAAAAACCCGCCTTTGATTTTCAACGTCAACTGGTTCCGCAAGGATAAGGACGGCAACTTCATCTGGCCGGGCTTCGGCGACAACATGCGCGTTCTCGACTGGATCCTTCGCCGCGCCAAGGGCCAGGCAACAGGAACGGAAACCACCCTCGGTGTTTCCCCTTCCTATGCCGAACTCGACAAGACCGGCCTCGATTACTCCGAAGAAACGTTCGCCACCAACATGCAGCTCAACAAGAGCGAATGGCAGGCTGAACTGGCAAGCCAAACCGAACTTTTCGACAAGGTCGGTTCCAAGCTGCCCAAGGAACTCGAAGCCATGCGCCAGTCCCTGATCAAGGCTTTCGCCTAAAATCGAGACAAAAGCATCAGTATCATTCCCACAGGGTTGCCTTTTCAGGCAACCCTGTTTTTTATTATAGCTTGGTTCTGCTCTACTGTTTCCACTTGAGAATCCGGAGAAACCCGTTATGATCCAGCGCTATGCGCCCCAGCAATGCTTCCACTAGCTCTCTTCTTGAAGAAATATCCGATCGCCTTGAAAGCATCCAGAAAAACGCTTGGGGAGATTACGACAATTACCCGGAATACAAGAAGCACGATATGGACGCCCTGACCCAGCTGAAAAACAGCCTCCAGGTACATGCACCACGCTGTAATTCCCGGGGACAAATCCGCAACCTTCACATTGCCGCGGCAATGGATCTTCCGCAAACCGCCCTTTACCTTCTGAAAATAGGAGTTCCCTTGAATAGCCCGGATTCGTGCGGATACACGCCTCTGATCCTTGCGGCATCCAAAAATGCCTTCATGATTGTCGGCGAACTGCTCAAATACGGAGCCGATATCAAACACCGGGCCGATGAAGAAGGCGTTATGGCCCTGCATATGACCGGGGGAGCCGAATCGACCCAACTTCTTCTAGCTGCCGGAGCCGATCCCAATAGCCTTGATTTCGGGAAAAACACGCCATTGCACTGGGTAGCCGGTACGCCGGACGACAATGCCCTTCTTTCCGCTCAGCTTCTCTTGGAAGCCGGAGCCAAAGTCAATGCGATCAACAAAGCGGGGGAGACACCTCTCTTCCGCGCCACATGGACGGACGTCAACCCGGAAATGGTCCGCCTCCTCATTGCGGCAGGAGCGGATATCAACCACACCACTCCGTCCGGAGACACTCCCCTATGGGCAGCCGTTTACAGTGCCAACCCGGCAGTCATCAAGATTCTGCTGGGGCACGGGGCAGATCCCAATGTCCGTCAGGAAAAGGGGATTTCCCCCCTGCAATTCGCCATGGAACAATCTATGCCTGAAGAGATCATCCAGACACTGGCTGCCTACGGCGCCCAAGTCTGAGATCCCCGGACTTTATTCCACGTAATCGTAAAAATAACTCACGGTCACCGGTTTTCCGTCCGAAGGAATCTTCAGGTTCCATTTGATTGTTCCATTCGGATTGATACTGCCGGTCCAGTTGGGTTCCGTCGTACAAACGCCTCCTTCAGAAGCGGATTGAGGCACGCCGAGTACCTTCTTGGTAATTTCCAAGGGGACATCTTTGCCGGACAAATTCCTGATTTTCAATGTACCGTAAACGACATTGAGCATGCGATCCTTGTTATTCGGTGCCTCACGGCGCTCCATGATCTTCTCGGAACGCTCAGTCACAATATCCATCGACCTATTAAGACGTACCGTTGCCGTTTCTTTGGACGGAGTGAACATAATGATCCCTTGTCCGGCAAAGCGATTGCCCGTCGTCAGCTCAATGACGCCTGTCGTCAAGGGCATATTGAAGGAGTTTTCCAAACGAATGCAGTGCCAGATATCCCTCGAGGGATCCTGACCGGAATCCTCCTGGCCCTGATAGCGGGATAAAATACGCTGATTGGGGATTTCCCACGTATAAACCGTCGTGTAGGGCACTTCGCCGCTAAAGAGAGGAAAAGTCACCGTCTCATTTCTCTTGCAGGTAAAATTTTCTACGGGGTAGTAGAACAAATCCTCCGTACGGACGGAATCGGAGGGATTCTGCCCGCCAAACCTCCCAGCCTCCGCAAAACCTTCCGGTAAAAAATTGGCCCTCAAATCCACCTGCTGCGCGGTCATGGGTATCGGCCGTCCGTTACCGAAACCGGCCAGTCCATTCAGGAATCCCTTCAAATCAAGTTTCATGGCGACCGGTGAAGGCAACGAGGGATATTTCAGAGTCGGTACTCCGGTAATCAGATCGAGTTTGACCCCGTCCAAATCCACCAATTCATTCATAACCGATGCCTTGACGGACATGATCGCTTTCCCGGGATTCGTCATATCCAGGTGGTAGGACGGAATCCAGGAAATCCCCGAAGAAATGCTGGTCGCCGTCAAAATGGCGCCGGGGACCGGTTTCTCCAGGGCCAATTCGACGCAAGGAGTCTTGACGTCACGCATGGGCAACAAAGCATTCAAGGAAGAGAACTCAATCTGTTTGATGCGATCCTGAGAAAGAACCACCAGGGTTCCGGCAGTCGTCTTGACTACCAGATACGACTCACCCTGATCATGATCCTCATCCCTTCCACCAATTAGATTGGGATTTGGAGCAGTTTCTTCATCCTTCTTCAGCCCCACAACCATGCCTTCGACAACACCGCTGTCGGTCACGACGCGAATCTGCTTGCCGGGATTGGCATTGGCTACATCCACCATACCGGCTCCCCTCACCAGGCGTTTCTCCGTCTTCTGGCTACTGACAAGGCAGGCAATTTTAGCTGGATGTGAAGCGGAAATCCAAAATGTTCCGAATGCCGGCACAGGCAGATTCTTCAGCTCCATGGCAGCCCCTTCTCCGGTTTTACCCCTCATCGTAATAAAGCCGTACCCATTCTTGAACAGAGAAACCCGCACTGGCTTCATTGTCACGGCATCCGCACTCTCCGCTTGCGCCATGCCTCCTCCCACGCCCAATGCAGACAGGAAAAGACCTGCCGCAACCAGTTTCTGAATTCGAGAATCTGTCATTCTCTTATCGTATGCGCTGAAAGGGTTCCGTCAACAGGTAAAATCGTCTTCGTCAGCCTTGGCACCGCAATTCATTCAGAAATAATCGCCACATTCCCCTCCGGGAGCCCCTGGCTTTTGGGGGTGGTCGATCTCACGATACGCAACAATCAGGCTTTCTCCATTCCACAGATTCCTCCGAGAATGGCATCGGCATCCAAATAGTCCTGACCATGAATCAGTTCTTCAAGGACAGGCACATCGACCATTTCCTCCAGCATGGCACGGTTCGTAATGCTGGCAGTATCCCATTCTTCCTGGACATTGTTGAAAATGATCCCGGCACAGCGAATCCCCTGTGCCTTCATGGCATTGACTGTCAAAACGGCATGATTCAAAACACCGAGCTTGTTGTTGACAACCAGCAAAACCGGCAAATGCAACTCACGAGCATAGTCACTGAAATTGACACCGGGAGCCATCGGTACCTCCCAGCCTCCGACTCCTTCCACCAGCACGCAGTCATGCTCGGCTGAAAGACGTTCATAAGCTTCATGGACAAGGTCAAAGTCGATCTCCGTATTCTCAAGCCGCGCGGCAACACAGGGAGATGTGGCATTCTTGAGATATACCGGGTTGATGCGCTCCAGCGTCAACGCCTCCAAACCGGAAGCAGCCCGGAGCTGGCGCGGATCCTCCCGGCTGCCGCAAGCAACCGGCTTGAATCCGGCAATATCGATGCCTTTCTCTCTGAGAGCTTTAATGATCAGGCAACTGACATAGGTCTTGCCCGCGTCGGTATCCGTACCGGTCACAATGAAATTCTGCATGGCGGCAATTTTGAAGGAAGAAAATTAGGGATGGGAACGACGGATTTCATCCCTGCGGTATCCGGGATCCTGGGAAACGTATTGCTGTTTGACGAGCGTCCAGACTCCAAGCGCCAACAGCAGGCACAACAATTTTGCCGGCCAGTTTTCAATGAGTATCTTGATGTTCCTGATCATGGGAAGTTTTCTTTTGAAGGAGGAGGGATTCGAGACGTTTTTTCAATATTTCCAAGTCGACGTTGCGTTCCAACTTTCCGCCGACGGCAATGGATACACTACCCGTTTCCTCGGAAACCACAACGACAACGCTATCCGTCTCATCCGTCATGCCGACACCGGCACGGTGGCGCAATCCCAGCGAACGGTCGGACATCTCCCGGGAAGTCACAGGAAACACGCAGCCGGCAGCCACCATGCGCTCGCCGGCAATCACCACTCCGCCATCGTGAAGCGGGGTTTTCGTATAAAAAATGGAAAGGGCCAGCTCCGGTGAAAACAGTGCATCGATAATGACCCCGGAATCTTCAATAGACTTCAGGCTGATACCACGTTCGAAAGCGAACAAAGCCCCCAAACGTTTATTGGAAAGCTGGGAAACTGCCTTGCAGAAGGTATCCAGGAAATCCACCCGCTGGATTTTAACATACTTGGACAGCAAGGGATGGCTACCCAGTTTAGCCAGCCCGCTACGCAGTTCCGGCTGGAAAATCACCACCAGAGCCACAGCCAAGCCCGGAGCCAGTACACGGGTAATCAGGAAGCCGATTACATTCAGATGGAAAAGATAGGTAACCAGCGTCAGAGCGACAAGACTGAGGATCAGCCCCACCATGATCCGCGCCCCGCGCGTCGCATGAAAGGCCCGGTAGATCTGGTAGAAAAGAGCCCACAGGATAATGATCTCAACGATGGCGCGCAGCACATCCTTGATATCTTCCTGATTCTCGACAATCCATTGCCACATGCGCGTAAAGTATAGGAATCTCTATCCGTTTGCAATAGCAGAGCCAGACCGTATTCATTCCTGTCGCTGCGCATCCCCCCTCCCGCCGTGTTGATCACACACCGCGGAAATGAGGAGAGCCGCCCATAAAAACAGCAGGATTCTTCAACACGATTGTCTCAATATCACTGCGCGACCATCCGCGCCGGGCAAGCTCCATACCCAGACGAGGTACCGCCAAGGGATCGGAATCCCCCCAGTCGCACGCGGAATTGACCCAGACACGGTCATGCCCGTATACTTCCAGCATGTCCGCGGCACGGGACAGCGTCAACTTGCTCGTCGGATACAGAGTCAGACCGGCCCAGTAACCAGCCTCCCGGACAAGCGGAAGGGTATGTTCCTCACAGTGATCCACCAAGACACGGTCCGGAGACAAATCGGGACGGTTCTTCAGCGCGGACAAAATAATGCGCGTCCCTTTCAGCTTGTCTTCCATGTGCGGCGTATGAATCAGCACCAGCTGACCTTCGGCAATAGCGAGATCCATGTGTTCTTCCATAATCTCAACCTCATGAGCCGTATTGCGGTTCAGTCCAATCTCACCGATACCCAGCACATTAGGTTTCTTCAGGAATTCGGGGATCATCGCCATCACCTCCCTCGCAAAAACGGGATCCTCCGCTTCCTTCGGATTCACGCAAATCCAACAATAGTGGTCCAGACCGAATTTGGATGCCCGGAGAGGCTCGTATTCTGTCAACTGCATGAAATAATCCCGGAATCCGTCCGGGGAACAACGGTCAAATCCAGCCCAGAAAGCAGGTTCGCCAATCGCGACGCAACCGGCCAAAGCCAGAGCCTTGTAATCATCCGTCGTCCGGCAAACAGGGTGTGCGTGAGGTTCGATAAATCTCATGGCTGTCAACAGGTTCAAGCATTCAAATCAGGGGCGCCACAAGCGGCCTTGCCAATAGCGGACTCAGTTGGCGTCTCGCCCGGGAAGGATAAAGCCTCCAGGATGCGTCGCGTCCTCTCCACTCCCGCATCCTCTAGCAAAGGCAGGGCATTCAACAACGCATCCCAGCGGAAATCACCCTCACCGCCGGCACGCTCAACCCGGTCCAAAAAAGCAGCCAAATCCAACAAACTCGCCCGAGCTGCTGCGAAATCGCGGTCCAGCACATCAGTTTTCCTATACATGCTGCATATTCTATGTTCTGTCTCAGCCAAGGCAAGATTCAATCCCGGATTAGAAAACAAAAGTTTGTCAAATCTAACTCAATATATTCCGACGGTAAGATAAAGCCCTCTGACACAACCATCACACCATGCCGATTTTGGCGTTTCTCCCTTGATCTTTTCTTGCCTCAATTCAAATTTCCAAATTCATTCCAATAAGTTCAACATTGACATCGCCGTTTCATACGGCTTATTCTATTCTGAACTTTTGTATCCTCATGAGAATAGCAATCATCGGTACCGGCTATGTGGGCCTTGTTTCCGGAGCCTGTTTTGCAGAAATGGGAGCCAGTGTCACCTGCCTGGACAAAGACGCCCATAAAATCAACCAGTTGAGGAACGGCATCATCCCCTTGTACGAACCGGGGTTAACGGCCATGGTAACACGCAATCTCTCTCAAGGCAGGCTCGCTTTTGAATCAAAACCGGAGCAGGTGCTCAATAACGCCGATATCTTCTTTATCGCAGTCGGCACCCCTTCCCAGCCCGACGGCCAAGCCGATCTTAGCAGCATCGAAGCCGTGGCGCGGCAAATCGGACAAAATTTGCAGCACGACACCGTCATCGTTGTCAAAAGCACCGTCCCTCCCGGAACCTGCCATCGCCTCAAGAAAATCATTGAAGAAGAGATCCGCCTTCGCGCCGGCGACGCAAGTTTTGAACTCGCCTTCAATCCGGAATTCCTCAAAGAAGGCTCCGCCATCAAGGACTTCATGAGCCCGGACCGCATCATCATCGGGGCAGATACATCCAAAGCCGTTCGCATATTACAAAAACTCTATGCTCCTTTTATGCTGAAAAACGACCGCCTTTTGGTCATGGATACGGTTTCGGCAGAAATGAGCAAATATGTCTCCAACTCCATGCTGGCCGCCCGCATTAGCCTCATGAACGAAATATCAAGACTCTGCGAAGCAGTCGGAGCAGATATTTGCCGAGTCAGGGAAGGAGTCGGCAGCGACACGCGTATTGGCAACAGCTTCCTCTACGCAGGATGCGGCTACGGAGGCTCGTGTTTTCCAAAAGATATCAGGGCATTGATCCGCACGGCAAACGAACACGGAGTGACCATGGACATTCTTGAAGCCGTCGAACAATGCAACCAGCAGCAAAAACGTTTCCTCATCGGCAAAGTCAAGAAAGCCGTCGCCCAAACCTCCCGTGACCAATCCTCTACCGTCGCCCTTTGGGGACTTTCCTTCAAACCGGAAACGGACGATATACGGGAAGCTCCAGCCATGGCGTTAATTGAGGAACTGCTCAAAGACGGCATCCGACTCCGCGTATACGACCCGGCAGCCATGGATTCAACCCACCAACGCTGGGGAGAAGCCCTCTACTATGCGGACGATATGTACGATGCGGCCTCCGGAGCCGATGTGCTTGTCCTCACAACAGAGTGGAAGGAATTCCGCCTTCCCGACTGGAAAAACGTCTACCGTTCCATGGCTTCCCGCCACATCGTCGATGGCCGTAATATCTATTGCCGCTCCGATCTGGAGGCTTGGGGGTTCACCTATCAGGGGATCGGTTGTTCCTCGACGGTTGACCTACCGTAATCCTGCCAGTTCCCAAGTGAAGGTATTCCTCTGCCCCCGGAAAATCCCACCAGTGAATGCGGAAGACTTCTTCCCCCTCCGAGGCTATACCGATTCCCCCGCCTGCAGGCGCCAGCTCCCCCAAATGCCCACGGTGGTTGATCCACCCCCGCTCCAGATCCAGCTCCACCGTATCTCTCCACCTCGGATGGATACACTCGAAAATGCTGTCCTTGTACGCCCGGCCCGGCAACTCCACATTCACGAGCAAATGTCCGGCTTCCCCCGCTTCCTCCAGCCGGTCCGGTTCAACACGGGGAGAAAAGAAGAGATAACGGCTCTGTTTTTTCCCCTCACAGTCCAGTTCAGTCTTTGTTTCCAATGAATCATAAACGCGTTTCAAAACGAATTCGTCGGCAGTCCGATCAAAATGTTTCCGGTCACAGCCTTCCCTGACATAAGCTTCCGTAAAGGCGGCAGCCCTCCACATCAGGGCTGGTTCGCCTCCGAAAAAACCGCCCGCCACATGCGCCCTCCACGGTACATTGATCAAAAACAACGCAGACGCCAGAAGCTCTCTCCCCGCATGGCGCGCAAAACACATATCCGCATCAATGAAGTAAACGTAATCGTAGTAACGGTATAAATCGTGTTCCTTCAAAAACCTGTCGATAAAAAGCATTTTGTTGAAGGCAGTAAACGGCCAGACCGTCTTCCGGGCCGGGTGGAAGAAAGCACCCCGCAATTCCAGATCCAAATCGCTGAAATAATGAAAATCCGTCTCCATGTCCGGAAAGAAAAATCTTTGGTTGAACGGCAAACTTATCCGGAGAAAATCATGGTAGCTATTTCCGAGAGCCAAAGTAAATAGAGCAATCCGGTGCATTGAGGTCGGGGGGCAAGATTCTTCATTCTTTTTGTGCCGGGCGGCATCTCACGCCAATCGGCATAAAACTAATTTTGTCCTTATACCATACACCTCTCCCGGAACAACGAGAAAAACATACGAGCCCCCCCATGTTCCCGGTACCTTTCCGGTTGCATCCATGGAAATTCTGGATTAGTCTGTGAAGATAGTCTTTCAAGTATTTCCTAGGCAGCAACACCATTTCTTTCTCCTACCTCCATGCCAGCGCCATCATTTAAAATACTCGTCGTCAGCCTTCCCGGCTCTCCCAAAAGGGATGTTATGAGACAGAGGCTTTCCGCGCAACACCTTACCTGGGAATGGGTCGATGGAGTTCGCATCGCCACGATGGAAGAAATACCATGGTGGGAACAGGAGGGGCTGGAGGCCTACTGCATCGCACGACTCAAAACAACTCCCGAGTACGTATGCCGGGCTGTCGGATGCAAGCGGGCGATGCGCAAAGCAATCGCCCTGGCAGAAACATGCAGTGAAGACTGGGTGCTGATCCTTCAAGATGACGCAGTCCTCGCTCCGGCCTTCCGGGATCGACTGGAAGGGCTGCTCTCCCTGGTGCCCTATGAAGCCGGCTGCGTCATGCTGCATCGGGGAGGCAGCCGCGTTGCTGAAATCGACGGCTGGCAACGTGTCACCGGCGACGTCCGCAGCATGACCGCCTTCGCCATCCGCCCATCTTTTGCCCTAATCATGTCCCGAGCCTTAGAGAACTGGAACAGTGAAACAGACCGCATCTGGGGCCACCTGGTTCGCCAGGGAGAAATCATTCTTTCCCCCATCCCCATGCTCGTCACCTGCTCCCAAAAACAAAGCGACATCATCGGCGGCATCCCGGAACTCCGATGGCTATGGAAATAACCCCCGTCATCTTCCGCCAGCCCCCTCTCCCCCTCGCACTGAAAACTCCGGCAAACAATCCTCCCCCCTCCTTACCCCGCTCCCACCTCATGCCCACCTCCGTCCCTCCCCCACTCCGATGCGTCTTCCTCCAGACTCAAGGCGAAATCCTTGAAGCAGCCGACAGCCTTGCCCAACTCGGTTACACGGCGGAAGCATACCCATCCACACAAGACATATCCTGCCTCAAAGACACCTACCCCAGAAAAATACTGGACTTTTTTTACCCCGGCTGGAAAGACCACACCCCGCCCTATGTTCAATCCTTGAGAAGCTCTTTTGCCGGAATGCTACTCGACGAACGCTTCATGGATGACGACTTGATCATCTTCGGAGAAAGCGATGCCGCTTCCGTCACAGAATCCGCCCTGCTCCGTAACGCTCTTGAACGTGAACTCCGGGAACACCCGGAGACCGATATCTTTCGCCTCTACCACCATACCATTCTCTCCCAGGGTCCTCCGCCGTCCCATCCGGAAGATTTCCAATTTGAACCGTTCCGGACAAGCTCCCGGACCAAAGGCTCCCGCTACGTATGGGGTTCCCACGCACTCGTCATCCCGGCATCCAAACGACAAAAAATCGCAACTCTTTTCCGGGAATGCGCCTACCCGATCGACAATGCCATTGAATTAGCCGCCTCCATGGGACATATCAATGTCCGCGTTGCCTCATTCAACCACTTCTACCAGCAACCCCGGACGCACTATCGGGACAAAACCGTCTCATTCGCATGGAAACAGCGGGAATTTGCACTTTGCCTTTCGGCATATTGCCCGGAACATCTGGACCGCCTGCTCACTTGGGCTTTGGCGGAACATTACCCCGGACTCCGCATCTTCGCAGCCGTCAAAGGCATAACCGAGCCGGTCTTTCACAAACTGATCCTGCCCCGATGGCAGGCCTCCATCGCCTCAGGCACAGTGTCATTACGGCTGTTTCCGAGTAAAAATCCGGCATCCGATGTACTCGACTCAGTTCGAGGCTTGGAAACAGGGCGTTTCGACCACTTCCTGATCATCCGGGAAACGGACATGCCTGCCCCCGGACTACTCCGCATCTTGAACGATTTCCACGCCACCATCCCCCAGCACGACTCCGTCTACTACAAGGGGAGCGTCTGGAAACATCAAAAAAACGCCCCCCGCCCATGGAAGGAAGAAGAAACCCCGCCGACATGCTTTTCACTGACGCAGGAAGCATTCGAAGCTTTCCGCCGACTTGAATCCAGCACCCCGCCGGAACCCTGCGGAGAATCCATCGACACGATTCTCTTCCCGCTCGTCTCCCGCCTGGGAAGCCGCAACATCTCCTCCGGACTCCCTCCGGACTTAAGGTCTGCATTCCTCTGGAGAGACACCCCGCCCTCCCTCCGAGGCCCGGAAACATACCGGAAAGCACATGCCGGCAGACTCCAGTACTATGCTCCGGCACCATCCCTGCAGGAACACGTACTGGAAATCCGCCACCCTTCATGGAACGATGCCTTTCGTATCATCGGCCACGACGGCTGGCGCACCCCAACCGGGGCTCACGCCACCATCCTCTCATACGATGAAGAAGAATTGAACATCAAATGGGATTCCTGGGGATACGAGCGATTCATTCGCGACGAAAAAGGGATTTTCCGTCTGGCGGCACCGGTCTCTCCTCCCGCAGAAAAGGATGTTCCTCAGCAAGCGGCCTCCCCTTCACAAACAAACGCACCCAACAACCGGGAGGATCTTCATCAGAACAACTCTCCGGACGCCCTCCCCCCGCTTCCCGAGCCCCCCGCATTGCGCTGGGGCGTTTGCGCCGTTGCCATCCTCCGGGAATCATATTATTGGCTGCAGGACTGGATTGAATTCCATCTGAGGGCCGGAGCCTCTCTCGTCGTCATCTACGACAACACAGGAAGCACCGCCAGCAAGGATCCCAACTCCAACCCGCGTTTTATCAATGGCTACTTCCAAATTCAACAAATCAGCAAGAGAGGAGAAGAATATGGACGCCTCACGGCTCACCTGACCGATGCCCAGATCCTGGAAGAAGCCCACGCCATCGCCAAACGATTCGGAGAAGAGCGCGTCCGTATTGTTCCCTGGCAACCCAGAGATCCGAAATCAGGGCGCATCATCCATGGACAAATCGAATCATACGAAGATTTTATCGCTCAATCGGGCCATGAAGTAGACTGGTGTGCATTTATCGACATTGACGAATACCTTTACTGCCCTCCGGGTCATTCCATCGGTAAAATCATCGAACAAACCGAACGGGAATCGCCCGACATCGGACGCTTCCTCATGAAAGGCTATCGGTTCCAGCAAAGATGGGGAACCGACGGACCGCTCAACATCGCTTCCTTCCGGCAGCATCTCCCCGTCACAAACGCCGCCAAAAAAAATCTGGTCCGTGTCCGGGATTCCGCCAAAGCATCCGTCCATTGGGACTGGAAAATGAAACCGGGAATCCGCACTCTGGAACCACCCGAATCCTATCTGGCCTACTGCCATTACAACGTTCCGGAAGATCAACTCATCAACACCCAAGCGCTGATAGATCCGAGAGGGTTCCTCAAATAATCAAACCCAAAACATCCAACCCTGTGGCCAAGTCTCTTTCACAGTCAATCGATGATTTCTTTCGGATAGCAGTTACGTCAAATCCAGTAAAGAACGCCACTTTTCTTGTTAAAACAGGGATAGCTCCATTCTTAGAATATTTTTCTGCATCCATTTCAATTCAATCCTTATAATAGAAATCATCTTTTTCTGAAAATGAAAACTCGGAATTGAATATCTTCATCCATTTTTTATAAAATTCAAAAGATCGCCTCGCCGAATCATCACGATCCATTATTTCTTTATACCATTCAGCTGAATCGGTAGCCATTGGAGAATACCAGAATGAATACGATTCCTTACCTATCACAAAATATAATATAATAAAATGACTATCAGGAATAAACACATCTCGAATCTTTTCTTCCTTTAACAATTTGAAGGATTCCACAAAATCATTTTCAAATTTGTTTTTATGAAAAAAGTGAATTCGTATTTCTCTATAACCATCTTGATAGGCGACATACCTACGTGCAGAATTACCTGTTTTTTGCGAAGATGATAAATAAGCAATCATTATCAATGCAACTATGATAAGGGATGTTCCTATTACAATGCTGCTAAAAATACTGCGCTTCATTATTTAGTATTCTTGGTTCCATGATCTGTTGCAAGGCAACGTTCAAGATTTTTTTTCGCTTCAGGATTCCCTTGCCGAGCTGCTTTTTTATACCATGCAAGAGCTTTTTTGATATTCGCAGGAACACCTATTCCGTGCTCATAGCATAATCCCAGTCGGTTTTGTGATGGACTATACCCACGCGTTGCCGATTTCAAGAACCATTGCGCGGCCAACCCGGCATCTGCCTCAACTCCATATCCATCTTCGTAGCAAATGCCAAGGTTATATTGAGAATCAACATTTCCCTGTTGCGCCGACTTGTTCCACCATTTCAGAGCCATGCCTTTATCCTCACAGGCCATGGCTCCCAACCCATTTTTATAGTAATGCCCCAGAACATTTTGCGCTACGGAATGCCCCTGCTCTGCTGCCTTTTGGAACCATCTTAGAGCTTCCTGATCGTTTCGAAGCACGCCTGTTCCTTTCAAATAGCGAACGGCAAGTTCAAACTGGGGATAAACATACCCGTTATTCGCAGCTTCCAACAATTCATTCATTGAAAAATTCGGGGACCTCACATCAGGCAATCTCTCATTACTGCTTCCACCCCTTCTTTGATCGCGATCATTGATAAGCTGATCAAAATCCTTCTTGAGCTTTCTGGTCGCAGCAGAAGTCGCCAAGGTCAATTTGACATTATTGTTCAATTCGCACATTAGCAAAGGAGCACTGACCAATTTTCCTTGGCTAACAATAGCCACACGAAGAGGACAAGCACTTGTCATGCTGGACAATTTCTTCGCTCCGCCTTCTTCGAAAACAAGCATTATACCCTCTTCATCCGGCAAATGTAATTGATTGATATTGCAAAAAACAGGATCAGCATTTCCCTGACTATAAAACATATACACATCCTTCACATCTGAAAAATCAATATAGGTTCCTTTCTTCTTCAAAACATCCCTCGATTCAAACCATATATTTTCATGCAAAATTTTCCCCGAGGTAGTTTCAAACGCATAATCGAGCTTTTCATATCCATCCTTTGGCATATCTCTCGACTGCTTAAAATCCAGAACAGGAAATATCTCAAATACATCATTGGAAATCTCCTGAGGCCACAATTGATGTGACACAAATAAACAACAAAAAATAATTGATAAAATTTCCATTTACACTCCTCTTTTCTCCATAAAAAAATCGAAAAATATCACACCAAACATTGTATAATTAATCTTCTTTGCGAATAGTTTCTTTTTTCGTTTTCTTTTCCTTCAGAACTACTTTTTCATTCAGCCATTTTTCAAAATTCTCGGACATTGCATCTGTAGACTTGCAATAACTGCTTGGCAGATAGTAAAGAGTTGTTCTCAGCAAATAAGTACTATCATCCAAAAGTTCATATTTTACATTCCCTCTTTTGAGTTCATTCAAACATTTTCCCCTAATATCCTTATCATATATTATGCTACATTCATTAACATTTTTTTCAAACTGAAGACTTTCCCGAATAATTTTGTTATCGATACAAATCCAATATGAAAACAATGTCCTCATTAAATCATAATATAAATATCCGCAATCGATATTTTCCCTATTGAGTGCCTTGGTGATACAATTTAATAGATCGATATATGATTTCAAAAAATAATTCTCATCAACAAATTTTTTCCTTGTTTTTATTTTAAGCGCATCATTGATTTCATTAAATTTCAGATCTTCCTTTTTTTGAATATATTCATTATATAAATCAAATCTAGGCGACTTTTTGAGTACATGAAAAAAGTCATCGATTACCCACGTACATATATAATCCTTATCCTTATAAAAATTGTAGATGTCGATTATGTTATTACCAATCAAGGAAATCATTTCCGTTTTCAATTCATCGCTGCGGCAAGGTAAATCCTTAGTTTTATTTTTATCCAAGGAAAAATTCGTATATCCCATCACAATAGAGTCTGGTATATAAAAATAATAAATCTTGAATTTACTCCAAAAAAAGTCGCTATATATTTCTTCTATTTCATCTTTATCCGAATATTTGAAATCATAATATTCGCTTTCTCCGAATAATTTAAGTCTAGTATATATAAGTAACTGATCCATCCCCGACGCATCAACCACAGAAATGAATACAAAACAAAAAAGTAATGACAAAATTTTCATTTTAATGAATTGCATATACCTAACCTTCTTTGCACATAGTCTCCTTTCTTTTTTCCTTCAGAACTACTTTTTCATTCAACCATTTTTCAAAATTCTCAAACATTGCACCTGTAGACTTACAATAACTGCTTGGCAGATAGTAAAGATTTGTTCTCAACAAATAAGTACTATTATCATCCAAAAGTTCATATTTTACATTTCCCTTTTTGAGTTCCTCCAAGCATTTTTTCCTAATATTCTCATCATATATTATAATACATTCATTAATAATATCTTCAAATTGAAGACTTTCCCGAATAATTTTGTTGTCGATACAAATCCAATATGAAAGCAATGTCCTCATTAAATCATAATACAAATATTCGCAATCAATATTCTCCTCATTGAGCGCATTAACAATGTACTTAAATGAATCAATATACAACCTTATTAAAAAATCCTCACCAACCAATTCATCTGTCTTTTTGGTTTCGAAAGAATCATTAATCTCCTCAACACTCAATCTCAATTTTCTTTGGATATATTTATTATATAAATTGATGTTCGACGACTTTTTTAGTCTTACAAAAAAATTATCTATCACCCAAGAAGGAATATTTTCCTTGTTTTTATAAAAATTAAATATTTTAACTACATTATCGCCAATTAATTTAATCATATTAATTTTCAATTCATGGCGACAATTATATATAGTCTGATTTTTAGATTTATCTAAAGAAAATTGCGTATGACCAAGCACAATGGATTCAGGGACAACAAAACAGAAAATAATCAATTTTCTCTCAAAAAAATTGGCGTATTCATGATTCATTTCATATTCATCTGATCCTCTAAATTCATAATATTCATACCCGCCTAAATATTTAATCTTATTATATATCCATATTTCAGAAATTTCAGATGCATTTAGATTGAAAATTAAAATAAGCAAAAAAGCGAATAATAAAATTTTCATTTACTCACAAACTAAACATTAATATTTACGTGTTCATCTTTATTATCACAGTTTATATCTCTCATTCTTTCCCCCAATTGTTTAGACATATCTTCTATTGCTCTTTCCAATCTTTTTGCTTCCTTACTGAGGGATCTATCTGAAGATGTTAATGGATCTAATATATAACTATTATTTTCTGTCACCTTCCCATTGATATCATAGACCTTATAACCACCTTTAGAATCACAACAACATATTTTCCCTTTGACTTCTATAACTATACTTCCTATATTACCTTGTTTTTTTATAGCACTCCCTACAGCTTCGATAGCTCTAATAGGTAGTTTAGCTCCATCGGCTACCATATCAAGAGTCGTTTCTAAAGTTTCTACAATTTTACCTTCTATTGTCTTTGTTATGATTTCTTTTGTTGAATCAAAAAATTGTTTAATTGGGTCAGATACTTTCAACTTTTCTTCATACATGCTATATAGATTAATGGAATAAGAAAAATCACCCTTATCACCTAATTTATCTTTATTGCATTCCATCAACCCTAGAAAATCATATTTTCCAATAGGGTTATTATAAATAATTTGATATAAATTGTATGAAAAATATATTTCTTTAACATAATCTCTATTAATCCACCTCCCATCTAAAGGATTTAGATATCGGTAATTATAATATATCATACCAAGTTCTTGATTCATTACTTCGCTTGAAAATCCAATGCAACCTAGTGCTAAATCGCCGGTTTCATTCATGATAGTCCCATACGGAGTATAGTCGAAACTTGCCTCAATACTGCCTGACGTGGTAACCCATTCCGTGATGTTCTTCACGAAGTCATGAACGGCGTAATAGAAGTTTCCATTCTTAATCTGCGCCAAAGGACGCGTGGCAACAGTTTCGGTAGGATTCCACAGAATAACGTGCTGCGTTTCGGTTCCACGGATCGCGGCCGTTTGGAGGTAGTCGTTATAGTGGTACATTTCATCGAATTCCAATTTGTCATTGCGTTTCAGAATTTTGTGCGTTCTTCTACCCATGTAGTCGTAGGTGCATTCGATCACAAGCGTACCGTCGGAACTTGAAAATCGCACGGGACGATTTTTAGCGTTATACACAACATCCCAGATTCCCGTTGTTGTCCGTACCCTTGTCTGGTTGCCGTCCGCATCGTAAGTGGGAATGAAGGCTGGTTCTTCCTCGGGATCAATGCTGGTGTACTGGTTCAGGTTATTGGAAAGATAGGATGTCATTTTGTCAAATTCTTCCGAATCCTTCCTGTTTCCGATATTATCGTAGCCGTAGTTAAAAGGAGTGCCTCCCAGATTGGCCCTGGTCAGCTCGTTGAGAGAATTATAAATAAATTGATCCTCCCTTGTTACTCCTTCCCGGATTTGAGTTCTCTCGGTCGGTCGTCCGAGTAGGTCACAAATTTGTGTTCGGTTACTGATCATGTTTTCCGCCGAGTTCCGGCACATAATACCCGATAATAGATCTCGTACAGGTTCGTAGGTATATTCCAACGAAACCGGGTCAGGGAAGTCAATCGACGACACAAAATGCGTCCCCGAGAGATAATTGAATTGAAATGCCCGTTCATCCTCCTGGCCGAGATTGTAGATATATCGGGACAATTGCCCCAGGTCGTTGTATTCCGTCGTGATCTCATAGGCTATCTCAGCCAACATGAAATTTCTCACAATTTGGAGAGTATCGAATTTGATTCGCCCATATTCATCATAGTGCCGAATATGGTAACATTCATCATTCCCTCGGAAATAGCATTCCAATTCAAGCTGGTTATATTCGTTATAGCCTCTTTGTTCGACGGGGATGCTATGCCCTTCCTGCGATATGCTCTGTATGCTTCCGAAACGGTCGTACTCAAATGAATAATCCGGTGTGGTGTCTCCATAGGATATCCCTGTCATGTCTCCTGTCAAAAGATCATAGGTATAGGTAATGACAATACCCCTTGCCAGGGTCTGCGTACTCTGGCGGTTCATAGCATCGTAGGTGTACACGAGCTGGGAGTTGTCCGCGTAGGTCTTCTTCAGTTGAAGTCCCGTCGCCTCATCATACGTCCAAGTGGTCGTATCTCCGTCGGTGCGGCTACTCGGATCTGTCGTGATCACGCTTCCCGGCACACGGAATGTCGTCAGACGAATCATATGATCCATCTCATCATAGCCGAAGACGGCGGGCTGGATGGCCGTACCGTATTCCGATATCTTGCGCCCCCGGATGTCGTAGGCATAGCATGTCGTGTTTCCCAGGGCATTGGTAATGCAGGAAGGCTGGTCGAAACGGGAGTCATAAGCTGTCGTCGTGACTGCTCCCGCCGCATCAGCCCAACCAACGGTCCTACCGATTCCATTATCAAAAACGGAGTCATCTGGCTTTCCTCCATGGCCAACAAACACATTCTCAGAATTGCCAAGCAACATTTCCCTTCATCGCTCCCTCTAAAATCGAAGAGAGGGCGTCCCTTTTCGGGTCGCCCTCACTGTTGATAACAATCAAAATAATACTTAGAACCCGGGAATTTCTTCTGGAGTCAATCCAGGCAACTCAGAAATCGAATAAGTACCATCTGCGTGTACTGTAAGCGAGTGGTGCACCTTTGCAGAAGAATATTGACCGCTCTTATTGTTGTGCTTCCACCAAATCACAGTAAGAACCTGCATACTTCCTTCTGGACGAGCCGATGAGGCATCCCCTTCAAACAACTTGGGTAGCACAGACTTCAGAATCTCGGCGTCTTCATCGGAAAATCCCGTTCCTTCAGCTAATTGTGGACTGATAGCACCACAGAAGTAATACACACCACCATCAACGCGGTGCTTCATACCCATGGTATCAGAGGATTTTTTGCTACCATCGCCATCGCTACTGACACTTTTTGTAATCTGAGTACTGGTCACGTTGACGTTCTCGACACTGAAGGCAGGATGTACAGACACCGGGCCACGAATACCAATCGAAACCCCATCTCCTGTTTTACCCTTGGCAAACGCAAATACCTGACCGAAAGCACGGACATCGTACCACGCCTGACATGCTTTGGCCGCCTGATCCTTGGGGTCGGATTTCCCTTTAAGATCCAAAACCTTATCAGCTCTCTCCTTCAGCGTCTTGCAATCATCTACACTTTTGTCGGACGACTGCACAAACACCGAAACACTGGCATCCATAAGCCTGTCCCGGATTTTTCTCTTCACACAAACGTCAGACACTTCACCCATCCCCTCCAAAGTAGTTCTGGGGCGGTTTCCATTCAATGGGTCTCCATTGGGATTTGCATTCTTCACCGAAAAAATAACGGCAAAATCAATTTTATTATTCAAGCTCATGATATTTAATTTGTTTGTTTGTTGGAAAATTATTCTTCACCAGATCCCTCGGCGCCGTCATCAGGCGTTACATCGTCTTCTTTCTTTTTCCTATATAATTCAACCTTCTGGCAGTGGTATCCGAGAAGATAGGCACCATCCAATGGTTCATTATTTTCGAAATCCTCAGCAGCAAAAATATTCATAATAGAATCAATTACAGAATCATAGTAGTTCTTGAGGCCTTTCATATTTTTCTTTAAGATTAGCTGATATGGCTGAAGGCAGTTCGATTCCATTAAGGTCCACGTTTCAAATGGTCGTGTCTGAAAACGTTGCATCAATCTTTCCGCATTGGTCGGCCGCGATGTTTTAGTAACATCCAATGCCGTTTTTTCCAATACTTCCGCGACTGCCCACAGACGGCCGTATAAGTAATTGCGATTTTTTCGTTCAGTATCTAGGCTCATAGTATAATGATTCCCTTCTTCTTGGTTATGGTTGTAAATATAAATGGAACAGGCAACACCAAGTGTCATTTCCCATTCATTCCATGGGAGTGAGTTCTTTTGTGATGCTCGCACAAAACATTGCTTTTCGATGTCTGCCGGGATTTTATTTCGAAGCAAAATTGATGGAAGAATTCTGGATACTGCATATCGCCGAAGTTTTTCATCGACATCCTTCCCATACGCAGCAGTTACAATCATACGAGGAGATGGAGAACCCAAAAATTCTTTTTTGGAATCTTCATGCGAAATCCACATATTGGACTGCAACCATTTACTGTGATTATACCAGTGAAGGAGATTAGCGAAATAATCAGACAAGCTAAACTCCAGATACCTAGTAATAGAAAGGCGGCCAGGTGAAGCTGCATCAAGAGAAAGAAGCATCACCTTCTGGTCTCGTAAATCCTGATCCAATACATCCCATACTTTATCCCCCTTGATTCCCGAATGAATCATTTCAGAAAAACGAACGGCAATCTGATCAGAAGTATTATCTACTTCTTCAGAGTCGCCATAATTATTCCATTCGATACTTGATTCACAGGGGGAAGGAACCGTCAATAATTCCGGAGACCAAATCAAAATGGCTTGTTCTCCATCAAAATACCCCTGACGGGATAACAACCATCTCAATGCGCTATGAGCCTTTTGACTCACCTCGGCACTTAATCCAAAAGATTCTTCTGCCTCGATGAAGCGACCGCGGAATGTGTAGCCATCCTTATCATTTGATGAAATAATTTTGGCATTATCACCTGCGTTCCTGATCCGCTTAGGGAACTTGCCAGATAATTGCTGATCTTCGCCTGAAATGTAGCACAGCCCTTTCAATGGCAATAATGTAGGAGCATAACACATCCACGATTGATACATATCATGACTCAGATATACTTCTTGGCAATCGTAGTTACCAACTACCTCCCATCGAATGAAAGCACTTTCCTGAGAAGCTGGTTTCAGTACTCCAAAAATGGATGGCTGTTCTTTAGGATCTCCTTTCCAGGATTCAGCCAAATGCTCCTCATCATCAAGAAAAAGAACCTCCATTTCGACTAAATCTTGAATCAAGGTGCCTTTTTCAACATACGCAAGAATTGCCTGGAGAGGGATATTATCAGGGGCAAATTTTACCCATTTCCTGATTTGTGCAAGATACGCTTTATAAGATTCTTCTAATTTCTTCAACTGTTCATCACGTTTTTTTTCAGGTTGAAAAAATCGAATATTATCACCTGCTACATACTGCAATTTATCACACAGAGGATAGGGAGCCAGGCCGCTGCTCCGACTCTCCGAATCTTCCGTCACGGGAATAATAGTCGGAAGTTCAGTTTCAGAATTTACTCTGGCGTATTTAATATTGCCCGTTCCATCCAAGGTTATGGTAATATGGGAATTTTGAATCCCGTGAAACAAAGGAAGCAAGGGCGTCACTGTACGCTGTGACTCATTCTTACTCCCCTTTCTGACGATCTTAGTCTTGTACACACCTACTCTGTGTAAATGATTTTCGTAGGTCTTATATAATGCCTCTATCCAATTCATATCAATCCTCCCTTTAATCAAATAAGCTCTCATCATCAATACCCAAGGTAGGTGGATGGATAGCCGAAGTCTTTCGGACTTGTTTTAAAATTGTACATTCAGATGGCCTTAAAAAATGAATGATTCCATTATTCATTTCAGGTTTCCAAAATCGAATACTCATTTCTGGATCTCCCGTTTCACTGGGATAATTAAAACCATGGTACATCAACCCAAATGTCAATAACCCTTGATCATCGTAAAACCCATCTCCTTCTCCGAAGCAACAAGGTTCAACATATGCCTGACATTCGCGAGAGCCAAGGCATACATCACGGCGCCCCCCTCTCTCCAACATCCTGCAAGCAATCTGATAATGCTTACCCTCGACTCTGTCTCCTTCCAAATCCTTCCTCTCCATATTCCATTCGAAATGAGCCCTCACCTGGTATTCGACATCAGTAAGATAGGTAAAGACCGATAAACCTGCAATGTCCTTATGATACTGTCGGAGTTTAATATTCTGAGGATCCATTCGAATTTGTTTCATAACCCGAACGTCATCAATCACCCAAATCAGCGTCGGCTTCCAATAAATAGCCTGCGTAATACCCTTCAACGCTTCATATGTAGGAATTTGGTAGGAACACTTCTCTCCTCCGACACGAGTCAATGGATCGGAGAACAAAGCTCTCCTTCCATATACTTTAAATTCAATTTGATTTTTCATCATCGATACACGATCAAAACATTATAAATATCATACAGTCAGCAATTCCACCCCGTTAGGCAATATACCCAACGTTTCACTATATTTACCTTTAGGAATGGCATACAGCTTCATTTTCTCACTAATAGCATAAATTGTTCCCTCCCGCAAGTATTCACTAACTTTATTTTCACGAATAGAGACAGAATAGGGGCGGAGCTTACTCAATTTGTCTTTCCAGCTATCCCAATCTCCCGTCGTAAATGGATCATCATCGCTTAACTCCCCTATCAATGTTTCACCTTCTTCATAAGGGCTAAAAATGGCTATCGTATCGTCATCAATAGGCTTGTAGTTGGATGCAGCTAAATCAAAAGCTTGAAACAGACTGAACTTCTCATATCTATCGCTCTTTTTGAATAAATTAGAATTGCAAGAATAAAGATCTACCAGATTTGATACAATTTTTCCTACATGCGTTATGTAACTTGTATAGCCACTTTTCTCTATATGCAAGATTTGTTGATATCGTTCGAAATAATTATTCACATTTTCCATATCGAGCATTCTGGAGCAGTCGTCCATCGTAAGAATCGCCTTTGTAGATTCCTGTACCGCTTTATTCAGTGCCCATAATTGATCTATCTTTTCAAGTTCATCGGATGGATTGAGGACAATAACACGGCCTTTATATCTTGAGGCATCCCTGTTACATCGTCCTGCAGCCTGCATACATGAATCGAGTCCTGCAACAGTCCGAATTACCACATCAAAGTCAACATCTACTCCAGCTTCAATGAGTTGCGTGCTAATACATATTAAAGGCTTTTTCTCCTGTCTTGCTTTTTCCAAAGCTTCTTTACTAATATGATTATTGACAATATGCAGCCGATGAGCAGGACACATATTGGTACTCAAGTGGTAGCATAAGGCCTCCGGCAAGCATTCTTGACACTTTTTAAATAACCTCGCCGCCAGTGACTTGGTATTGACGATAGTAAGAACTGTACAATCCTTTTCTGCCGCTTCGACAATCAGATCCACCATAGCTTCCAATGTCCATTTCCTCCTCCGGCAAGATACCTCACATTGAACTTCCACATTCCGGAATTGTTCAAAGCGGGCAAAATATACTTTACAGTTAGGAACAATTTCTCCTCTTTCCAAATTGTTTCCTCCCTTCCCACAAACGGATTTTTGTTCCTTTGATTTCGGTTGCGTTGCTGTACATTTCAAAAGAGTTGAACCACCTGCAAGAGCCCAAAACTCCAGAGACTTTTCGAAAAGAACCTTGGATGACCAGGGAATTGCCTGCACTTCGTCAAAAATAATAACAGAGCGCATCAATGAATTCATGCGTCTCACATGCTGCTTACCGGCAGCATAACATGCATTCAGGTATTGAACAGATGTAGTCAAAACAATTGGAATATCCCAGGTCTGGCAAATTTCCATATACCAATTCTTCCGTTCCGTACTCCACTCTTCCTTGCTGCCATCCGCATCTTTGTCCTCCATCACAAAATTGGAGTGATGCACAAGAACAAGTTGTTTAAACAAATCCTGCCCCAAGACTTTTTCCAAACTTGCAGAAGTCTGATCTAGAATAGTGGTATAGGGAATAACATAAACGATGCGAGATAACTTATATTTACGGGCATGAGCCAAGGCAAAACGTAGACTGGCTAATGTTTTCCCGGCTCCTGTCGGCAGCGTTAGAGACCAAATGCCCTGAGAACCTTGTGCGGCCTTCAAGCAAGCTTCCGACATTTCAGCTCGACACTGGTTCAATTCCGAATCAGCCTTAAACTGTTTCATGTACTCCTCCACTTTGCTTTGCATCAATGCCCAATCGGGAACGGTATTCTGAAGAAGAAACCCTCTCCCGGAGGAACTCATGTAATCGGCCGAAATCAAAGCACTAAACATCAAACGAGCCAACATGCCAAAATTAAATAAGCAAGATTTTTTATCTCTCCCATTTATTATCGTATGATAAATATCTTTAAATTCTTTTTCTAGTTCATCCCGATTGAGAAGTTCTTCGAAAACTCTCTTCTCATGATTTGAAAGCTTCCCGACAATTTCAGTATAATGAGTATCCTTATACGCCTTTTTCAATCGTTGAATTAAAATATCATCTTCAACTGAATCGCCTCTCCAACAATCAATCAACGAATGATGATGATGAGAAGCTACACACAACACCATCATTTGCCTTAAAAAGGAGAGAGCAGAATATTGCATCTCCTTCTCAACTTGTAATTGCTCCCAAATAAACTGAGCTCCGGAAGTAGAATGATCTACACTTCCACGTTTACCACGATCAAATTGTTCGGGACATTTCAAAGCATCGGCTAAATATGAAGCATAGTCATCGCTCAGCTTCCCGAAATCATGCAACCATCCCAATGCACGCCCCAACTTTGGCAATCCAATCTGCGCCAAAAGTACAGCAACAGTCTTTGCACATTCGCTCATATGCTCAAAAAGGGACTGCCCCTCATGGGCCAAATACTGGGATAAATTTTCGCAATCTTTCTGGGAGATGTCCATTTCAAACACATCCTCATCTATGACACCAAATCTACAGAAAACAATCTTTTTTACACATATCTCTCCTATATATGCCTATAGATGTATGATGGATTTTGAGGATATAAAGGTACGGTTTCAAGTCATGAGCCTGCGCAACAACTGATCTTTTCATCATTGATCTGGCACAAAGGAAGACCAGTCTATCAATACCACGTAAAAGTGAAAATCAAAAGAAAGGAACGACATGCCTCTCCCAGATCAGTCAGGAGTTGAACAAAAATCTCTCTTGCGAAACCGTCGTTTTCAAGCTCGCTTCTTCCGCCTCCAACGTGAATATTCTGCACAATGTCAGCTCCAAATAAAGCCTATCCCGCCCCTCTGACCAATAGTTTTCCATTACTTCTTTATGCAAGATTCCCTACCAGGAGCTCAAAAAGCATGGCGAAAAAAATGTCAGTGCCTGCTCGGAAACACAATAATGTGGTTTCTCCCAAAACCAAGCCTTGACTTGACAGCCGCCCGGACGTAACAAAAGGAAATCCCTCTTGTCTGGTTCGTGCCGGGGCCGGGTATTTTTGACTGGAATTCTGCAAATGGACACCTTCTTCACTAAGGCTCTTCTTTTGCTACTTCTAGGACACTAAGTCCGAGAAGCTCATCCCCTATGCACCGGTGTCCTGCCGTTCCGGTGCGTTCTTGAATCAAAACGGCATTGTTTTATGGACGCTATGTCTTGACCACTTTTCCTCCTTCCAGTGGAGTATTCTTTCCCGGGAGGGGCCACACACTTCCATTCCCACCTTTTCATTAATTATGAACCAAAATCATATAGATATTTTCGACACCACGCTGCGCGACGGAGAACAATGCCCGGGAGCCAGCATGACCATGGAACAAAAAGTCCGGATCGCCCATCAGTTGGAACACCTGGGCGTTAATATCATCGAAGCCGGCTTTCCCGTCATCTCCCCGGGAGATTTCAACTCCGTAGAAACGATTGCCCGGGAAACCTCCGCCAGCCGGATTGCCGGATTGGCCAGATGCGTCACCAAGGATATCGATGCTGCAGCCCGAGCACTGGCCCCTGCCGGAGAACGAGCCAGAATCCACCTGGTTCTGGCCACCTCGCCCATTCACCGCCAATACAAGCTCAACAAAAACCGCAATGAAGTGCTTGCCATGGCACGTAGCGCCGTCTCCATGGCCTCAGATCTGGCTGGCGAGGTTCAATTCTCGGCAGAGGATGCCTCCCGGACAGAACCGGATTTTCTTGCCGAAGTCACGGAAACCGTTATTGATGCAGGAGCACGCATCGTCAATATCCCCGATACCGTCGGCTATGCCATGCCGGACGAATACGGTCACTTGATCAGCCACCTGGTCCGCAATGTTTCCAACATTGACCGAGCCGTCCTCTCCGTCCACTGCCACGACGACCTGGGAATGGCCGTCGCCAATTCTCTGGCAGCCATCCGCGCCGGGGCACGCCAGGTAGAAGGCACCATCAACGGCATTGGTGAACGGGCCGGCAATACGGCGCTGGAGGAAGTCATCATGGCTCTGCGCATGCGTTCCGCATTCTTCAACAATGCCGTCACCAGCATCAATACTCCGGAACTTCTGCACACTAGCAAAATCATCGCCCGGGAAAGCGGCATGCCAGTGCCCCGCTCCAAGGCCATTGTCGGAGCCAACGCCTTTGCTCACGGTTCCGGCATTCATCAGGATGGCATGTTGAAAAACAAGACCACCTACGAAGTCATGCGCCCGGAAGATGTCGGATGGTCGGAAACGGAATACCCCCTGACCAAACACTCCGGGAGGCACGCCGTCCGCATCAAACTGGAAAGATTGGGGATCTCTCCCACCGATCACGAGATGAACGCATTTTTTCCTATTTTCAAAAAAGCCGGCGATCAATGTAAATTCATCGACGATCAGGAGCTGATCCATTTGTTCCATCATGGGGTTATCATCTCCCCTGTATCATAAAAAAATGTCATCTTTTTCTGGCCTTCCAGCATGAAATACTCTAATAATTATCACTGATTCCATAACATAATCCATCTCCGGAACCATGGCACATCCGCTTCTTGCGTCTCAGCGGGCCATGATTCCGGAGATGTTTTTAACTTATAGCTTGTTATGGAACTTAACCCGCCCCGGACCAGGCGTTTAAAGAATCAGTCCCCTATATTTTTCCATGAGGGAACGGGCAGTCTCCGTCGCATCCGGAGATTCCCGCCGAACGGGAAGTTCGTCTTGTTCCACCCATTCCTGTTCGAGATCCAAGATTTTTTGCAAACAAGACTTCTCATCAAATTTCCGGTCCTGCTCGACAGCCAGACAGACCTGGTCGATGAAATAGTTCCACCGCTTGCCGTAATAACTCTCCATCATGCCGGCAAGAGACCGGTTGGCATAGTCGTTCAAACTCTGCCCCTGCTCACCCCATGTGGAAATCAGGCACCGTGCATTCTGGCGGAAATAGGCCTGCTCCCCGGCATCCGAACTGATTCTGGAGGCATCGGAAAGCCAGCGATCCAGGGAAAACACAGGATGGCATGATAGCAGCAGGTTCATGTCGCGGAGAATACCGCTCATTATTTCCCCGTTTTTACGCAACGCCTCTTTATCCTTCTTCGAATACGCCTCTGCAAAACGATCCCGGACAGTGAGGAAGTAATTGCCCAGCACCTGCCTGCCAATATTCACCACGTCAAAGCCATAGGCATCCCTCCCGGTTCCTTCCGCACTCAACATGGTCTCCCAAATGCGGAAAAGATCCTCATTTTTGTACGATATCCCCGGATTGGTCGTCCAGTTGCCGTGCCCTTTCAGGCAAGGACGGGCATTAGTCAACGTACCTTGCCCCAGTTGGGCCGTTTTCACATAGATCCTGTCCAGCAGATCCGCCCAAGCCTTGCGAACCCGGGGATCCGCCTTGCCGGCGCGGCGATCGGCCCACGCCCGGATCCATTCGTCATCGCTCACGGGGCGGTTCCAGGCCTTCTCGAACACATATTCGTACATGAACGGGTTGACATCGAGCCCCTCGAGCGTCGAACCGAGACCGTTCATATTGGCACCGCCGCGGGCAAAGGCATTTTCGATCCTTTTGCCCGTCTCCCGGAGATTGCCAGCCAGCATCGTATTACCGCCGAAGTTACCCAGGTAGCACCACAAAAAGGGTTGTCCGAAATAACTTTCCGTCATCTTCCATACCTCCGTGTTCTCGGCAAAATAATCCAGAAGAATCATCCTGCCCTTCGGAACGGCGTTGACAAAAGCGTCAATGCGGGGATTCGTCCAATCCTTGCGGTCAAAATAGAACAGCCACGTCATCTGCAACCATGTCGCCTTAGGATCGCACTGCGTCATCGTTCCATAAATCTGGCGGGCTACCCGGGCCAGATATTCGGGTTCCCAGCTCGGCGGTGTGATTTCATTGAACGGATCTACTCCGTAGATATGATCCGTGCCGTACAGCCGTTCCTGCTCTTTCAGGAAGGCAGACTGGATTTTGGAGAAAAGGGGATCCAGCGGATCCAGGAAATAACTGCGGAATTCATCTCGGAAACCTCCCCAAGAACTCATCCTGGAAATTTTGGCATCCTTGTACAGCCTCTTCAATTCCGGTGGAACATGCCCGGCAAAAGCAGGCAGGACAGGAGTCATATTCAGAGCCCGTTCCCGGGCGACAATCTTTTTCTGCAATTCTGCCTGGTGATCCAGCCAGGAATGCGGCAAAGGCCCCCCCCAACGATCGAAATTCGTCATGCGATGCCACGGAAGATGAGCCGGTCCCGTAAAATAATTGCGGATTTCCCGATCATCCAGTCCCATCTCCCGCCACACTTTGTACCACACAGCCTCCTGGCCCGTAATAGCCAACGGCATATTAACCCCATTCATGGCCATCCAGTCAATGAACCTTTCCCACTCATCCCACTGCCACCAAGGCATGGAATAGCCGAATGTACAATAATTCAGGAAAAAACGCTTGTCCGTCCGGGCGACAATCCGTTCCTTTTCCGGTACGGGCGGCAAACGGTCGGGCAGTTCCACCGGGTCGTCCAGATACCAGGACACCGAGGTCTTGCAATAATATTTCAGGTAATGATTCAACCCCACAGCCATGGAATTGGAGGAATTGCCGCGGATGAAAATCTTATCTCCCTGCGACTCCAACTCATACACATCCCTGCCTTGTTCCGCCGGGATCATTTCAAAAGAAAATCGTCCGGCCTCCCGGGGTACCACGCGCGCCGCCAAAGCACGTGCTTCGATAACATCGTCCACAGCCCCACATGCTATCTGGGCCCAAAAGCATGCGATACCGAAGAACAACGGAATGAAAAACCTGTTTATTCTATTTCTATTCATTGTATTAACCATGAAATACGTTATCCGAAGGTTGGAAAATTCATTTTTGATGTTTTTTCCAATTCCGCTTTGATTCACAAGTCCAATCCATATCGAGAGCCCCGTCAATACATCCAGTATCCCGCGGCTCCGGTCAGCAACATCAACAGAATGGGGTTCAAGCGCCACTTTCTGAGCATATACAACGACACCACGAAGAGTACAACGCTCGGCATATCCACAGAATCTACTGCATACCAGTTGAAAGTATTGCAAAATGTCAGCATCAGGATCGTACCGCCTGCCGACATAATCAGCCCGACGGAAGCCGCCTTCAATCCTTCCAGCACGCCGGATACACAGGCAGAATGACGGTGACGCTGAAAAAAAAGATATAACAACAGGGCAATCGCAACACCGGGGATGACGCATCCCATCGTCGCCGCAACCGCTCCGGGAAGCCCGGCTATTTGCAGTCCAACGAAGGTAGATGTATTGAGAGCCAGCGGCCCGGGCGTCATCTGAGACAGCGTAATAATGTCGGTGAACATCCTCTGGGATATCCATCCCTGCTGGATAACCACCTGGTCACGAATCATCGGGATAACAGCATACCCTCCTCCGATACTGAACATGCCGATCTGCAAAAAGACCGAAAAAAGCTGCCATACTCCCTGCATCATTCCGCCCCCCCTTCCCGCTTCCGCAACTCCACACGAATACGCCACAAGCTCAACACACAACAAACGGCCAGAATGAGGGCAATGTTCACCTGAAATACAAAACTCGCCAGAAAAGTTCCCGGCACCATCACACTCAACCACCAAGACTTTTTCCGAAGAATCATCCGCCACATATCGACCACAATATCCACAATCAACGCCGCTACTCCGGCCTGCATCCCTCGCAATACCGCTTCCACCGAAGGATTCGCACAAAAAGCCTCATACCAAACCGCCACAACCGACAGAATCACCAGCGGAGGCAAAATCGCCCCCAGACAACTCACCAGCACCCCCCATAAACCTGCTGCACGGAACCCGGCAAGAGCAGACAAATTGACGGCAATCGCCCCAGGTGCGGACTGTGCTACCGCCGCCATCCCCAACAGTTCTTCCTTGGAAAACAACTGCTTCCCCCGGACGTAGTACTTCTGGATCATCGGCACCACAATGTAGCCTCCCCCAAAGGTGAAAGCCCCAATGAACAAGTTGATCCAGAACAGCCAGAGGCACGTTTTTACTTTTTCTCCTGTCATATTACCTAAATAATCCTGTCCATCGCCGAAAAATCCACTGTCCACCGAAGACAAAAGAATTTTCAAACCTTCAGGCAATGTCTCTATCATATATGTTTTTCATAAAAAAGCCACATGATTACACAAAAAGCATCAACACAACAACTCACTGAAAAGTGAACCAACCATCACAAATTTATTTGAAAATAAATACAATATATCGATTTATCCCGTCTCCCCTGTATGTTCCTTCCCATACATGGGTAAAGAGTTGTTACATCATAGAATATGATATTTTCTTATCGAAAGAAATCACACATAACTACGATCTCTCAAAGCTAGACAATCGCAATAACCAAAGGAAAAGATAATCAACACTACTATCAGCCGTACAAAATTTTAACAGAAAAACGCCAATACGGCATCAATGATGCGCTGCATGTCTTCTTCGGTATAGCGCTGGTCGATGGGAAGAGGCAGAAGGTTAAGGGCCAAGCGGTGTTCCAAACCAGTGGAAGGAGCCGAGTCGAGGATTTCCGGCCACAGAGTGGGGATAAGAATGCGTCTGTCGATCAACTCATTGCGCAAATCAGTCATACTACTCCACAAAGGATAACAGGAGGGTACGGATACTGAGGATTCGTCGATTTTCAGACGGTTAAGTCCTCCCAGACGTTCATGAAGGAAACGGAAATTGGCAAGCCTGCGTTGTCGGGCATGATCGTAATCGATCCCCCGCATCAGTTTTTCCGTCAAGAGGGACATGGCAAGCATACCGGTATTGTGCAAGCGTTCTTCGCTGGCTTCGCAAAGAGCGGAGGCGGCTTCGGCTCCCAACTCCGCGCTCACGAAGAGAAAAGAAGCCCACGTTGCGGACTCATCGCGGGTTGGCCGGGGAACCATCGGAGCATCCAGCACCGCAATGCCTCCGTCCGGCAATCCGGAAAACTTCCTCGGGCTGTAGAAGGCGGGAACGCCCGTACGCAATGGGGAATACAGTGCCAGAGATTGATCCAAAATCAAATGATCCGGACGGAAGGAACACAGGGAATCGACCGTTTTCTCTTTGATCCCAAAGTAATTGGTATACAGCAGCCAATCATCCTCCGCCAGCCCGGACAAAAAACTTTCTGCCGGTTCTAAATGCTCATCAACCGTGTAAAATGCATACGGAATGCCCAGGCGTACGAGCGGTTCCAGCACTGTGGGACACGTATAGTACGGTACCCATATGCAGTCAATATCTTCCCGGGAACGCAAAATATACTCGAAGGCGGAACGCCCGGAGTTCAACAAAATGCCCATACCGCCGCATCCCTGGGGGCAGTTGTCGTACTCCGGCATCTCAAGTCCGAAGAATCCACCGATATCCCTGTCCCGGCTATTCGGTTCCGGCATCATCACCCTTTCCGTCCGGACAGGTTTTTCCGGTACGCCATCAAGTACACACCGGAAACCAAAACAGCACCTCCGACGATATTGCCTAGCGTCACAGGGAGGAGATTCCCCGCAAAGAAAGCATCCCAGGATGCCGTCAACGCCGGAGACTTGCCGGAGCCTACATACGCCAGATACCGTTCGTCCGTACCCGTCCAAATCCCGAGGGGAATGAAAAACATGTTAGCAATACAGTGTTCCATTCCTAAAGCGACAAAGGCCATCGTCGGGAACCAAAGGGCAACAATCTTCCCCATTACATCCTCGGCGGCAAGCGCCGCGTACACTGCCAGGCACACCAGCCAGTTACAACCGACGCCACGCCAGAAGGCCTCCGCAAATCCCAGATGGCACTTGGCGTTGGCGAGATTCACAACCGACTCGGCATAAGGCATCGTTTTCGCCTGTCCCACGACAGCCGTATCAAAGATCAACCCGGTCGCATATGCCATAAACCAGGCAACGAACAAGGCTCCTACGAAATTGCCGCACCACGACACCGCACCACACCGCACGCCCTGCACCAGGGATATCCGGCGACAGGAACAGGCACTCGCCAGCAACATGCAATTTCCCGTAAACAAATCCGCTCCGCAAACCACCACCAGCATCAGTCCCAGCGGGAACACCGATGCAAACGCCAGCTTCCCGGCATTCCCCCATAAATCGGACGGGAAAAAGGCCCCTGCCCTCACGGCCAAAAAACCGCCCAGAGCAATATAGGCTCCGGCCAGGAACGTCAATCCCATGGCAGTCAACGGCCCGCTCGCACATTTCGCCCTGCCGCCCAGTGCAGTCTCTTCAAAAAGTTCAAACGATTTTTTACTAGCCATACCCTGACATGCCACCATAAAGGATTCCATCCGGGAAGGAAGCAAAAAATCGTATCGTACTTTCATAGGGATTGCCTCTCTTCATATGACCGCCTATAGTCCTGCAACTATGGGTCGATCCGGCAATATACGCGCACTGGAGGAGGAACCGATCTTTCGCCTCCTCATCAAATATTCCCTTCCCGCCATCGCCGGCATGGTCGTCATGTCCCTGTACAACATTGTAGACAGTATCTTCATCGGACACGGCATCGGAGACCTCGCCCTGTCGGGCATGGCCATCACCTTCCCGATCATGAATCTGTCCATCGCCATCAGCACTTTGATCGGCCTCGGCGGAGCCACCGTCTCTTCCCTGAAACTGGGCGCCCAAAAAACGCGCTCCGCCCAGAAAGTGCTGGGGAACGTCATCATGCTGGGTTTCATCACCGGCCTCCTGATCGGTCCGGTGACTGTCTTTTTCCTGAAGGATATCCTGCTTCTCTTCGGCGCCAGCGAACAGACGCTGCCCTACGCCTACGACTTCATGAGGATCATTCTTCTGGGCATGCCCATCACCCATTCCTTTTTCAACCTCAACAACGTCATGCGCTCGACGGGATACCCCCAGAAGGCGATGTACTCCATGATGTTGACGGTTGTCATCAACTTCATCCTGGCCCCGCTCTTCATCTTTGTCTTCCAATGGGGAATGACAGGTGCAGCCTCCGCCACCCTCATTTCGCAAATCGTCGGTTTGGCATGGGTTATCCTCCACTTCTGCAAGCCAAACAGCACCGTCCACTTCCGGGCCGGAATCTACCGTCTGCGATGGAGCATCATTCTGCCCATCCTCTCCATCGGCATGGCGCCCTTCCTGGTAAACGCTTGTGCCTGCGCCGTCGCCATCATTGTCAACCGCAGCCTCCTGAGTACCGGAGGCGACCTTGCCGTGGGCGCGTTCGGTATCATCAACCGCGTCCTGATCCTTTTCATCATGCTCACTATCGGTATCACCCAGGGCATGCAGCCCATCGTCGGCTACAACTATGGAGCCCGTCACTTCGATCGCGTCCGGCAAGCCCTCAAATACGCCATTCTGGGAGGTACCGTCTTCACCACGGCCGGCTTCCTGGTCAGCCAGATCTTCCCCCACTTGATTGCCTCCCTGTTCAACGCCAAGGGAGAACTGGCCATTTTCACCATCACGGGACTCCATCTGACCACTCTGGCCTATCCTCTTGTAGGAGGACAGATCGTTATCGGCAACTTTTTCCAGGCCATCGGCAAGGCCCGCATTTCCGTTTTTCTCTCCACGACGCGCCAATTGATCTTCCTCATCCCCGCCCTGTTCATCCTGCCGAAGTACTGGGGCTATTCGGGAGTCTGGTACAGCTTCCCCACGGCGGATGTCCTCTCCGTCCTCGTCACGATCGCCGTTTTCATCCGGTTTTCGCAGCGTAACAAATGGATCAGGAAGCTACCTCAATCATGACACGAGAGGAAGTTTTCCCCTATTTCCTTCCTGATCCGAATCAGGCAGAATATTGTTCCCGAAAAATCAACTCCCCCCCATCGGCATGGACATTACGTACAAGGATCATAAAAAATTCAACCGTGCGGAACTGGAAGAACTTTTCCTCTCCGTCAACTGGTCCTCCGGTCACTACCCTGACTTGCTTGTCGAAGCGCTGAGAAACTACGGTTCCGTCTTTTCCGCTTGGGACGGCGACAAACTCGTCGGACTGGCTGCTTCCATGGACGACAAAACCATGACCGCCTACATCCACTACATGCTTGTCCATTCCTCCTATCAAAACCGGGGAATCGGACAGAAACTCCTGGAAATGGCGAAGGACCACTACAAGGACTACCTCCGCGTCGTCCTCATCACGTACACGCCCGGCAAAACCTTCTACGAACGTAATGGCTTCGTCCCGGACGAAGGCCTATACGCCATGAACCTGACCACGCTGTACGATTAAAGCAAAGGGCAAATCCTCCATCGGGACACGGGAAAAAGGCATCTGCCTCCCACCGTAACAGATTACCCTTTCCCAGCCCGCACACGGAAACCTCCGTACCGGAGAGGAAAGTTTCCATTCCAACAATCACAATAGACGGAAGGCTCCGCCCCATCCTATAAGATGAGGCGGAGCCTAGCTTTATCCCAGTCAGGGAAGAGGAAGAAATCGTTACTTAGCTTTCTTCTTATCCTTGGAAACCTTCGCGGCCTTGGCCGGTTTTTTCGGAGCTTCGTTGACGGCTCCCCAGGCCCAATCCCAGGAATCCATGCCGACGAGAGCGGCAGCAAGCAAGTCCGAGCAGGCATCGACGTCTTCCTTGTTCGCCATTTCAATCACCTGGTGCATATTGCGCAGGGGAATGGAAAGAGCCCCGGTAATGGAGCCGCTGGCCGTGAACTTCTGCATGGCACCGGCATCCGTGCCGCCGGCAGGCAGCATTTCGTACTGGAACTTGATCTTCTTCGATTCGGCAGTTGCCGTCAGGTAGTCTACCATGCGACGGTCGCAGATCACCGAACCGTCGTACAGCTTGATCGCGGCGCCATCGCCCAGCTTGGAGACATATTCCACTTCCGAAGCGCCGGGAGTATCGAACGCAATCGTCACGTCCAGGGCAATGGAGAAATCCGGCTGGATTTCCAGCGTGCTGGCCTGGGCTCCGCGGAGGCCCACTTCTTCCTGAACCGTAAAGACAGCCGCCACATTGAAAGCGGGTTTCTTTTTACCCTTGCTGATCTGGCGAAGGGCTTCCAGCAGGACGAAACATCCGGCGCGATTGTCCATGGACTTGGAATTGACGCAATCGCCCATTTCGATCAGATCGCGTTCACGCGTTACACAATCGCCCACTTTCACGTACTTCTTCACCTCGTCCTTGCTCATGCCAAGGTCGATATAGTAATCGCCGAGTTCGGGCATCTTCGCGCGTTCGGCGGCCGTCATCACATGGATAGGCTTCACACCCATAACGCCGACGAGATCCTTCTTGCCATGTACAATCACCCGCTGGGCGGTCAGCGTCTTCGGATCGAAGCCACCCAGAGGCAGGAACTTGATGAAGCCCCTGTCGTCAATGTGGCGCACCATAAAACCGATTTCGTCCATGTGGGCGGCCACCATTACCGTCTTAGTCGTGTCCTTACCTTCGACATAGGCAATGACATTGCCGATATTGTCTACCCGAATGGAATCAACGAGAGGTTCCACTTCATCAATCAGCAAATCACGGATGGCATGTTCAAATCCCGGTGCTCCCGGAGCCTCGCATACGCGGCGCAACAAATCTACGTTCATAATGTCATGACCAGTACATCACGCAAGCCTGCGTGGCGAGTCCATAATCCATTCAGGACACAAATTTCACCAGTTTGCGATATCTTTTTCAAAAGATATAGGCAAAATATGAAAAGGATTGTCCTCCCTCCATGACTCTGGAATAGAGACAAACTTTCTTTCAGAGACAGTTACCCCCGATTGGGCAATCAGTCCAGACTCGCAACAAAACCAAATCAAATGTCCGCAGGCAGTTCCGTCTGCGTCTCTTCGTCGGTAAGGTAGCACCCGGGATCCGAACCGTACCAATGCCCATTAGCAAAGGCGGCACGCGTGCGGAAACCGCCGCCGCAGAGGGCAAAGTGACGGCAGGTATGGCAACGTCCCTGGATATTTTTCTGGCGTTCCAACGGATCATCCGAAGCCCGCAATTCGGGCAAGATGTCCACAGCGGCTCCGGCACGGGCTTCCCATATATCGGAGAATTTGTCGTTTTTAACGCACCCGAGGGTCACGGACTGCCAGAATTGGTCGGGATGGACGAGGCCCTGAGTGTCGATGTTGGCAATGCCGCGGCCGGAACTATTGGAACCGCCGCCATTCCAACGCAAAAGCCGAAGTGTTTCGGCAACACGAGGAGAACCTTCCCTGAGCTGGCGCAAGAGCAGATAAATACCGTCGGCAGGCTGGGTCACCGTAAGCACTTCGCGCGTTTTGCCTTCCGACTTCCACTGTTCGACACGACGAATCAGGGAATCCATGGCATTGCGGGCTTCATCGGGATGGAGGGTCTGTACTTCCACACCGCGTCCGGTCGGAACGAGGTGATAGAAGCAGACACGCTGGATGTCCTGCTCGTCGATAAAGTCCAGGATTTGTTCCATGCACTGGACATTGTTGCGCGTCAGAGTCAGACGCAGGCCGGTCTTCTGCCCGGCTTCGCTGCACAGGCGGAACCCGCGGACAGCTTGTTCGAAGCTACCCTTCACGCCGCGAAACTGGTCATGCACTTCGCCGATGCCGTCCAGGGAAATGCCAACATAGGCGGTATTGAGCTCCTTAAGGCGGGCAGCGATTTCAGGAGTAATTCTCGTACCATTCGTCGAAATGGTCACTTTGAGTCCCTTGCCGGTGGCACGCTCGACAAGGTCGAGGAAACGGGGATGAACCATCGGCTCACCGCCGGAGAACAACAGGGCATTGACCTGGTACTCGGCCAGGTCGTCAATGACGGAACAACATTGATCCCAGTCCAGTTCACCGTCAAACTTGTTAGCGGAGGCATCGGCATAGCAATGGACGCAACGGAGGTTGCAGGTGCGGGTGACGTTCCAGACGACAATCGGTTTGCGGCTCCGGGAGGATGTGGGCGAACACCCTTCCGCCGCACCTCCTGCGGCGCGGCCGGCACCGTGACCGGAACCGTATCTCAAATGGTCCGCAGGCTGTTCGGAGCCTGTCCAAAGTCGTGTAATATTAATCATGGGAAGAAGTTTTTTTGACGGGTTGGTAACAGCAAAGATTATCCTCGGCAAAGGCATCCCCAAACACAGCGTAGGCACGGGAACGCGAACCACCGCAAACCGTCCTGTACTCACAACGCCCGCATTTGCCGGTCAGGGCATTGTCGTCGCGCAGTTTCCGAAAAAGCGGGTGGTTGCGGTACACGTCTGCCACATTGTCGGAACGCACGTTCCCGGTCGTTACCGGCAAAAAGCCGGAGGGCTGGATCTCACCCGTGTGGGAAATAAACAGAATCCCTTTGCCATCGCGGGTAGGCACGGCACGGCGGGCCGGTTTTTCACCATGCGCCCGGGCTTCCTGCAGGGCAACACGACGAAAGTGATGGCCTTCCGTCGTCTTGACACCGAACGGTACTTCCTTGCTGACCTGCGCCAGCCTGTGCCACACTTCCTCGACCTGTTCGGCCGTCGGCATCTGGTCAAGAATCGCACGGCCCGTCGGTACCAAAAGAAACACGCTCCACATGTCGGGCCGTATTTCCTTCACCAGCTCGACAAAGGCATCGAACTCCGCCAGCGTACTCCTGGTAATCGTCGTGTTAACTTGAAGATGGATCCCTGCCTCACGAGCGCGGCGAGCCGCTTCCAGAGTCCGTTCAAAGGTATGGGGAATTCCCCGGAAGGCATCATGCGTCGCCTCAGTAGCTCCGTCCAGACTCAGGGACATACTCTTCACGCCGGATTCCTTCAGGGCTGCAAAGTCCTCATGCAACAGGCGGGCCGTAGCCGCCGGACTCAAGGCCACATGCAGCCCCTTCCCGGCTGCCGCCCGGATGATGTCGTGGATGTCGCGGCGCATCACCGGATCTCCGCCGGTAAGAACCAGCATCGCGGGATTGAGACCTACCAGGTCATCGACCAGTTTCAGAGCTTCCGCACTGTTCAACTCATCGGGGTGTGCATGCGGCTGGGCCGTCGCCCGGCAATGCTTGCAAGCAAGGGCGCAGGCACGGGTCACCTCCCAGAACACGAGGAGGGGGCGTTCATGCAAATTGATTTCATGAAGATTAGGACGCATGACAGTGTGGCGCGATGCTAGGACGAAATCATGACTCCGGCGAGCAAAAAGGGCGGCCTATTGAATATTTTTTTAACCATTCCATTTTCCGAATTCCCGGATTCCTCCGGTACATCAGCGGCGAAAACGTTCCAACTCGCCCAATCCCAGGATTTCATCAACTGCCATAGCACCGGCTCCGATCAGCCCTGCCTCGGAGCCGAACCTTGCAGGGAGCAAGACAAGTTCCTGCTTGTGCAGGAAGAAAAGTTGTTCTTCCAGAGATCGCCGCAGCGGAGCAAAGAGCAGATCCCCTGCCTTGGCAACACCTCCCCCGATAATAAAAGCTTCCGGAACAAAAGCGTACATCATATTCATGATCAGACAGGCCAGCTTATCCGCACAATCCTCCCAGATACCCAGGGCAATGGGGCAGCCCTCCCGGGCGGAACGCTCCAATTCACGCGGCGTACAATCTGCCGGGAGTTTAAAAATACCCGCCTCGGCATACCGGGCAACAGCATCCGCAGCCAATTCGTTATTACCAATGTATTCCTCAATGGCCCCTTTGTTACCAAACGGTCCCCGGCGCCCCTGATAGTCGATACTCGTCTGCCCCAATTCCGCGGCAGACACCCTTCTGCCTCTCACCATGCGGTCAAACATGACCATACCGCCGCCAATCCCCGTCCCCATCGTCAGGCAGACCAGGCTCTGCAAGCCCTTGCCCGCACCCATCTTCCACTCCGCGTAAGCCATGCAATTGGCATCGTTATCCAGCACGGCAGGGAGCTTCAGAGCCTCCTCCATCATCTGAAGAACGGGAACTTCGTGATCCCACACCGGAACATTCGTCAACTGGTAGAGGATACCACGATGGTAATCGCACCAGCCCGGCATCCCCATGCCGATAGCGGCTACATCCGGACAATTATTCCTCAACTCCCGCGCCGTTGCAATCATCGCCTCAATAATTGCCTGAGGGCTGCCGAACGCCCCTGTCGGAATAGGAGGGGCAACGGTTACCAATTCTTCACCGCGGGTCACTCCCATCTTGATGGAAGTTCCTCCGAAATCGATCGCAATCGCGCTGGGCTTGTCATTCGTCATGCCGGGACATCATGCCCAATCGCCGCATACTGAAAAGTAAAAACTGCTGCTTGATCCCGGAATGATGAATCCGCATGATAGGTGCACATGAGTTTTTCCATCGAACTTCCCGGCTCCGACGAATGGTTCATGCGCCAGGCCATGCGCGAATCCCGAAAAGCCCTGGCCAAAGGCGAGGTTCCCATCGGTGCCGTCATCGTCAAGGACGGACACGTCATCGCCCGCGGATGGAACCAGGTAGAAACGCTTAAGGATGCTACAGCCCACGCGGAAATGATCGCCCTGACAGCCGCCCAGGAAGCCATCGGCGACTGGAGGCTTGACGGTTGCACGCTTTACGTCACCAAGGAACCCTGCCCCATGTGCGCAGGAGCCATCGTCCACTGCCGTCCGTCACGGGTTGTTTTCGGATGTCCCGATGCGAAGGCGGGAGCCGCCGGAGGATGGATCAACCTCCTTGATGCCAACCCTCCGCTCAATCACAAATGTGAAGTTATTCCCGGTGTCCTCGGACAAGAATGCCTGGACGACATCCAGCAATTTTTCCGGGCAGCCCGGCGCACGGCCAAAGAACGAAAGTTAGCCGCCCGCGAAACGTCCGAAGAAAACGACGACGAATAATATTCACCCTGTCTGCCCACACGCCAAAAGCGAAGATATGCCATACATATCGGCGAAATTCGCTGCTATTTGCATTTGCATTACCGGCGCACTCAAGGCAATCTAATCCCTGCTATGGGATGCAACTCACACCACGACGAAGATTCGGCCATGGAACGCAAGCCCTCCTGGATCAAGGTCAAATTACCCAGTGGCCAAGAGTTCTGGGATGTCAAACACCTGATTGAAGGTAAAAAGCTCTTCACCGTCTGTGAAGAAGCCCACTGCCCGAACCGGTACGAATGCTGGAGCCAGAAAACAGCTACTTTCATGATCGCCGGAGATCGTTGTACACGCGCCTGCGGCTTCTGTGCTACCAAAACAGCCAAGCCCCTGCCCCTGGATCCTGAAGAACCCTCCCATGTCGCCGATGCCATCGTCCATATGCAGCTCAAGCACGCCGTGATCACTATGGTCACGCGCGACGATTTGCCCGATGGAGCCGCAACCCACTTCGCCAATGTCGTCCGAGCCATCCGCAAAGCCAGCCCATCGACGGTCATCGAAGTGCTCACCTCCGATTTCAACGAAAAGGAATCTTCCCTGCGCACCATGATGGATTCCCGTCCGCACATCTTCGGGCACAACCTGGAAACCGTCGAACGCCTCTCTCCCCTCGTCCGCTTCCGTGCCCAGTACCGCCGCTCCCTGCGCGTCCTGCAACGAGCCAAGGAAATGGTTGACGGCAAAGTCTCCACCAAAAGCGGCATCATGCTCGGTCTCGGAGAAACCGAAGACGAAATTTTCAAAACCATGGACGATCTTCTCACTCACGGTGTCACCGTCCTCACCATGGGACAATATCTCCGCCCGACGAAAAATCACTTGCCTGTCGTCCGATTCGTCCACCCGGATGATTTCGCCCGTTACGAACAAATCGCCCGAGACAAAGGATTCCGGCACGTCGCCTCCGGCCCTCTCGTCAGAAGCTCCTATCACGCAGCCAGCTTCCACCCCGAAGCCGACGTCATGGATGCCATCAATGAAGATCTCAAAAAAGCGGGAGAAATTTAAAAACGTTCTTGATTTTACCATGATCAGTCCTAGGTTAAACCTACACCGCAACCCTTACCCTACCGAATGATGAACAAGCTTTGCAGCCTCTCTAAATCAGTATTGATCGCCGGAGGAACCTTCGTTGTATCCGCAGCCTTGTCTCCCCTGCTGATTCCGGGATCGCCCTCTCCCCAAAAACTGTCTCCCGCCCAGGCCAAGGCTCTCGTGGAAGCTACATTGAAGAACAAATGTTCGGAATGCCATGTTCCCGGTTATACCAAACTGGGGCTCCTCAACACGCTTTCCGGCGGATTGCAGGCACGCCACATCCGCAATGGCATCCGTGCTTTCGACATGTCACAGCCCATGACGGAAGTAACATGGGCCAAGTTGGAACACGCCATTTCCTCCGGTTCCATGCCGCCACCTTCCTTTACGGCTGTCCATTGGGGTTCTACCTTGAAGCCACAGGAAAAAGACGCCATCCTGAACTGGATTCGCGACACCCGCGTTTCCAAATACGCAGGAAGCCCGGTGGCTCCCCAATTCAAGACGGAACCGATCCAACCCATCCCGGACGCTCTCCCTGTCGATGCCAGGAAAGTAGCTCTCGGAGAGAAACTCTTCCACGACAAACGCCTCTCCATTGACAATACGGTTGCCTGTTCCACCTGCCACGTCCTCGACAAGGCCGGTACAGACAATCTCCCCGTCTCCGAAGGCGTCAAAGGACAAAAAGGCGGCATCAATGCCCCGACCGTTTTCAATGCAGCCTTCCACTTCATCCAGTTCTGGGACGGACGTGCCAAAAATCTGGAAGAACAAGCTGGCGGCCCCCCCCTCAATCCTGTCGAAATGGGTTATGCCCATCCTGAAGACTGGAATGCCATCGCCAATAAACTGAAGCAGGACGAGCCTCTGACCAAAGAATTCCTCGCCGTCTATCCTGAAGGCTACAGTGCCAAGACGATCACTAATGCCATCGCCGAATACGAGAAGACCCTCATCACCCCCAACAGTCCCTTCGACCGTTACCTCAAGGGAGATGAAAACGCCATCAGTAAGGAAGCCAAGGAAGGTTATGCCCTCTTTAAGAAGAACGGCTGCCAAGTCTGCCATGTCGGCGTTGCCATGGGGGGACAATCCTTCGAATTTGCCGATCTCAAAGGTAATTTCTTCGGTAATCGTCCGCTGACCCAGGATGACAATGGGCGCATGAACTTCACCAAGTCCCAAAGCGACATCCACAAATTCCGTGTTCCTACCCTGCGTAACGTTGCACTAACTTGGCCGTACATGCACGACGCCTCCGCCAAAACTCTGGCAGAAGCCGTTGATAAAATGTTCAATTACCAGATTGGTCAGCCCAAGCCCACCAAGGAAGAAGTCAGCAAGATCGTAGCCTTCCTCAATACATTGACCGGAGAATACAACGGCAAGCCCCTCCGGGGACAACCTGCCATGGATGCTCAGTAAAAAGCATCTCTCCTTCCCGATCTTACAAGAAAGGGCTGCCCGCCAAGCTTCAAAATCACAGCGGGTAGCCTTTTCGTTTTTTATCTTCTTCAGGAAATACGCCCGTCACGCATTTTTTTCAGCGGCAAGACAGGCATCTTCGACACCTCGGATCAGTGCGTAAAATAGGGCTCTCAGTTCCTGCTCGTTAATGCACAGGGGAGGCATGACAACGATAGTATCCACAATCGGACGAGTCAGGAGGCCATAGGGTCTCATGGCAAGACAAGCATTCATCCCCATTCCCCATTCCTTGGGATAAGGGGAACCGTCCGGACGGGAAACATCAATACCCATCACCATGCCGGCTTGGCGGAAACCACTCAAAAAAACAGACTTTTGGCAGGCATCCTCTGCCAGTTCTCGCATCAAGGCGATCTTGGAGGGCAAGGACTCCAGCACTGCTTCATCCCGGAACACGTCCAGACTGGCCATAGCCGTCGCACATCCCAATTGGTGGGCTGTGAAAGTATGACCATAGAAAAAAGCTCTGCGTTCTTCTCCCAGGAAAGCATTGTAGATTTCCTCCCGGGTTAGCGTTGCTGCCATAGGAGTATAGCCGGACGTCAGTCCTTTGGCCGTACAAAGGAAATCCGGTACGACACCTTCCTTGAGACAGGCAAACATATGGCCCGTACGTCCATATCCGGTCATCACCTCATCAAGAATCAGGTGTATCCCGTTCTCCTCCGTCCAGGCACGAAGTTCGCGCAACATCCCTTCCGGCCATACGTTAATCCTGTTGACTCCTTGTACGACAGGCTCGATCACCACTGCTGCCGTACCGGTAATTACAGAAGCCGGGAGGCTACGCAATTCCTCCATGCAGCGAACATGCCTCACATCAAACCCCGCTGCACGAAAACGGTCGAAGTACAAGCTTACTCCCCCGAGGGCGGCGGCCCCCATCGTATCCCCATGGTAACAGTTATCGAAAGCGATAAATCCCTGGCGTCCTTCCTGCCCCATTTGGATGCGGTACTGACGTTCCATTTTGATGGCAGACTCCAATGCCGTCGATCCATCATCAGAGTAAAATACGCGAGACAACGTCCCTTCAGGAAAAAACGCACACAGACGTTCCGCCAACTCCGATGCCAGGGGATGGGCGAATCCGAGGTAGGATGTCTGGCACACCTTATCCAACTGAGCTTTCATCGCCGCAATGATGGACGGATGCCCATGACCATGGATATTGCACCAAATAGAGCTGTTGCCATCGATATAACGGCGTCCTTCGCTATCTTCCAGCCAAACGCCCTGACCGGAGACCAGCATCAAGGGTTCAAAGTCCGGGTCACACCATTGCGATTGCGCCGTAAAAGGGTGCCAGCAGTGTTTCTTGTCCTGTTCAATCCAGCGTCGGGTATCCGTATTCACGGAGCGGATTATGCCCACCGCCGAACAGGGAAACAAGTGGAATCAGGACAGCGATCCTTATTCTTCGGGATCATGTTCGTCGCGTTCCCGGGTGGTAAACCGCATCAATTCCGCTTCGAAATGCAATGGGACATCTCCCGTAGCACCGTTACGGTTCTTTGCCAAATACAAATTGGCACGCCCGCCGAATTTCTGCCGATCTTCTTCATCCTCAGCATAATAAGCAGACCGATACAAAAGCCCGATCATATCGGCATCCTGTTCGATAGCACCGGATTCACGCAAGTCCGACATTTGGGGCACACCCTTGCTTTTACCCGTGCGGTTTTCCGGACCACGGTTCAACTGGGCCAACACGATGACTGGCACATTCAACTCTTTGGCAAGTGATTTGAGACCGGCGGAAATTTCAGCAATTTCACGTTCGCGGCTATTCTGAGCCTGCTTGGAGTGGGATCTCATCAACTGCAGATAGTCGATTCCAATCACATCCAGTCCATCCAAATCGCGCATCACACGGCGAGCTTTGGCTCTCAATTCGTTAATGGAAATAGCCGCTGTGTCGTCGATCACAAAGCTGGACTCCTTCAACTCTTTGACCACCAATTGGAAGCGTTGCATTTGACCACGACTGAAGCCTTTACCCGACTTCAAATCATAACGTTTGACTCCGGAGCGTGCAAACAACAAGCGCTCCACAATTTGAACAGAAGGCATTTCACAAGAAAACATCAAGGTTTTCTGCTTCTTGTCCAATGCCATATGCTCGATAATATTCAGCAAAAACGATGTTTTACCCATCGACGGACGGGCTGCCACAACAAACATGTCACCGCCTTTCAGACCATTGCTCATGCCATCCAAAACATCGAAACCGGTACTCAACCCTGTGATTTCACCCTTGCTAGCCAGCATAACCTCCAATCGATCCACTGCATCGTCAATCACTTTTACCAAAGACTTCTCGTCTTCCTTGCCCAAGCGTTCCCGGATTCTGAAAATGGATGATTCGACGGAATCAAGTAACTTGGGAACATCCTCTTCATGCCAGGAATAGGCCGCTTCGATAGAATCGGTTGATACGGCTATAATCGAACGAAGAACGTATTTGTCGCGTAAGATCCCGATATGATATTGGAAAAACGCTCCTGTCGTCGTAAACGAGTAAATTTCGGCCAATCCCGGGATGCCGCCGACAGATTCCAATTCGTTCTTATCCTGCAGCCGCTGTGTGACGGAAATAATATCGACCGGCTCGTTTTTCGTATATCGTTCGCTGAAAATCTTCCATAGGAGCTGGTGTGCAGGCAAATAAAAATACTCCTCGGTAACCCCCATCGTAATACAGCTGCCGATATAAGTTGCAGGATCCGTAGCCATTAATGCCAAAACACTTTTTTCTACGTCGATGGCTTTAGGAACGCTCCGGATTTCCTTGTCGTAATTTCGTTCCGGCGAAGCAGTCAGCTTCACATTTTTTGCCGAGTCCTGATCCTGTTCTTTCGCTTCACCCATGTTGGACGATTTTTTCTAATGATACACACAATGGCGCCGTGTCGGTAGAACCAGACACAATCTCGATTGCAATCCACGTGCCTGTGAAGGCACGGCTCAGTTTACTTGAGTTTTTCAGAGTAGCAAGAACGTTTCAATTGAAGTGTCTGTGAACGTGTCGACTCATGAGCCGCTACGAAGCCTCATCTTCAACCGATCAAAACCTTGACAAAAGCGCCATTTCCGTGTTTTCTCACCCTTGCCGTCGGGAACCAGCAGAGGTACGACTAGCAAACCCCGCCAGGACCGAGAGGTAGCAACGGTAGCTTGTTCGTGTCTGCTGCTCCAGTTCCCGGCGGTATTTTTTCACCCACCGGAAATTTTGGAATCAGGGAGGGGGTCATAACTTTCCGTAGACTTCGATTTCCGAAACCTTAAGACCGTCTCCCGAAGGAAGATCTGAAAAGGAAACTTTAAGAAACCGTCCGGTTTCTGTACCGGAAGCTTGGACACGCAATTGATCGGTCTCCGGAATAATTTCCTTCCAGGTAGTACCGTCTTCGGAAATTGCAACGGAATAGGTGACGGAATCACGGTCAACGAGTTTTAGCACGACTTCCCTGACGGTAATGAGGCGTTCCAGATCAATTTTGATCCAATCGGCATTTTGTTGACCGGATGGCTGCCAGTAGGTTGCTTCCATGCCGTCATTGACCATACGGGCCGTGTGTCCTGGACGTTCACTGCTGGCATTGGTCGGGCCAAGTTTGGCACGATTGATCAGGGAAAAATCGGCATTGTCCCTGCTCTTTTCAAAACGGACATAAGGTCTATTCTTCGTTTCGACACTTTTTCCGGGCACGTAGGCGGGACCACTGCTAAACTCCAGGCTCAAGGAGGCATCTTTCAAACCCGGAGACGTAGCACGGACGCTGGCTCTTCCAGAGTAGTAGGAACGCAGTTCGATGGCAGCCTTTCCATCTCGAATGACGATGTCTGAGTTCTGAGATCCGGATGGAGGAGTAAACACAATACTCTTTCCGGTTGGAAATTCCCCGGGACCGGATTCCACCGACAAAGTCACAGGCACATTATTGCTCAGCGGCGTTCCGGCAGCATCCACAACCTGCACGGTCAGGTGAACATCATCCGTGCCATCAGAAAGGATAGGACCGATCTTATCAGCCTGAATCTTCAACCCCGCCGGACAGCCTTCCTGCGGCCATTCGGGAGGGGCAATACCCCGGTAGGCATTCCTGTACCAATACCACTGCCGCTTGGGAATACGGAAGTAATCCACGACGCCCATGCAGCCGAAATGTCCGCCAAGACTACCATGATCAAAACCGCACCAAATAGCTTCTCCACTGCGCCACGGATACCTCCACGGGTAGGTTTTCTGAGGATCCTGCTCTTTTCCCTCCGGTAAATTGCCCCAGCCGGGAACATACGGCCCAGGCCTATCCGCAATTGTCGAACCATATTCAGAGACGACACTGGGGACGCCCGGCTCCATGAACAGGCGCGCACCATCGCCATTGTACCCGGCAATATCACCCAAATGATCGATATCGCCGCGCTGGCAGCCACCAATGGCAATCGGACGATCAGGATCCAGACGATGGGCAAGGGACACGCATTCCTTCAACAGGTTGCGGACAGACTCCATGGTGGATGGGTGAGTAAAGAAGCTTTCATTGCCCGTACTCCAGGCAATAATGGAAGGATGGTTGCGATGGATACGGATCATTTCCGCCAGTGTCTTTTTCACGCTTTCTTCAAATCCCCTGGCATATTTTTCTTCCGGAGGATAGGCACTTCCACCCCAGGGGCTGTCGAACGGTCCTGTTCCCCAGAAGCAGTTCTCCGACCAGAAGAGCATTCCCTGTTCATCACAGGCCTTGGAAAAAGCCGGAGAGTGCGGATAGTGCGAACCGCGGATCATATTGAACCCGGCATCCTTCATCATGCGTACATCACGAGCGGAACCGGTATCCGTCACGGCATCCCCCCATCCGGCATGATCCTGATGCACATTAGCACCGGTAAAATACAAGTGCTTCCCATTCAGGAAGAATCCCTGGTCGGCCGTCCATTTAAACCAGCGAAATCCAAAATCCGTTTCAAAGCGGTCCACCAGCTTGCCGTCCTTGTAGAGCAAAGAGACGGCCTTGTACATGTTCGGGTGTTCGTTGGACCATAGTTCGGGATCCTTCACAGGAGGAGTCGTCTGATCGAATTCCACCTTGCTCCGGGCACCCACTTCCTTCGTCGACCTGATATGAGCCACCACCTTTCCCCCGGCATTTACAATATCTGTCTGCAATTCCAAAGAAACCGGCCGGCTTTTGCTGTTAACCACTTCCGTCCGGACGCGCACAGGAGATGATTTGCCTGCGCTGGCTTCCAATCCCGGCGTCGTCACCCATGTACCATACCAGGCGATATGAACCGGAGCCTTCATAACCAAACGGACATTGCGGTAAATCCCTCCGCTAAACACATGTTCCCCGGCTCGGGGGGCCACATCCGGACGCCATTCATTGTTGACTCGGACGGCAATGGAGTTGTTCCCCTCTTTCACGAATGGCGTTATGTCCACGGAAAAGCCCGTATAGCCGCCGATATGGCCTCCAGCCTTACTGCCGTTGACAAAAATCTCGGCCTCCTGAAAGACGCCGTCAAACTCCAGAGAAACAACTTTCTCTCCTCTTCCCTTATCCAATGTGAAATCCTTGCGGTACCACCCGTAGCCTACATAAAACTCCTTGGACAGGAAGTAGGGCAAGCTGAATGAATGGGGGATGCCGACATCCTCCCAGGCGGAGACATCGAATCCGATGCGTTCGGCACCGGGAATATCCCCCTGTCGGTACTTCCAAGCGCGGTTCAGAAGAACTGTTTCACGAGGAGCGGAAAAGGCAACTTCCGTCCCAAAGAACAAAAAGACAAAAGCACTCAGCAAAAATAAAATCGGGCGAAACATCGCCTGATTTATTGAATGAAATCTTGCCTCAGGGCAAGGATAGAATGCGAATTAAGCTTTATTTTTAGCCGCACGCTGCCGTTCATTAGCGTCCAAAATACGCTTACGAAGACGAATAAAGTGAGGGGTAGCCTCCACCAACTCGTCCGCTTCGATATATTCAATGGCACGTTCCAAAGAGAACCTGATAGGCGGAGAAAGCTGGATGCCATCCCCCTTCGTCGCCGAACGGATATTATTCAAATGTTTTTCCTTGCACGGATTGACGGGTAAATCCATCGCACGGGGATTTTCCCCAACGATCTGTCCGGCATAAATATCTTCCTGGGCACCGACAAACAAACGGCCACGATCTTCCAATGCAGCCAAGGCAAAGGGAGTAGACACACCCGTTTCCATCGAAACCAAGGTTCCGGTCTGGCGCGTCGTAATTTCTCCTGCATACAAGTCGTATTGGCGGAACAAATGGGAGAAAATACCATGACCGGACGTCAAGTTCACCAATTCGAATTCAAAGCCGATAATGCCGCGAGTCGGAATATAGGCCTGAATGTAGGTGTGGCCCGTTCCATCCTTGCTCTGCATTTCTTCCAACTGCCCTTTGCGAGACGTAAGAATGCGGACAACACCATTGGAAAATTCATCCGGTACTTCCACAAAAATCGTTTCATAGGGCTCCGTCACACGGTCTTTTTCATCACGCTTGGTAATAACGGTCGGACGGGAAACGCACACTTCGTAGTTCTCACGGCGCATCGTTTCCACCAAAACGGCAATCTGCATGGCTCCCCGGGCAGCTACGCGGAATACGCCGGCCTTGTCCGTATCTTCCACCTGGATGGAGATGTTCGTCCGGGTTTCCCGCATCAAACGATCACGAATCACACGCGACGTTACGTTCTTGCCATCCCGTCCACCGAAAGGTCCATTATTGATGGAGAATTCCATCGAAATCGTGGGGGGATCAATCGCGACAAAAGGAAGAGCATCCAACTCAGCCGTACCATTAAGAGTTTCACCGATATTGACATCTTCAAACCCGGCAAGCCCGATGATGTTGCCGGCTTCGCCGACAGCGGAATCCTGAGATCCCAGGCCGGAATACTCAAACATACGCGTCACTTTGCCCGCAACACGCATCCCGTCTTCACGCACGCGGTAGACGGTATCTCCCTTTTTGACGCTACCCGACGTGATGCGTCCGACAGCTACACGCCCCACGTAATCGTCCCAGTCGATATTGGACACCAGCATCTGGAAATCTCCTTCGGGATTGGCATCCGGAGAAGGAATATACTCAATGATCTTGTTGAGCAACGGCGTACAATCCACCGGAGGCTCCCCTTCCAAGGCATCCATGAAATAACCGTCACGGGCGGAACCGTACACAAAAGGAGCATTGAACTGCTCATCTGTCGCCCCCAATTCCAGGAAAAGTTCCAACACCTTTTCGCGCACCGCTTCGGCGTCGGCGTGGGGGCGGTCGATCTTGTTAATGACAACGATGGGCATCAGATTCTCCTGCAAAGCCTTGCGCAACACAAAGCGCGTCTGTGCCTGCGGCCCCTCAAAAGCGTCCACAACAAGGAGGACTCCATCCACCATCTTCATGACGCGTTCCACTTCACCGCCAAAATCGGCGTGACCGGGAGTATCAACGATATTGACCGTATAACCATTCCAATGGATTGACGTATTCTTGGCTTTGATCGTAATGCCTTTTTCACGTTCGAGATCCATCGAATCCATCGCCCGCTCCTGGACAGCCTGGTTGGCCCGGTAGGTACCTCCTGCTTGAAGCAATTGGTCCACGAGGGTCGTCTTTCCGTGGTCAACATGAGCAATAATGGCGAGGTTGCGAAAATGCGACGGATCTGTCATAAGGGGGCGAGCTAATAACGTGGCGGCCCTCAAGTCAAGCCTGAGGAATATTTTTTTGTGTCGTTCCCCTCTTCAATTCATTCAATCTGCCACTCTTCCACGAGATTGGAAGGCCATTCATCGAGGAACCGGGAGGGCATTTGGGAGTATGCTCCGCCATAGACCTTTGAGTTCCAGCGAGGGTAAGTTAGATACAGCTGGTCCTTCGCCCTCGTGATGCCAACGTAAAAAAGACGGCGTTCTTCCTCCAACGCATTGAGATTTCCTTCCTCCAGAGAGCGTTGATGGGGAAACATGCCGTCACACAATCCAATCAGAAACACAACGCGCCATTCCAGCCCCTTGGCCTGATGGATCGTGGATAAAGTCACCGAACCAGACCTCCCGGCTTCATCCGCAGCCTGATCCGTATTACCCAGAAGGGACATTTGCGCCAGGAATTCGTCCGTCGATTCAAACCGGTCTGCAAAAGAAGAAAGCTGGTTGAGATCCTGGCACCGTTGGTCATAGTTGTCGAACGAGGCTTGCATATACTCATCGTACATAGCCTCCACAACAGAAAAAATCATGGATGAAGGCTTAACAACTAAGCCCTCGGGAGTCAGTTCATCCAGCGTCAAGCCAAGCTGATCCCATGCTTTTCGCGCCTTGGACGGTACGGTAAACCCTGCAAGAATTCCGGATATCCTTTCGTAATCCCCGTCAGTAACAGGCTCTTCCAAATGAGCGACCCATTGTTTCCACAATCTATTGCAAGAAGCCGGCCCTATCCCCGGCAATAGAGAAACCATCCTCTTAAACGACAATTCATCACGTCCATTGACGGCAAAACGCAAAAAAGACAGAACATCCTTCACATGCGCCTGTTCGAAAAAGCGCAATCCGCTCGTAATGAGAAACGGCACATGCCGGCGCGTCAGTTCCATTTGCACATCCATGCTGTGGAAGTGAGCCCGGTACAATACGGCAATTTCCGAAGCCTCCACGCCGGATTCCATCAATTCCCCAATTCGTTGGACAACGAACATCGCCTCCATCCGAGTATCATTCAGAGCAACCAAAGCCGGAGGCATACTGCTCGCCGGACGAACGGAACGCAATTCCTTCTCGATCCGGTTCTCATTGGCGGCAATCGCCGCATTGGAAAGGTTCAGAATCTCAGGCACACTTCGGTAATTCGTCTCGATCTTGTATGTCCTGGCCGTCGGATGCTTGATCGTAAAATTCAAAATATGCCTCATATCCGCACCGCGCCAGGAATAGATGCTCTGGGCATCGTCTCCCACCACCATCATGTTGCCATCCCCATCGGCCAGCAAATCAATCATTCTATCCTGAAGGGCATTCGTATCCTGAAACTCGTCCACAAGGATATGGCGAAACTTGTTCCTATACAAATCGCGGATAAAGGAGTCCTTCTCCAACAACTCCACGGCATGGAGCAGCAAATCGTCGAAGTCCATGGAATTCGCCTCGCGTTTTCTTCGGTCGTATTCCTCTCGGATATTTAAAATTGCCTCTAAATATGGGGAATGATACGGATAATCGCATTCGACAATGTGCTTGATCCCCTCGCCCGTATTGTCCGCAAGACTGAAAATCGAGGCAATCACCTCAGCCTTTGGAAAGCGTTTATCCTTATCGCCCAAATCCAAGGATTTAATCACGGCTTTCAGCATGGATTTGCGATCATCCGAATCCATGATCGAAAAAGAACGAGTAAACCCGATTTTGTCGGCATGACGACGCAACAGACGGTTCGCAATAGAGTGGAACGTCCCTCCCCACAACGCGCTTAGATCAACGGGGACAAGTTCGCGGACACGTTCCAGCATCTCCCGCGACGCCTTGTTCGTAAACGTTAACAGAAGAATCTGACCGGGGTCAATCCCATGGTCGATCAACCATGCCACACGATACGTCAGCGTCCGCGTCTTACCGGCGCCAGCCCCTGCTATCACAAGGGCGGGCCCCGGAGGAGCCATCACGGCAGCAAGCTGCTGTTCATTGAGTTCGGAGGCATAATCAATGCCGGATATTGAGTGGGAACCATCCCCTTCCCCATTCAGCACATAACGTCTTACCATGTCAGCCTAGTCCCTCTATCCCAGCTTAAAAGTCGAGGTACATTTCAGCTCTCCTGTTTTCACTGCGCACCTCGTCGATTGTCCGGATATCCGTCCCAGGGGAATATGTCCTCCGGGGATGAGACTTCCCGAAGCCTTTAGTAGAAATCTTGTCCGGCGACACGCCGCGCTCCACAAGAATCTTCTTCACCGCCAGCGCACGGCGCTCGGATAGAGAATTGTTATAGGCATCACTGCCGACATCATCGGTGTGGCCGCTGATCTCCAATTTCTTGTTCCCTTCCATCATAATCACTTCCGCCACAATTTCCAACTGCCGCACGGAGCGCGGCGTCAATGTGTCCTCATTAAACCCGAAAAACAGAGCGATGGAATCACCACCCTTGGGATTCTTGACCAATGGAAAGTACACGGAGTCCCCATCGGAAAACCTCTTGGCATAATCATCCAGAAGACTATCCAACGCCACTTCCGTTACCATCCACTTTCCGGAAGAATTCTTTTGCATCGTCAATCCCATGTTGCCGGAGGCATCCCCTTGCGGATTGGCCAGATAGACAAGAAATCCGGCATTCGAAGTATTCGAGAACATTCCACGGATTGGCATCTTCTGGCGCAGGTGGTAATTCCCGTCTTCAAACAGGATGCAAAGCCCCGCAATCGTTGCGTCGCTCACCTTCTCCGGATCGGAGAGTTTTCTGACCATTCTGTAATCCGCTTTGAGAGAAGCACGAACAAAGTCATAGGCAACGCCCAGAGGATCGGACAACGCAATTCCCCCTCCCTTGCCATCCTGTAATTCTTCGGCAGACGGCAGATTCACATCCGAAACCACCCACTTGCCGTCTTTCCCCTGAACTAAGTCTACAATTCCTTTCGCTCCATTACGGAAGTTGAGCAGATAACGCACCTTGCCATTATCGCTACCGATTTCCGTCACCGGGGTTCCCGGATTAAGAGGCACATGCCCTTTGGATAAAGCCTTGTTAAACTCGGCGGCAGCTTCTTCACTCATGATGGAGTGCGCCACGAAATCCTCCGTCGTCATCGCCTCGCCTCCTTCGAGGACGCGCATCAGAGCATGAATCAGGTTGGACGAACTCTTCTGGATGCGGGCACTTTCAAAACGGGGGGCATTGACTTTGCCATCGTCCTGTTTGGAAGGGTTATCCACATCGACTACCGGCTGGGACAAGACACGTGGAGGCTCTTCATTTTCAACAGGTTGAGATGCAGGAATCGGTATATATCCTTTTGGTTCCGCCCGTTTCCAAGTAAACAAGGCGACCAGGCTTCCTACAACGATAAAGCTGATAACAAATGCGATAATGGTAGATTTTTGGTTCACGGCAGAACTCCCCTTTAATGGAATACTATGATCTTATGATCTCTCTTTCAACGATTGAAGAATTTTTTCATGAATACCCTCAAATCCGCCGTTACTCATGACAAGTACGACGTCACCCGTTTGGGCTTTTTCCTTCACAAAATTGACAATGGCATCAGCCTTCGCTCCCACATAGGAGATTTTTCCAGTAGCAGCCAAATCGGCGGCGAGCATCTCTTCATCCAGTCTTTCCTCCTTAGCCACCTTTTCAGGATGGTCTACTGCCGCCACGACCGGCACGTCCGCACAAGCCATAGCTTCGGCCAGTTCCTTCTGGAAGATATTCCTGCGAGACGTATTGGAGCGCGGTTCGAACAACGCCCAAATACGGGACTGAGGATAGCGCTGGCGCAATGCCTCAATGGACTTCCGTATGGCCGTCGGATGATGGGCAAAGTCGTCAATGACGGCAATTCCGTCCACTACGCCACGTTCCTCCTGCCTCCGGGCCACGCCTAAAAACTGTTTCATTCCTTCCCGGAGCACACTCGGTTCAAGACCGGCAAACCGCGCAGCTGTCAGAGCCATGGCTGCATTATACACATTGCATTCCCCAACCATCGGCACAAAATACCTTTCTCCATCCAGAGTGAAAAACGAGCCTTCTTTCCTGCAATCGACATCTTCAATCCTCATATCGGACTGCTCGGAAAAACCAAGCGTCTTGACAGGACACGGAGGATGATCCCTCACAACTTCCATGCAATTCTTGTCATCGGCATTCACAATGGCCAGCCCATTGCGGGGAACAACACGAAGAAGACGCTTAAAACTCGTCATGATCTCCTTCTCGCTCTCATAGATATCCGCATGATCGAACTCAATGTTGTTCATGATCACCAACTCGGGCAAATAATGCAGAAACTTCGACCGCTTGTCGAAAAATGCCGTATCGTATTCATCCCCTTCCAAAACGCAAAATTCGGATTCGGTAAAGCGTCCTCCCCTCTTGAGGTTGCGGGAAATCCCCCCGATCATGAATCCCGGATTCAGACCGGCATACTCCATCAGCCAGGCCAGCATTGAAGTCGTCGTCGTCTTGCCGTGCGTTCCTGTTACCACATAGTTCCTTTTACCGCGCAGGAAATATTCCTTCATCGTCTCCGGCAGGGAGAGATAGCGTCTTCTGCTCTCCAGAACGGCTTCCACTTCATCATTGCCACGGCTCATTGCATTGCCAATCACGATCACATCCGCAGAATCCGGGACATTGTCCCCCTTGTAGCCTTCAAAAATCGTAATTCCTTCCGATTCCAGAAACGTTGACATAGGAGGATAGACCTTTTCATCCGTGCCCGTTACTTTATACCCCTTCCTGGCCATCGCTGCCGCAACCGCCCCCATGGCCGTACCACATATCCCTAAAAAGTGAAAATGCTGATTCATATATCTATAAAAAATTAACTCACTGAATTGTTAAAATTGAATGGAAGTTCCCCGGGCATCCTCCTGTTCCCGGGTTCGACGGCGCACGATACCGTCGGCTATATCGGATACGAGAGCGCCCAAAATACGGCTCAAATGGCTATCCGGACGATAATCCGCAGGAGCCATAAAATTAACCCGGTCTGATGAAGAACTCAGATTGTAACACTTGCGGAAGCTCAATCCGGACTCGTCATCGGGATTGTATACGGCTATTGCATGCCCGCCGTTATGGCGCATCACCGTAAAACACGGTACGTCCGTCGGCCCGTCTCCCACGTAAATCATATTGCGGAACGGCACAGGGCGCATGTCCTCCGCCATATGGTCGTTGACGTCCTGGCTGTAATCGAGAAGCCCCTTGTTGATACGGAAAAGGAATTGCGTCTTCGTCGTATGGGAAATAACACGCTTGGGAAAATCGATCGCTCCGTTGCTCTCGCTGAATTCGCATCCGAATACCGCCTTGAAATACGGACGAATCGCTGCGCCGTCAATCAAGGCTTTCAATCCGGACGATATGATATAATACTCCAGTTTAATTCCCATCTCCCGGTGCTTTTCCGTCAAGGCCACTTCTGGAAGCCATTTGAAAAAATCCGGCAATCCCGGATAAAATGTCAGGCGTTGTCCCAAGTTCTCCAGCATGGCGTTACTGACTTGGTCCAGGCTCAATGCATCAAGCAACGCCTTCAGATATCCGAGTTCTCCATCCCATTGTTCGCGGGAAACGAATTCGTTGCAATTCTTCCAGAATTCACGAGCACTGATACCGAATTCAGGAAAGATCGCTTCGTCCTGCATGTAATGAGGACTCAACGTCTGGTCGTAGTCGAAAACGAGAGCAATAGTATTCTGGGGAACCGACATGGAGGGAGTAGAAAACATGGGGGTTACATCCGGAATTGTTCGCCAAGATACTGTTTGCGGGCTATCGGGTCATTGGCGATTTCCGAAGACGTCCCGTGCTTGATCACCCTGCCTTCAAACAGAATGTACGCCCGGTCGACAATATGAAGAGTCTCCCGGACATTGTGATCGGTGATCAGGATGGACAATCCGTCCTTCTCCCTCAATTCCATGACGATTTTCTGGATGTCCGACACGGCAATCGGATCTACACCACTGAAAGGTTCGTCCAGCATCAACAGACAAGGATTGCTCGCCAAGGCACGCGCTATGGTCAATCGGCGCTTTTCACCACCGGACAACTGGATAGCCATCGATTCGCGGATCTTGGTAATCCCGAAACGGTCCATTAATTCATCAGCCCGCAACTTACGCTGGGCAGGAGTTAAATCCTTACGCGTCTCCAAAATAGCCATCAGATTGTCCTCCACGGACAATTTGCGGAAAATCGACTCTTCCTGCGGCAAATATCCCATCCCACGCCTGGCCCGCAGATGCATCGGAAGCATGGTGATGTCTTCCCCTTGGAAGACAACCTTGCCTTCATCCGGCCTCACTAATCCCGCCACCATATAAAACGACGTCGTCTTGCCGGCACCGTTGGGACCAAGCAATCCGACAATTTCTCCCGGACCGACCGTCAAACAAACATTGTCGACAACTTTGCGGGTCTTGTACGTTTTGCACAAACCGGATGCTTCGAGGAGATAATCGGGAGAATCGCTGTTCACAGAGTTATTTCCGGTTTGGTTTGTGATCTGACGAACCGAATCCGGATTTCTGATCCCGGATATTGCGTAATTTCGTCGTCCATTTACCGACGAACACCACGGCTCCGTTTTCCGTTACGCGTATGTAGGCATTGGGATCATTCGTTACCGAGTTATGCGTCATGTACTGTACCATCATCGGCAACCCCGTCATCAGGATTTCACCGGTCAGGGCATTATAGGTAGCTCGTTGTGCACGCGCCCAATAAACCTCTCCTTTGTCATCCTTGCTGTTCATGACCACATTGCCTTCCGCCGTCATCTTTTTAATCCCGTCAAAATTGACATTCAACGTATCCGCCGGAGTTTTGGGAGACAAATGCTTGCTCTCTTGACCCTTCTCCGTTCCGTCTCGGGATTCGTCTTCCTTTTTGGGTTCACCGCCTTTTTTCTCTTGAGGGGGACCTTCATGAAGGTAAACCTTAAGCTGCCGGTCGCAATCCAGATTGAGACGCGGATCACGGACTTTGACATTACCTATGTAAACAACCAATCCCTGCGACGAGTCGAAATAGATCCCTTTGTCGCAGTCAATCAACATATCCTCTGCCGAATTGATTGGCTTATCTTCCACAGCAATTGCCGGACGAGCATGCACGGCCAGAGAAATTTCAATTCCTTGCTCCTTGCAAAAATCCAGAACATCTTTGTCGATGCGGGCCGCTTCTTGTTTCAGGGATTCGTCAAGCCGTACGGTATCGTCGACAAGTTTTCCAAATGGCTTGGCATCAAATCCGGTTTCCTTTTCCAGAGCAGCTCGTTCGCCAGCCGTCAACACCCGAATATCGGAGGCCGGATAATCAACTTTTCCCGGTTCCTCCAGTTCCGTCTTGGTCGGCGCGTTCTTTTCCAGTTCCACCAAATAATCCGGGTCACCTGCAGCAAAGGACGACAGGCACATCCCGATCAAACAGGTCGTCGTTAAACTCTTTTTCATCATTGGGAATCCTTCTTCATTTTGCCCATTCGTATCCGCGATTTCACCGGTCCTTTAAGGAACCCGACATTGCGTCCGGAATGGAATCTCAATCCCGTGCCTTCCGCACGGAACCGTTCATCGTCAATAATTGTCTTTTGATCCGATACAAGGCATTCCGTATCGAAAAAATAGGAAGCGTTCAGCGTAAACATCCGGGTCATCTCATGACCGTCATCGGCAAACAGGTAGACATTCACCTTGTCTCCCGATAATTCCGTCTCGCTGATCACCTTCATCAACACCGAAGTAATCAAAGCCGTCTTACGGCGGTTCTCATACTGCGGTATACTCACGTTCGTCAACTCGCTACCCGGGGGCAGAAGATCCAATGCCGGAAATTTTTTGTCCACCGGCACCAAAGGACCGTTGTCCATAAATGGAGACGGCGTATCATTCGACAGGGAAATTCCCCCGGCGGCAACGAGCATGATAACAGTTCTGGCAACACTCTTTACCATGGTCGCGCAGCTTTGCGGATAGCTTCCAATCGAACAAGCACCCCCTCCAAAAGACGCAGGGGAATTTGGTTCGGTCCATCGGACAAGGCATGTTCAGGATCTTTGTGCACTTCCATGAACACACCGTCAATTCCCACTGCCATCGCAGCAGAAGCCAGAACGGGAGCAAGTTCACTGTCTCCTCCCGTCGTCCCGCCAAGTCCGCCGGGTCTCTGTACGGAATGCGTTGCATCAAACACGACAGGAAAACCTTCCTGGCGCATCCAGTACAATCCGCGCATATCCACAACCAAATTATTATAACCGAACGTCGTACCGCGTTCGCATATCATGAATTGCTCACACCCGAAAGCGCGCATCTTGCCAGCAATATTCACCGTATCCCACGGAGCCAGGAACTGTCCCTTCTTGATATTTACGGCCCGGCCTGTCTTGGCGCACGCTTCCAGCAAATCCGTCTGGCGGCAGAGAAAAGCCGGGACTTGGAGCATATCGACATATTCTGCGGCAATTTCCGCCTCACGGGAAGTATGAACATCCGTCACGACGGGAATATTGAGTTCTTTCCCGATTTCACTCAGGATCCGACACCCTTCATGCACACCGGGACCCCGGAATGACGATACGGATGTCCGGTTGGCCTTATCGTAAGAAGCTTTAAATACAAGCGGGATATCCACACGGTCGGAGATTTCCTTGATGGCGCGGGCCATCTCCCAAACGAACGGTTCGGATTCGAGAGAGCAAGGGCCAAGAATGTAAAAGGGACGTTCTCCGCCTATTTCGACGGATTGAATGGAAAAGGGATTCATGCAGACAATAAATCTTCTTTCCATATCATGCCGAGATATCCCCCCCCGGTCAAGCAGAGATGCCGTCCCGTGGCTGATTCCACGAAACGGCATCCCCGGCTTTAATTTGTTCCCGACTGCGTTAGAAGTTGTAACGATAGCCGATGCTGCCGCTCGCCGACGTCATACGGCTGCGGATGTCTGCCGTAGCATCCACGAATATCGTCCCGTTTTCGCCGGACGGCAGGCTCAACCCGGCTCCGAACTGGAGCCCCGTCGTCCCCGCCTTGCTTCCCTTCACCTGCCGGCTGAACCCGGGATTGGACAGGAATCCTACGTTGCCTTCGCTGCGCGTGTCGCCCAGGTCCTGCGCCACCTGCACCCGGAGTTCCCCAAGCGATTCGCGGCCGAACACGTTCCCGCCGATGATCCCCATCAGGCGACCGCCCACGGACACCGTTGCCGACGTCCCTTCAAGACCGCTCACCCGAAGCCCCGCGTTGCCGGCTCCCGTCTCATTGTAGTCGTCCACTTCATTGCGCATCACGCTCACGTTGACCAGCGGCTGGAAGATCGCATTGTTCTCTTCGTTCAAGGCAATGTCGTAGGTCGCTTCGTACATCGCTCCATACGTGGAACCGCTCGTCGAGCCGTGTCCCGTGTAGCTGCCTTCTCCGTAGTTGACGGTA
>NZ_JARWNC010000020.1:0-866 GCF_029854675.1 Akkermansia sp. N21169 | reverse complement strand
GCATCACCCTGCCCGGCAGCGACTCGGAACCCCTCACCGTCAAATACCTCAGCGGACAGAAGGGAACCACCCTCGCCATCGACAGCGACGGGACGGGCACCGCCCGCGTCCGCTTCTACAACGACCGTGACAAGGACGGGGAACTCGTCGACTCCGTCCTCGCCGGCAACCTCACCGCCGGGGAACACACCGCCCTCTCCAAGACCGGTGAAGCCACCCTCACCATCGGGGGCACCGCCACCCTCGGCGGCAGCCTCACCGTCGAAGAAGGCGGCATCGCCCTGACCCGCGTCGGAGCCGCCCACTCCATCGCCGCCCTCACCGTCGGCGACGGAGACGCGCAAGCCGCCACCTTCACCCTCTCCGGACAGGGAGCCTCGGCCGCCGTCGGCACCCTCTCCATCGGCCGGGACGGCACCCTCGCCCTCACCGGCGCCAAGTCCGTCCTCGAAGCCGGCGCCCTGGACAAAGCCTCCGGCTCCATCCTCCTGGGCGGAGACTCCACCCTGAAACTCGCCTCCGGCGCCGCCATCGCCGGCACCGTCAAGGCCCTCGGCGGCGCGGCGGGATCGGGTACCCTCGAACTCGGGGCGGGCACCACCACCCTCACCGCCGCGGGAGCCCTCGACGGCATCGCCCTGGTCACCGGGGAAGCCACCCGCCTCGTCCTCGACACCCCGGACACCTCCGCCACCCTCACCGCCTGGAACGGCCTGGGCACCCTCGCCGGGGAAGGAAACCTCACCCTCACCGGGAAAGCCTCCTACGCCGGCACCCTCGCCGACTTCGGCGGCACCCTCGCCGCCTCCGGCAGGGACGCCTCCCTCACCCTCGCGGGCACCGGCAGCAAGGCGGCCGCCCTCGCC
>NZ_JARWNC010000018.1:0-878 GCF_029854675.1 Akkermansia sp. N21169 | reverse complement strand
CAAGTTCGAGCTGGCCTTCTTCCAGCGCGATCTCGCCGGAGACGGTATTGCCGCCGTTGCCGAGGACGAGGGTGCCTCCCCCTTGCTTGGTCAAGAGGCCGGAGCCGTTCAGGACTCCGCCCAGGGTCACAGTCTGTCCGTCGCCGAGGCTGACGAGCGTTCCGTTTTCGCCCGTGCCCGAAAGGGTCATAGCATGGGAGGCTGTCCAGCCCGAGCTGCCTGTGGCCGCGGTGAGAGTTCCGTTGCCCAAAATGACCGTGCCATCCGTGCCGCCGAGAACGTCAGTTGCAGAGGAGGTGGCGGCGTTGCCCAGCGTCAGCGTACCGCCGGCGAGGGTGAGACCGGAGTCGGAGTTGACGGAGATGGTCCCATCAACGGCAAGTTCTCCGTTGGAAAGCAGCTTGAGTTCGGCTCCATCGGAAAGGATCAGACCGGAGGCCGACATCGTGCCGGAAAGTCCCAGGGATTTGTCGGTAGCCGTCGAACCGACGGCGCTGACGGTAAGGGCGTCGGCCTCCAACGTACCGCCGAAGGTATCCCCTTCGTTGAGGAGGTTCAGAACGAGAGTACCGGAGGTTTTTCCAAGGGTACCCGCCACGCCGGAGAGTTTTCCGGAGAGGGTGACGGAAGTTTGCGAAGCGGCGTTGTGAAGTGCAAGGACGGCATCGGCTCCCACCGTAAGATCCCCGGCAAGGATGTCTCCGGAGCCCAGCTCCGTCACTTGCACCCGGCCGTCTCCCTGGATGTCCAGGGCATACGGGGCGAGACTTCCGCCGACCGTCAGCACGCTGGAGGCATCTTCCGTCTTCAGCCGGATGGCCGAGTCTTCGTCCGCGCGGAAGGCGTTGGCAAAGGACACTTCACCCTTCGCCGACAGT
>NZ_JARWNC010000014.1:0-962 GCF_029854675.1 Akkermansia sp. N21169 | reverse complement strand
GGCGTCATCGTCTTCGGTTCCGATGCCGGGGCGTCAGCCGCCGGACATGACGTCTCCCTGGGTTCCCTGACACTGGGCCTGACGCTCGACCTGCAGAAGTCGATCTCACGGAACAATCTGGAGGGCACGACCGTCCTGCTGCAGCTCACCAACGGCCGGCTCGTCGCCGATGCTCCGCAGACGCATAGCGCCACCTTCAACGGATACAGCGATCTTTCCGAAGGATCCCTGGCATGGCTCAAGTCCATCCGTTTCAATCCGTTGCTCCAGTACCTCGGCTACGCCGTGAAGACGGTCGATATCAGCCAGGCCCAGTTCGATTCGTACCTGTCCGACGGCCAGGTGGCGATCACGGCGGGCGGAGACGTTTATTTCGCGTCGGACGACAAGGGTCAGCTTAACGCGGGCACGCATTACAACTATCTCGACGCGTACAAGGCGGTGGTGATCGACGAGGATCTGGACATCAGCCTGTCCGGGGCTCCCGCGGCGGGCAGCGGCCATCCCGCCGGGTTGAAGGTGGAAAACCTGCTCGGGGGTCTTGGCGAAGATGGAACGGTCTATACCATCACCGTCGCCAACGCTGATCCCGGATCCGGGGCGGCGAAGATCAACTTCGTCAACGGTCTGAACTCGGAAGGCGAGAAGCTTGATACGGTCTATGACGGCAACATCGCCGGCGGCAGTGCGGACTTCATTAAGACGGGCGCGGCGGGATTAACGATCAATGGATCGTTTTCGACGAGCGGTACGGTGACTACGTCCGAAGGCACGCTGACGCTCAACGGGACGAGTTCCTTCGGAACCCTTGATACGGGCAGGGAGGGAGCCATGACCGTGATCGGTGGAACCGGCAAGACCGAAAGTCTGAAGGGCAGCGGCGCTTTATCCCTTTCGGGAGAGGCCTCCAGGCTGACGCTGACGGGAGCCGGCAATACGGTGCTCGACACGCAGGTGACGGG
>NZ_JARWNC010000015.1:0-1083 GCF_029854675.1 Akkermansia sp. N21169 | reverse complement strand
TTCCCGTAGCTCGCCGTCATGGCGAGCCCCGCGGTGAATTTGCTGCTGAGGTTGGCGTCGACCCCGAAGGTGCCTCCCCAGGTGTTGTACTGGTAGCCCGCTTCGTCCCCGTCGGTGTTGAGGCGGTTGTAGGTGCCGGTGGCCTGCAGCCAGGTGTTCCACAGGGGGAGGTCTCCTTCGTAGCTGTACCCGTCGGGCAGCCCCATGGTGGTCATCCGGTTGCGCACCAGGGTCTGCTGGTAGCGGTAGTCGGCCTGCAGCGAGCCCAGGAGGCTCGTTACTGTGCTGCCCGCGGCGGCGGCCATGGTGCGGCTGGCTCCGGCACGGTCGTGGGCCTTGATGGAGGCGTCCACGGCGTTGAGGAGGGCGGCGAGGGTGCTGTCCCTGTCGGTGGTCTGCGGGTTGACGGTGACCAGGGCGTTGTCCATGAGGGCTCCGCCGCTGCGGGCCGTCTCGCTCTGCGCCTGGTGGACGTAGAAGCCGTTGCGGTTGGCGGCGGTGGTGAGGATCATGGTGCCCTCGACGGTTTCGACGCGGGATTGCGACGGGTCGAAGTATTTGCCGAAGAGTTCGTCGAAGACGAGGTTGATGCCTCCCTGCTGGCTGACTTTGGAGGCCAGGGCGATTTGCAGGGGCATGGTGCCGTGGATGACTTCCTGGCCGTCACCGGCCGCGAGGCGGACGGTGGCTCCCTCGGCGATGTCGAGGGTTTCCCTGCCTCCGGTGGTGACGAGGGGGCTCGTGGAGGAGAGGCTGCCGGAGGCTTCGGTGTTGAGGATGAAGCCGAGGGTGGAGTCTCCGCTGACGGTGCCTCCCCGGCGCAGGGTGAGGGTGTTGTTGGTTCCGTCCCCGTTGCCGGCGATGAGGGTGGCCGTGGAGCCGCCCGTGAGGGTGAGGCCGGAGTAGGTGGCGTCCCCGGAGGTGTAGTCGAGGGTGAGGGAGCCCCCTCCGGAGGCGGCGAGGGCGGCCGCCTTGCTGCCGGTGCCCGCGAGGGTGAGGGAGGCGTCCCTGCCGGAGGCGGCGAGGGTGCCGCCGAAGTCGGCGAGGGTGCCGGCGTAGGAGGCTTTCCCGGTGAGGGTGAGG
>NZ_JARWNC010000019.1:0-1096 GCF_029854675.1 Akkermansia sp. N21169 | reverse complement strand
CCGGCAGCGCTCAATCGCTCATCTCCTTCGAGACGCCGGGGGCATCCCACCAAGTCTACCTCGGCGACATGCAGATCAACCTCACCGACGGACTGCTGGAAGAACTCCACGACCTCCGGGCGGAAGGTACCACCATCCTCCTCCAGCTCACCGACGGAGCCCTCGCCGTCACCGATCCTCTGACGCGCACCGCCAACGGCATTAGTGACGCGGCCCACGCATGGCTCAGCTCCATCCGCTTCAACCCCGTCCTGGAATACCTCGGCTATGCCGTCCAGCGCAACCTGGATGCCGACGCCCTGCAGGCCAACCTCGACGCGGGCCGCCTGGCCGTCACCGCCGGCGGGGAAATCTACTACGCCACCGACGCAGCCCTCGACGGGAATGCACAACATCGGGTTGATCTGACCAAAGAAGCGACTTCGCAGGATCCATCCACCACCCACTACGTCTACTTCGACGCCTACAAGATGATGATGATCAACGCCGACCTCAACGTCGTCATGAGCGGAGCCCCCGGCGACGCGTCAACCCTTGGCCTGCACGTCGAAAACCTCTCGGGTGGCCTCAACTCCGCCACCGGGGAACGCTACACCCTCGAGTTCGAAAACAACCTTGGCACCGACAGCGTCGCCCGTGTCGAACTGGTCAACGGCAGCTACAACGGGCGCAACCTCGACACCGTTTACGAAGGCAACCTCAAGGCGGGCATTGTCGACTTCGTCAAGACGGGCACGGGATCGCTGACCATCAACGGCGACGTGACCATCGACGGCGGCATCGAAACGCGGGAAGGCACCCTCGTCCTCAACGGGCATAACAGCCTTGAAAGTCTCACCGCCGGCACCGGAGACGGCTTGACCGTCATCGGAGGGGAAACCCTGGTGAAGGGCGTATACGGGCAGGGAGGCACCCTGGAACTGCGCGGAGTAGACTCCCGCCTGGTGGTCACCGGAAGCGACACGATGAACCTGGCCACCCACATCACCGGGGACGGCACCTTCTCGATGGCTTACGGGACGCTGCGCCTGGTGGACGGAGGCGACTTTTCGGGCAACTCGACGCTCGAACTCCAATCGGGCTCCGTCCTCGACGT
>NZ_JARWNC010000010.1:0-1105 GCF_029854675.1 Akkermansia sp. N21169 | reverse complement strand
GAGACAGCCAGATTCCCGCCCTAGGGCGGAGAATGTCAAAGAGTCAGTGCCGATACAAGCCCCATCCGGGGATCCGATCATTCCAAATCTCGAATAGTTGAAAGGACCGTCTCCCCGAGATGAGTCCGCATTTGAGGAGGAGATCAGAATGAAGCCCAACAAAACAAAAATCAATCGTGAAGTAGGAGAAAACATACCTCAAAAGAACTATGCCGGAGTAGATATATCCAAAGACTATTTGGATATCTGCCTTCAGCATAAAACCTACCGATTCACCAACAACAAGACAGGACATAAGAACATGTTCCGTCTTTTTGAAAAACAGGAACAACCAGTTCATGTCGTGTATGAGTCCACCGGCTATTTAAGCCGTCGGCTTATCCCCGTTTTCATGGACGCCAATATCTCCCAAACATGCCTTAATCCGGTACGAGTAAGAAACTATGCCAGAAGTGAAGGACTACAGGCCAAGACCGACCGTTTGGACGCTCAGGTGCTCTGCCAATTGGGAAAAGACAAACAACTTGAGCAAGACTATCCACTTACCCGAGAAATTCTTCAGCTCAAAGAATACGAAAGTGTCCTTACTTTTTATGTCAAAAGACGGGCACAGTTGAAAAACGAGCAAAAAGCAACCAATCAGCCGTTTCTGAAACAGCAATTGGATCAAGCCCTGAAGCAGGAAGAAAAACGCATAGAGGCGTTGCAGGTTCAAATGGAAAAACTCATCAAGAGCTAAAAGAAAAGTATGAAACCTATTTGAATGTTAAAGGAATAGGGAAACGCAATGCCATGGCGTTGATTAGCCTCATGCCCGAATTGGGAAGCATTAATAGAAAGCAGGCGTCAGCCCTACTCGGAGTAGTGCCTTATTCCTGGGAAAGCGGAACGATGAAAGGAACACGCAAAATACATGGGGGCAGAAAGGAACTGCGCCAGCTTCTCTATTTGGCAACGGTTAGTGCCTTGAGGTGCAATGAAATCTTGCAGGCGAAGTACAAACATTTTCTCTCTGTGGGAAAAACACGAAAGTGTGCACTTATTGCCTGCTGTCATTCTCTAATCATTTATCTCAATAGCTTAACGAAAAAAATAATTCCCCCGG
>NZ_JARWNC010000009.1:0-1227 GCF_029854675.1 Akkermansia sp. N21169 | reverse complement strand
GGAGGTGTCGGAGGCGAGGTCGGCGGAAAGTTTTCCGACGGTGGCCGAAGCCCCTTCGGAGACGGCCAGGTTGAGGCCGGAGCCGTCCTTGACGCTCATGGCGGCGGAGACGTCGGCGAGGCCGGAGGTTCCGTATTCCAGGACGCCTCCTTCAAAGGAGATCATTTCCGGAGTGCCCATGGCGGCATCCGACGTGACTTTGACGGTACCCTTCTGCAGGGAAATGCGCTTGATGGCATTGGCCGCCCCATCGGCCTTGGCATTCTCGAGGACGGTCGTACCGATGCCGGTCATGGCAAGTTCGTCGGTGGCAATCGAACCGTCTCCCGTGAAGGTGTAGGTCGTATTGGTGTCTACCATCATGAAGATGGGGGCAACTCCTTCGCCGTCTACGTTGACGGTCCGGTCGGTTTCTCCAATGGAGGGGCTGCCGAAGTAGACGACCTTGCCTGTGTTGGTGCCGGTCGTATCCCCGGAAACGGGAATCCAGTTGGTGGCAGACGTATTCCATGTGGCGCCGGAGACACCATCCCATACCCAGGCTTTGTCCGTATCGACGAAGGCGACGAGGGCGAGGGTCGTCATGCCGCCGGACGAGGCGGTGTCCAGCTTGAAGGAGTAGACGTTGGAAACGTCGTTCCAGTTCATGACGGAGCTGTCGTCCGCGTAGGCGTTGCCGGCGAGGATCTGCTCCGGCGTCAGGCTGCCCTGGGTGGCATAGGTGGCGAGGGTGTAATTGCCCGTGGTGAGCTGCGAGAGGTAGGTGCGGGAAACGTCGATGGTGAGGTTCCCGGAAGAGGCCGTCGACGTCAGTGTGCCGGTGATGGCCAGCGAGGCCGTGGACGGGGACGTAATCAGGCTGTCCAGTCGCAGCGAGCCGCCGAGAGCCAGGTTGCCCGCCACGGTGGCCCGGGCGCCCCTGCCCAGCGTCATCGTGCTGCGGACGATCAGGTTGTCGCTCGCGGCGAAGGTGTTGTAGGAGGAGAGGGAGAGGTTGTCGACGCTCAGGGCTCCGGTCAGGGACGTGGTTTTCACGCTGGCGGAGGCTGCTCCGGCCACGTTGACGGAGAGGTCGCCGATGGACGACGCGTTGCCGCCCGCCAGGGAACCGCCTGTGAGGAAGACTTTGTTGGCGAGGGTTTTTCCGTTGACGTCCAAGGCGCCGGTGCCCGACACGTCAATGTCGCTGTTCCCCAGGGCCGTGTTCGACCCGGCGCGCAGCGTGCC
>NZ_JARWNC010000001.1:0-1361 GCF_029854675.1 Akkermansia sp. N21169 | reverse complement strand
GCCGGAGTTGGCGGAGACGCGCTGGTCGGGTCCGAGTTCGCACTGGAGCTTGCCGATGGCGACTTCCAGGGCAAGGCGGGCCTGCGCCCGTGCCTCTGCGGCATACAAACCCTTCTGAGAAATACGCATCTGCGACGCGGACATGGTCAGCAAGCCGACGCTGAGGAGGGCGAGCAGGACCATGAGCGTGATTGTCGCAATCAACGCAAACCCCGGAACAGCCAAACCAGTCCGGCCGGATCGGAGAAATCTAGGTAAGTTCTTCTTTTTCATGATGGGAGTCATGCTCATACTTTGCATATACGCATTTACATTGTCACTACATTCATGCTGAAATCTCTACCTCCGGAACTCCGGGGATAGGCGAGCAGCAATCAACCATATTTTCCGACAGTTAGCGGATTGCGAATCCGCCACAATAAACTATAATATACTTATTATAAATACAATACATCTCCTTATTCCCTTATGCCGGTTCATTTTATTGGCAAAAAACCCACCAATAATATCATTTTTTTGAAGATTATCTCAAAAAAACATAATGACACCCACCAAAAACAGCATGATATCATTTATAATAAGTTATTTATGCTATCATCAAAAAAGATCACGGCCCAACATTCATCCCTCCCTCAAACAAGATAACGAAAAAATCTAAGGATCATTCTCCAATAGGTATACCTCTTGAAGGCTCAAGGTTTTTCCACATTTCAGGGGGTCTAAATCAAAAAGAGTCCCTATTTTTTTCTTGCTAGCGGATTCGCAATTCGTTAGCAAGAGAAGTGAAACCTCACGAAGCCCCCGGTCTTTCTCACTTATTATTCTAGTTTTATTCTGTCATGAAAATCACACACCGTTGTAATTGCGGGAAGCGTACTTCCATACGCTTCCTAAAGAAGCACTTACAAGGGTTTGCATTGATTGCGGCAATCACATTCATGGTTCTGCTCGCCTATCCCCGGAGTTCCGGAGGTAGAGATTTCAGCATGAATGTAGTGATAATGTAAATTCGTATTGACAATGTAAATGCGTATATGCAAAGTATGAGCATGACTCCCATCGTGAAAAAGAAGAACTTACCTAGATTTCTCCGATCCGGCCGGACTGGTTTGGCTGTTCCGGGATTTGCGTTGATTGCGACAATCACGCTCATGGTCCTGCTCGCCCTCCTCAGCGTCGGCTTGCTGACCATGTCCGCGTCGCAGACGCGTATTTCTCAGAAGGGTTTGTATGTCGCAGAGGCACGGGCGCAGGCCCGCCTTGCCCTGGAAGTCGCCATCGGCAAGCTCCAGTGCGAACTCGGACCCGACCAGCGCGTCTCCGCCAACTCCGGCATTCTGGACACGTCGGTCAATTCGGAA
>NZ_JARWNC010000002.1:0-1411 GCF_029854675.1 Akkermansia sp. N21169 | reverse complement strand
CGGCTGGAAGATCGCATTGTTCTCTTCGTTCAAGGCAATGTCGTAGGTCGCTTCGTACATCGCTCCATACGTGGAACCGCTCGTCGAGCCGTGTCCCGTGTAGCTGCCTTCTCCGTAGTTGACGGTACGGTCGACCGTTCCGTCGCTCCAACCCGCCGTCACGATGAAGTTGTGACCCCACTTGCCCTTCTGGTACCGGGCGAACAGGTTCGCGTAGTAGATGTCCAGGTCGCCGCTCAAAGTGTCGGCTCCGTTCGACGTCAGCTTGCCATAGCTCGCCGACATCGCCAGCCCCACCGTGAGCCTTTCGCTCAGGTTCGTGTCCACACCGAAGGTTCCTCCCCAGGTGTTGTATTTGTAACCGGCGAAGTCGCCCGACTCCGTCAGGCTGTTATACGTCCCCGTGGCCTGTACCCAGGCGTTCCACAGCGGCAGTTCGCCGTCGTAGTTGTACCCTTCGGGAAGCCCCATGGTCGTCATCCGGTTGCGCAGCAGAGTCTGCTGGTAGCGGTAGTCCGCCTGCTGGGCCCCCAGAAGGCTCGTTACCGTGCTGCCGGCGGCGGCGGCCATCTTGTGGCTGGCCGAGGAGGCACTGCCCGTCTTGATGTCGTCCATGATGGAGGAGAGGAGCAAGTCGAGATTGCTGCCGCTCTTCTGCAGTCCGGCGTTCCAAATGAGACCGGCCCCGGCCTTGGCCGTTTCGGATCCGGCGTATTGATCCAGCGTATTGACCTTGTTGAGGACGGGGGTTGCCAGCAGCTGGCGGCCGTCGTGGCCGATGGAGAGGTCGGCCGACGTGTAGAACAGTGAAATGCTCTTCTCAAACGTCACCGTCCAGTCTGTGAAATCCGTCCCGCTTCCCAGCGTTTGGCCGGAGACGTTCAGGAAACCTCCCGTCGCGTCCATCACGACCAGGTCGGACAACGGCGCATTCCAGCCTTCGGAATCGTGGTTGATGAACCGCAGGGACATGCGTTCCGGCAGCGTCACCGTACCCGTGGCGGATACCGACGTGTTGTCGATCCCCGGAGCCGCTACCGTCGTCAGGAGGGAGCCTTCGCCGAAGGCCGCGTTCCCGGAGATGTCCAGTTTCATATGGCCCACCGTAGAGGCGGGATCCGATGTCCCGAGAACCAGGCTCCCCCCTCCATGGACCAGAAGGCCGGAGGACTTCGCGTTGTTCTTCAGGACGAGTTCCGCCCCGTCGTTCACCGCCAGATGTCCGTAGGAAGCCGTGCCGGACGGGAGATCCACGACAAGGCGGCCGCCCTGGACGTCAAGACTCAGCGAGTCATTGCTCATGGCAAGCGTCTGCGTCCCCGTACCGGCCTTCGCCAACGTACCCCGGCCCTCCATCGCGAAGGAGATCGTTCCTTCGCCATTGCCTGTGAGTTTCAGGACGGCAGGCGCC
>NZ_JARWNC010000003.1:0-2253 GCF_029854675.1 Akkermansia sp. N21169 | reverse complement strand
CTTGGTTCCGGCAAGCTGTCGTTGGAGATGAACGGGACCGGGAGCCAGGAGCTGACCGGCGAGAGCACCTATACGGGCGGCACGACGTTGACGGCCGGGACGCTGAAGATCGGCAAGGGAAGTTCCCTGGGCAACGGCGGAACGGTGTTGTTCAATGGAGGGACGCTGGTGGCGGCGGATACGCTGGAGCTTGCCGGGCATACGGTCATGGCCAATTCCGGCAAGAAGATCCAGGTGGCCGCGGCGGACGGCAAGACGATGACTTTGTCCGGGCTGCAGTTTGCCGGAGATACCAATTCCAATAACATAACGGTCGGACAGGCCGGAGCCAAGGGCACGGTGGTGCTCGGCGGCCTGGCCTCCGGCAATGTGCTGGACGGGGCTTTGTCCGTCCTTGGGGGAGCGACTCTCCGCCTGGCCAATGATGATGATTCGGGGTCGGTGACCGTGCGGCATAACGCCTCGAACGGGACGCTGGATGCGATCGCCGGCACGCTGTCGAAAGCGGCGGGCACCCTCCTTGTCGAGCTGGATGCCGATGCGTCACTGTCCGGTCGTCTGGAGGCGACGGCGGGTACTCTGGAGCTTGCCGGTAAGGGTTCGTCCCGTGCCTTGTCGCTGACGGGTGCCCTCGCGGGGGCTTCCCTGAACCTGGGGGCGAACGTTGCGGTAACGGTCGGTACGGACGCACAATCCGGCACGGTATCCGTCGGCAATATGCTGGCGCTGGATGGCGGTTCCTTGAATTTGTCCAACGGCTCGGTTTCGGCGGGAGGAATCTCGCTCGGGACGTCGGCGTCCGCGCTGGTCTTGACCGGCGGAGAATTGACGGTGGGAGCTTCGGGGATCACCGGTTCGGCGGGGACGCTGGAACTGGGCGGCGGTATGCTCAAGTCGTCGGCTGCGTGGAGCACGACCCATGTCGCCGTGCTTTCGGCGACGGGCTCCGATGCGACGACGATCGACACGATGGGTGGGGACATCACCCTGTCGGGAAATCTTTCCAACAAATCGGGCGTGGCGTCCGTGAACCTGGTGAAGTCGGGTTCGGGCGTGCTGACGCTGGGAGGAGGCAACGCCTCGCTCTCCGGCAGCATCAAGGTGACGGGGGGAACGCTCAAGGCGGCCTCCTCCACGGCCTTCGGGGCTGCGTCCAACGAAATCCTGGCGGAAGGGGCGAAAATCGACCTCAACAGCCAGTCCCTGTCCAACGCGCTGGTCTTTTCGGGAGATTCGACGCTGTCGGGAACCTCGGCGGGCTACGCCGGAGCGGTACATGCCAAGTCGGGAACACTGACCTTGTCGGACGCCTCCGCCGTCCTGAAGGACGTAAGGGTCTCGGCGGGAGCGACGCTCAAGGGCGCGAGCCTGACGACTGGCGGCACGCTGACGCTGGACCTTTCCGACATGCTCACGAGGGACAATTCCCCGTATGTCCAGTTGACGGGGGCATGCAATTCTCTGGATTCCCTGGTGCTGGAGAACTTCCAGCAGACGGAATCGGGCCATGCGGGCGACTACGCCCTGCTTTCCCAGTCGGCGCCGTTGCCGGAAACCTTTACGTGGTCGCATGAGTCCGTATCGACGGATGCCTATTACTACAAGCTGATCAGTTCATCGGAAGGCGGTACGCCGACTCTTTACCTGCAGCTGGCGCGGATCGGGGAATGGGTCTGGGCGAGCGGAGCCGACGGCTACGGTACCTCGGTCGAATGGAGCGACGCGACCGGAGGCGCTAAGACTCAGTGGAGCCACGATAGCGAATTCGCGACAGGGCCAGATGCGCAGAAGCTTTTGTTCTCGAACGCGGCGGTGAATCGCAATATCACGATCATCGGAACGGTGAAACCCTGGTCGGTGACGGTGAACAACGATACCGGCAAGGACTACGTGTTCAACGGCGATACGTCTGCCGGAATTTCCGACAACGGGACGGTAAACGGCGTGCTGACGAAGTCGGGAGAAGGAAACCTGACGATAGGCTCCGATTTGCGCAATACCTACACGGGCGGCACCCTCTTGCAGGGCGGGACGATTCTCGTGCGTTCCGGCAGCGTCACGGACGGTTCCGGCAATATTGAATACGGCTCTCTGGGCAAGGGGGAACTCCTGTTCCAGGGAGGGATACTGTCGGCGAAGGGTGAAGTGTCCTTTGCCAACGCCTTCCGCGCGGACGAAGACTCGGCCATCCGGCTGAAGACGGAAGATGCCTCCAGCGTGCTGACGGTCGGCGGAAGTCTCGCCCCGTATGCC